>CAJXSI010000005.1 GCA_913061155.1 uncultured Alphaproteobacteria bacterium
ACGAGATCTAGTACGGTCTCGTGGGCTCGGAGATGTGTATAAGAGACAGCTTCTTAACCCTGGAAGGGGTCCCATGAAATTTGGATATGATCCGATTTTCTTACCCACAGGATCAAAGAAAACTTTTGCCGAAATGACAGCCGCTGAAAAACAAAAAATCAGCCACCGCACCCAGGCTTTAAAGCATTTCATTGCCGCCGTTCATGGATAGTTAATTGACTTTATTTTTTTAAAACTTATTATATATTTAAGAGGAATTTTAGATGTATAAAGTGTTACTATTGTTTATCCTGACCTATCCCCCCTACTTATTTGCGGCAAGCTGTGATGTTGAAGTATCGGGCAATCCTTCTGCTAACAGACTAATTACAGACTTTCCAACTTTTACAAAAGAAGAAGTTTCTGTCATGCCTTCTTTGATGGGAATAACCAAAGACCAGGTTATGGCAGCTTTCACAGGAAGTACTGAAGTAAATGGACGTACTTGGGCGCTAGGGTGTATAGAGGATATTGATTTATTAAGAAAAATCACAGAAAGGGGAACAGACCATTTTACAGTACCTCCCCTTATAGACGACTCTATGGTTTGTCCCATTTTTGATTTAGATAAAGAAAATGTTTGGCGTCAAAAAATTTGCATTATTGATGAAACCAGAACAGTTGGTGATGATGGTGAAACCCCGTTCTTTTACTTCCTGGAATTTTTCACAGAACTTTCTGAAGAAGATTTAAGAAACCCTTTCTTAACAGGAATGAAGGGGGTTTTTAGTTTTGAAAAACTAAATAGGGATGCGCCTGAAAGTCCCGTTTTTAGAAAATATGCAAGAGATCACGCATACCCTATACTTGCGCGTTGTTTAAAAAGTGACGAACAAAAAGCAATTGTCGTTGCAGGTATTAATAGGTTAATTTAATCCCTTAAAAACATTTAGGGGATGGATATTAACCTTCCTTATATGCCAATATATCCCCTGGTTGACAACCCAAGGCCTTGCAAATGGCTTCCAATGTACTGAACCGAATGGCCTTTGCCCGCCCGGTTTTTAATATGGATAAATTCTGCTCCGTGATGCCCACTTTTTTGGCCAGATCAATTGATCGCATTTTTCGCTTTGCCATCATGACATCCAAGTTCACGATAATGTTCATATTCTTTTTCCTTTAATTACCATAATATCTAAAGAGCTAAGTTAATAACGGAGCCTATACACTGGCAAACCTTGCAAATAAGTGTTCTGCCCTTTTTATATAGAAAATTCAATTAATGATGGTGCTAGGCATCAGCATTAAGTCAATTTTCTACACCGTTAGGTCTTGGTCTTTCTTTAACTGAACCGCCTCTTTCATCACCCACCCAACAACAATGATCATCAAGGCCATCGCAATCGCTGTCACATCATGGTTGGATGCTGTGATCCGAATAAGACGCTGGCCAACAGGTTCTTTCATTGTTGATATAAAGGTAAATAACAATTCTTGGGGATAACTTATTAAAACGGATAAAATAAAAAACTTGCCAATATTGCCAAATTTTTTGGCACTTTCTACTGAAAAGTAATTTCCCTTTTCATAGCATTCAAAAAGTTTTGCCGCGAAAATCAAAGCAATAGAATAAGCAATTTCAGAAGGCATTGCCGATAGCGCCACCAAAAATTTATGGCCTGTCGTAAAACTTAAGTATTTATCCACATCAAAGGGCAAAGTATTGTGATGGTTATTTTTATCAAACCCCACCATAAAACTTAAATTTTTCATGACCTTTCCATTTGCAAAAATAAAAAAGGGCAAGGCCACATTTGCGGTTGCCCACCCATACAATACGTATTTTAAAATCCGACTTAATTTTTGTATATTTTTCATTTAATACCCTCCTATAAACAATAACTATTTATTGATATATAACATATTGTTATTGTTTTTCAATAATTTTTATGTATATTCATTAAAAAAGGATAAAAATGAAATATACAATACTATTGTGCCTGGCTCCCTGGATTTGCATGGCGGAAATAACGCCTTATAAATTTAAAAGTTATGAAGAAATACAATCTATGAATTATGATATTCCTTCATCCTCTATAGGTGTGGCCCCAAGAAAAAACCCAAAATCTCCAGATATCACTTATTATGTAAGTAAGCCTAAAACAAAAACATTTCCAATTGTTATTCTTTGTGGGGGATCTTCCACCAAAGAATCTGTTTCCAGTATTATTCATGTACATCGTTATTTTTTAAAAGAACTCTTGGAAAGAAGTTTTGCTGTATTAACCATTGAACAGTGGGGTGTACGTGGTGCTGACATTAATAAGGATCTTTTTATGCAGCATTACACCCGAACACAACGTCTATCAGATCATATTGCTGTAATCGAACATTTAAAAAAGTCCCAACCCCGCGGATGGAACGGTAAATTTATTTTTATAGGTGTTTCCGAAGGGGGTGATTTAGTCAGCCCTCTTACAGAAATATTTTCTGATATAACACTGGCAACAATTAATTGGTCTGGCGCAGGGGATTTAGGGTGGCGCAAAGAATTGTGGCCATTCATTAAAAATATAAGAAACTCATTTACTTGGTGGATGAATTTATTGGATATATTACCTGGTTGGGCCCCTTTTTCTTTAGGTATTCCTAAAACTGAAAAGGATCTGGATCTTGCCCTTGATAAGACTTTGGAAAACCCAACTTATGAAAAGGAATTTTTGGGCATGACTTATATGTATCATAGTGATGCCTTGACATATCCAAAGCCAAACTATCAAAAAATAAAAACCCCCTACCTTGTTGTTGCAGGGGGACAAGACCCAAATATTGAATCTTCTGATGCATTTGTCCAAAAAGCCAAGAAATCAGGGATGAATATTACTTATTTCAGAATAGAAGATATGGATCATTACATCAGAAAACGACCTGATATCATCAATCAATCCTTAGAGTGGTTGGATAAAAAAGTTGATAAAAAATAGTTTCCCCTTTTTTTATTAACGAACCTTTCCTGCATAGGGATAACAGTGTAATCTTGCGTCAGATTATGGGCTTGTTGCACGATGCGCTTTTTGCAACAGCCCCATTATAAAGGGGTAAGGTATGACTGTTGTTGCCGCAGAAAATCGTTTTCGACATCAATCTTTGTTAGATATTTTAATCAATAAAAATATCCTTTCAAAGGATCAGGCCAAAATTGTTGAAATTGAAAGCCAACAACAGGGCATCGATATTAAAATAGCCATTCAAAAGTTGGGGTTTTGCTCGGAAGATTTGATTTTTGACATTGTTTCAGAACAAACCTTTTCCCAACAAATTGATCTGAATCATGCCATTATTGACCCAAACTTATTGGCTTATTTTCCAAAGAAAATGGCCCAGAAATTTAAGATTATTCCTATATCTCTTGAAGGGGATACCTTAACAGTTGCCAGCACAGATCCATCAAATATATTGGCCTTGGACCAAATCCGTATTGCCTTTCCTGACGTCAAAAATATCCATTGTAAAACCGGCCGGGAAACAGATTTATCCCAAGCAATTTGGAATTATTATGAACATGATTTCAGCCTGGGTAAGATTATAGAAGAAATTAATCAGTCAAGTTTCAAATCCGAAGATTTAAGTTACGATAATCCGGCTGTCCGGCTGGTCGATACATTACTTTTTGATGCCATTAAATTAAGGGCATCGGACATTCATTTTGAACCAGAGGATTTATATATCCGAATTCGTTACAGAATAGACGGTGTTCTGAATCAAAAACTAACTTTACATAAAAATTTTTGGGGGACTTTATCCGTGCGCCTTAAAATCATTTCAGGCTTGGATATTGCAGAAACCCGTAAACCCCAAAGCGGTCGATTTTCCAAATATTTTTGTGATCGGGAAATTGATTTAAGGACCTCTTGCCATCCCACGATTCATGGGGAAAATATTGTTATAAGAATCTTGGACAAACAATTATCGCTAAAACCTTTGGGGGAGCTGGGATTTATGCCGTCCCACATACAGACGTTAAAAAAAGCCATTAAACGACCTTCTGGTATCAATATCATTACAGGCCCTACGGGATCTGGAAAAACCACAACCCTGTATGCACTGTTAAATGATATAAGTTCCTTGGATGTTAATATCATGACATTGGAACAACCCGTTGAATACAAACTTCCTTTAATTCGGCAGACTGAAATTCCAGAAAATTCTTATATAAATTATGCAGACGCCATTCGATCCATTTTACGTCAAGACCCAGATATCATTTATATCGGGGAAATTCGGGATGAAGAATCGGCACAAATGGCCATACGGGCAGCCATGACAGGACATCAGGTTTTTACAACCCTGCATACAAATACGGCCATGGGGGCCATACAAAGACTTTTGGATTTGGGGGTATCCCAAGCAGAGCTGGCAGATAATCTTTCAAGCATAACAGCCCAACGCCTTGTCCGTAAATTATGTGCTGTGTGCAAAATAAAAACGCAGGATGGTTACGTTCCCACAGGGTGTCCCCAATGTGGGGGAACAGGATTCAAAGGGCGTATTCCTTTGTCAGAAATTGTTTTATTTGAAACCCCATCAAATCAGCAAAATATTTGTAAAAAACAAGGGTTTTTAGAAAAAAATATACAGAAAAAACAAACGGTTAATACGCATTCCGAAAACTTCCATTATTTATTGGAAAAAGGGATAACAACCCTTGATGAAGTCAAAAAAGTCTTGGATATATAAAGATGCCGTTTATACATTATAAAGCAATTAAATCTGACGGAAAAATTTATAAAGGGTCCTTAAATTGTGAAAATGTTGCTGAATTAAATTCTTATGTGAAAGAGAATGGTGGGCGATTAATTAATTGGAAAGAGTCCCGGTTTAAAAAATTTGATTATGATCTTAGCTTACAAGATTCCATTAATTTATTCAGGCATCTTGGAACAATGTGTAAGTTGAAAATTCCTTTGTTGCAAGCCATTCATATGCTAGACACCCCCTCAAGCAGTAAAAAAATGGTTGTTTTTTCCAAGTACATATCTTTTTGTATCCAGCGTGGTTACTTGCTTTCAGATATTTTATCCACCAATTTTAAAAAGGTTGATCCCACGGTTATATCCCTTATAAAGACGGGGGAACAAACCGGAAAATTTGCCCTTGCCTTTGAATCTATTAAAAATTATTTTATCTGGAAAAAGGCCTATAAAGAAAAAATTATAAACGCTGTGCGATACCCCCTTATATGCCTGGCAGTTGTCTTATCAACCTTTTTGTTTTTGATTTTATTTTTGGTTCCAAAAGTAAAACCCATGCTGTTACAAAACCAGGATTATTCGTTAAGTTTATCCACCAAATTTGTTTTTAGGGTCCATGAAGTTCTGACGCAGGAAAATAATATCCTTTTAATAGGATTTTTTTGTTTTACATTATTTATCGTTTCATTTTTGTTTATTAAGTTGATAAAAATACTGAAATTTCAATATGATATTTTTTATAAAATTCCTTTTTTGGGATCTATTTTTTGGCGGTTTTTCCAAGAAAATTTCTTTAAAAATCTGTCACTGCAGATGGAATCAAATAAAAACTTGCAAGATGCCTTGGTTGATATAAAAAATATTTTTCCTTCAAAAATCATAACATCAAAAATAAATACCCTACTGAGTTCTTTGGACAATGGTTACAGTTTAAGTCTGGGCTTACAAAGCCTAAAATTTGACCCAGCTGTGGTTCAAATGGTTTATTTGGGGGAGGCCGAAGGATCGTTCGAAACAGCTCTTAAAAATATATCCCATTATTTATCAGAAAAGTCTGAACGATTATTTAATAAATTTATGGCCTACTTACAACCAGTATTAATTTTAATTGTAAGCTTTGTCTTGATCTGGGTGGTATATGCGTTATTCTATCCTTTATACGAAAATATAATTAATATGAATTTATGAAACAGGGCTTTATTTTTACACTTACGGACAAGGGTTGCTTTATCTCTTTTACAAAAGATAAGGAAATTATTGCTGATGCCTTTTTCCCAAACCCGGACGGGATAAATGATTCAAAGATTGGTCAGTTACTTGTTAAGCATTATACCTGTCCCATTGTTATTCTTTTGGACACACTAAACCAATCGTTTTTTGAAGAAACAATTCCCCCCGCGAATTTTTATTATAAATATCGCATTATTAATACCATAAAGTCAGAGCATAAAAACGATTCAAACGCTGTTCTTTATTACAAAAAAACCAAAGATATTTATCAATTTTCTGTTGCCCATTTAAGTAATGACAACGCTTTATGGCTAAGTTATATCAATCATCTGGAAAACCCTTTGGATTCAGTCAGGTCCCTTCCCATAGAAACACAGGTTTTATTGAAAATAACACCGCAAGCAAAACCCTTGACGATTATAACCTATTTCGATGATTATTTAGGTCTTCGGCAGTGTGCCTTTCTCCATAAACAATTTTACCTATCAAGGCTTATCCCTATCAAAAAGGTAAATCAGGAAACAGCCATTGGGCATGAAACCAGAAACCTTATAGAGTATTTAAAAAGGGAAGAAAGTGGCATTGATGATAAAGATATAAATATCATCAGCCTGGGGGATTCTAAGTATTACAGAACTTTGGATCCAAGAATTCATACGCATCTGGATGCCAGCAATATTCAGCAGCTTCATAAGCTTAAAAATATCACACAGGGAAATCATTTTTTATCCTGCTTGGGACAAGTTATCTTTGCCCATAAACCCAAATCTGTTTTTCAATTCGATATTTTAAAACACAAAGAAAGGAAAGAGTTTCTTCATACCCTTATTAATGGGTTAACCCTTGGTATTATTGGGTTTTCCCTTCTTTATATTCTTGGTTCTGCCTCCTCGTTCAAAACTTTTATGGCCGGCATTCCCCAGCTGAAACAAGATATTACTGCGATAGAAAAAAACATCCGTGGGATGCCCGACGGTTATCCCAATAATTATTCTGATAGTTACAGAAAGATTATTATAAAAATTCAAAATGTGTTTGATAAACAAGCGGATGAAATTCAAACACCTTTGGCCCCTATTGAAATAGTTGATAAATATATTTCTGATCTTTGGGATATTCAAAAAATAGAATGGGCAATCCATAGTCCCAAATATGTTGGGCTATCTTTACTTGATAAGGCTGTCATTGATAAAACCATAAAATACAGATCAAAACCTTATTTTACGATGGATTTATCCCTAAAATTTAAAGGTCCAAGGTATCAAGCCAATGATATGTTTACAGCCCTATTATCCACCCCAGAACTTAGACAGTTTCATATAGAAAAAGGGGGATTCAAGGATGGTATTTTTGTTCTTACCGTTATTGAAAGAGAGAATAAATGAAGCGTCGCCTACAAATAAATCTTATAAAACTTTTTGCCGCCATAACTTTGGCTGGGGCATTAATTTTAATAACACAGAAAAATTATCTGCCCATCAATAAAGAATCTTTTCATTTAAGAAACAAAAAAAACCAGTTATTACAGATCCTTAATGCAGAAAAAGATCAGGCATATTTTTATAAAACCATTTTGCCCAAATATCAAAACTACAAGAATATGGGCATCTTTTTGGAACCGACACACGATAGCTTCAAACATCAACTTCGTCATATTCTTGATGATTATAATATCACAGCCACTGTACGTTTCCACGATACTTTTTATGATAAAATCTTCCCAGATTTTGATATAAGTTATTTTCCCGTTTCCATACAATTTGTTGTTTATGATACAGCAACAATTCATAAATTGATAAATGATATCAACCATAGAATGTCTTATTTAATAAGCCCCATTCAACTTAACTTCACAAAGAATAAAGATAAATATTATGTTGATTACAAAGTATTGTGGATCAAAGGCTTTCCGTCTGGTGAATTAAGTAATTTATCCGCAGTTGAATCCCCTTGGCATTTTTCTGAATCTTAGGGTTATTAAGCTTGAGGGCTTGACTATAAAGGCTTATAGCCTTTTTTACCGCCCCTTTTCTGTCATTCATTACGGCTTGATTATATAAGGTATATCCATTTTTATTTTGAACGTTTCTTGATATTTTTCTTGGGGTGACTTTAACAATCGGGGTTGTTGATCTGGTTTTCCTTAACAAAGGAATTTTCATTGATTCCTCTGTCGATAACTTTAATTTAATTGAATCTGTTTTATAATCTTGAACGCTATCTTTTTCTGGCGATATATAAAACCAAAGACTTAAAAGAAAAACTGTCAAAAGGGCAATGACACCCATCAGAATTTTTTCTTTAACAAACCTATAATTCAGCGGGATAAATGATTTTTGACCCCCCAAAGATTTGTTCTTAAGTCCCTTGATAATATTTGTATTTTTTATAAAATTTCTGGCGTCTTGTCTTTTGATTGATAGCATGATCCCCCCCCATAAACGGATACCAAAGTATTTCGTGTTGCCCATACAACATGATCATCAAAGTAATTATCTTCGTTTTGTGAATAAGGCAGATTTACAAAGTGGCTTGTTCCATCTGCATTAATTTCTTCTTCTTTTCCATGAAGGCCATAATCACGTTTTTTTATATTTCCGGCCGTACCATAATATGCCCCATACCCATTTTTTCCATGACTTACGATAACCAGTGAAAGAAAATCTTTTCCTTTTTCAAGTTTGCTGGTGACGGTTACTTTCTGCCCATTTTCTTCGACAGTCAGCGTTTCCCTTAACGGCGTCCGGGAACAAAAATCTGATCTTTGCAAAATCTTGGCGGTCCTTTTTTCAGGCAGCACCTGAATGGCGTATGTAAAAAAATTACCATAAGCATCTTTTGCCATAGACTCAGGTAAACCTAAGGTACGAAAAGGAACGATACCAACTGAAAGATGGGATTCATCCCCAAACGTTTCCTTTGATGACAAAGGATCTGACGCATAAGGAAGCTGATGATTTAATAGGGCATATTGCCCCAATAACCGCATAAGATTTTCTTGATGTTCTTTTGTATTTTTGGCTTTATATGAATCCCCAAAGTTGGAATAAATAGGTGTAGACATGGAAATAATCAAACCCATAATGACCAGCACTATGGAAACTTCGATTAAGGAAAACCCCTTGTTTTCTTTTAAACTTTGAAATAAACGATGCATGCGGGATATTCTATTTCTTTATTTAATTTTCCATCCTTCAAACAATCATCATAAGCCGTATCAATCCCTGGACCAACACGCACATCACCCGATAAAGGATCGACATCTTGAACCTGATTTAAAAGGGCCTGGGCCTGTTTTGGGGAAAGAACAGAACCGGTCCCTAACCCACCTTTTTTGCGCCCTAAGACAAACCATAATCCTGACATAGATGCTGGACCGTCTGGATCTTGTACAACCGTTATTCCCCCACCTATTTTTTCTTTTGGAATACCTTTACCAAAGTCAGCGTCATTATTTTTGGGCAGGGAACCAACTGAAGTTATAAGATTTGCCGCGGCCAAATGTTGCCAAAAATTTACAGCTTCGGAATCTTTGCGCCCAATTCCGTCCCCTTCAATTTGACCATTTCCATTTCCATCAATTAAATCTGACCTGATTGTTGTGCTGGCATCCGAATAATCACCGGGCAATGAACCATATTGATCCTTAAAAATATTAACTGCCATACGATACTGGTTAATATTTTTAATCACAGTCTTTAGTTGGGCATTTTCAACCAACGCATATCCTTTGATTGTCCCCCCGATCAAGACCCCCATGACGATCAGGACAACAGAGATTTCCATCAAGCTAAAGCCCTTTTGACACTGAATAATTTTCTTTATTTGCTTTGCCATAATGGCCTTGGGTCCCTTGTAAATTGATTATAAAGTCGATGGTCGGCATCAGGTATTTTATGGCTATCCACAATTGTTGCTTTAATAAAAATAACCAGTTCTGTAACAGTTTGGGAATCCCTTTTGGCCCGGGTTAGGAAACTGAAAAACTGCGATTTTGTCCCAGGAACACCAGCATCCACATTTTCTGATCCCTCCACCATAAGGCCGCCCAAAATGGCCACTTGACCTGATTTAAGCTTCATAATTGAATCAATTTCCCGTACAGCCACCACAGGAACTTCTGAATTAATTTGGTCACCGCCTGGATTTAAAGAGTTATTAATAATTGCAACAGATGGATCCGACTTTGATCCGATCACCCGCGAAATTGTTGGGCGTAGATTGATGATTATTTCATCTTTATCCTGATCAATGGCTGGCTGAACAGCCATAACAAACCCAATCGGGATACTTTGAATTGTACTGCGGGACGCCACCACCAAACCATTATCGTTTGTGCCGTTACCCCTTATCGCATTCAAATAATGGCGGTCATATTCCACTGTGAAAAACACATGATTTTCCGCGACTTTAAGCAAAGCTGTTTGGTTATTCATGACCGTTAACCGTGGACTGGATAAAGTTCGGATTGTCCCAAATGATTCCATCATATTTAAGATTGATGAAAAATCTTTGCCATCAATGCCAACTGTTGTCACACCAGATGCGACCGGATTACTGACAATAGTCGATGGCATTCTTGCAATACTTCCCAATTTTGCATTGGCAATAAAATCCCCCTTTGTAATGGATGACCAATCAATCCCACTTTTGAATTCTTCTTTTAAAGAAACTTCAACAACTTTGGCCTCAATTAAAATTTGGCTGTTGGTATTCCGGCGCAGACGATTAATAAACTTTCCAACCTCTCGCTGATGTTTTTTATCGGTATAAACACTGATCAAGCCTGATTGCTTGTTAATGGTAAAATAGGTTTTTTTACGCACCCGTTTTTTCTGTTCAGGTTCTTTGTCTGCTGTTGGGGGCGAATCTTCCTCTATAATCTGGGCTTGCTCTGTATAAATATTATTACTTGAATCCAGAACGCTTTCTAAATTTAATTTAATTTCTTCCCAAAAATCATTTTCCCCTAACGTATCAAGTTTGGTACTGGAACCATTATTGGCCATGATGCCTTTTTTCTGTTCATTTGAAAATAACTGTGTACTTGTGGAAACGTTCATCTGGCTTTTCCGGGAAACAGACAAAAACTGAATGTCGTATGTTTCCAAGTATGGCATATCTTTTTCCACCTTTAAAAGACCGTTTTCAAATGTGTATCTTAAATTTAAAATCTCACACAGATTATCAATGGCCTGATACAAAGGCTGACCCTTTGTTTTATAAATCAAACTGCCCGATACGTTCTTTGCAATTAAAACATTTATATCTGTTTGTTCAGCAATTTTTTGAAATATCTTTGGAATACTGACATCTTTTGTAATATTCAAAGAAACTTCTTGTTGTAATTCTTCTGGAATTTCTGGTTCGTTATCTTCGATAAAAGGGGGGATTTCAGGTTCCAACGGCACAGGACTTGCAGGGTCGGTAAGTTTTTTATAATCTTCTTGGGTTTTATCCATAACAGAATCATGCTGTGTAAACGGTGTACATTGCATCAAAAAAAGGATGGAGATTAAGGCCCCTATTGTGTTAGCTTTATTTTTCATTCTATTTTCAACTAAGATACGCAAAAAAACTTTTTTTGCAATTATTTTTAGGAAAATAAGGGGAAATGAAAATTCTTGAAAAATGTTAGATAAAACGGCATCTTATAGATTATGAAAGTATCACCGTATTTTAAAAGTATTTGGGCAAGGGTATCATCTGTTGTTATCCCTATTACCATAATTTGGTTATTAATTTGGATCGCATAATGCCAGCACATGATCACTCGAACAATATAATTATAAATGACCTACATGTTCATTACGGCGCCACAATTGCCCTTAATGGCATTAAGGGTGAGATAGAGCCAGGAAGCTTAACGGCCGTTGTCGGGCCCAATGGTGGGGGCAAAAGCACCTTTATCAAAGCTTTGGCTGGCATATTAAAACCATCAACTGGGGGAATTATCCACCAATGCAAAGATACATGTGACAGTGCCTATCTTCCCCAATATACAGCTGTTGATCATGATTTCCCTGTTACAGTTGAAGAAGTTATCAGCATGGGCCTTTGGCGAAAAATTGGCGCCTTCAAAGGTTTTTCAAAAGACAATCGTGCCTTAATTCACAAAGCCACCCGCCAAGTTGGATTGGAAGGCATGGAACAACGCTTAATCAAAACATTATCCGGAGGCCAGTTCCAGCGCATGCTTTTTGCCAGAATTATTCTGGAAGATTCGTCTTTGATTATTTTGGATGAACCCTTTACAGCCATTGATGTCCACACATCAGAGGCCCTGATTAAGCTTATCGAGGATTGGCATAAAAGTGGCAAAACAATCTTACTGGTCCTGCATGATTTGCAAATGGCCAAAAAATACTTTGATAAAACAATTATTTTGGCGCGCGAATGTATTGCCTGGGGGGATACAAAAAAAGTACTGACCGAAGATAATATTTCTTTGTCCTATCAAAATTTGTTAAGGGGTCCATCATGATTTGGGATTGGTTATTTGCACCTTTTGAATATCAATTTATGCGGAATGCCTTACTCAGCACTTTATGTTTGGGCATTGGGGCCGGACCTGTGGGTGTGTTACTTGTTTTGCGCCGCATGAGTTTAATGGGCGACGCCCTGTCCCATGCGGTTCTACCTGGGGCGGCCCTTGGATATATCTTTGTGGGCTTATCTTTGCCCGCCCTTAGTTTTGGGGGTTTTTTGGCAGGCCTGATAGTGGCTTTACTGGCTGGCATGGTTTCCCGCATGACTCATTTAAAAGAAGACGCCAGCTTTGCTGGATTCTTTTTAATATCTTTGGCTTTGGGGGTTTTAATTATCTCTTTACGCAACAGTTCCGTTGATTTAATGAATATCTTGTTTGGGTCTGCCTTGGCTGTTGATTATCCTTCTTTGATTTTAATTGCCGCCATCACATCCATCACCCTATTAACTTTGGCCGTTATCTATCGACCTTTGGTTGTGGAATGTTTTGATCCCAATTTCTTTCGCTTAATTCATGGACATGGATCTTTTTATCACATTATTTTCTTAGTCCTGGTTGTTATGAATTTGGTGGCTGGATTTCAATCAATGGGAACGCTTTTATCCTTGGGCATTATGATGTTACCCGCAACCTCTGCCCGTTTCTGGGCAGCGCATATATGGCCGATGTTTATTATTTCTGTCCTTATTGCTGTTGTATCTGGGTACTTTGGTCTGTTAATTTCGTACCATCTGAACTTCCCAAGCGGCCCATGCATTGTCTTGACGGCAGGGGTTATATACATTATATCTTTCTTATTCGGCCGAAATGGCAGTTTTTTAACCCACTTAAAACCCAGGTAACCTTATGAAAAAAATTCTTTTTGCCTTCGTCGCAGCTTTGTTTATTGCGCCAAATACATCTGTTGCAAACCTTGACTGTTCTGACCCCAAAATCAAAGTTGTGGCAAGTTTCAGCATTCTGGCCGACATTGTTAAAAATGTTGGGGGCGAAAAAGTTACCATCCAATCCATTGTTGGACCAAATGGGGATGCCCACGTTTTTGAACCCCGACCTGATGACATTAAATTAATCAATGATGCAGATATTGTTTTCACCAATGGTATGGGCTTTGAAGGATGGATTGATCGCTTAATCAAGGCATCTGGCTTTAAAGGGCCTGTTATTATCAGTACGGAAAATATTCATCCCCGCCTTGTGTTTGAAGGAAAATTAATCGAAGATCCCCATGCCTGGCACAGCATCAGTAATATCAAAATATATATCTATAATATTACAAAAGCCTTAAAGGATTTGGATTCTGAAAATGCTGGTTATTATGAAAAAAATGCCCAAAATTATATCGAAAAATTAAATGATCTGGATAGGGAAATCCGCACTGTTGTTGATCAAATCCCGCCCCCTAAACGCAAAGTGATCACAGCCCATGATGCCTTTGGGTATTTTGGAAACACCTATGGTATTCAGTTCCTTGCCCCAATCGGCACAAGCACTGGCTGTGAAGCCAGAGTTAAAAATATCATCAGCCTAATTAAACAAATCAAAGAATATGGCGTTAAAACAATCTTTGTTGAAAATGTAACAAACCCAAAGATTATCCAACAAATATCCCGGGAAACAGGGGCAAAAATTGGGGATCCACTTTATTCAGATGCTTTGTCTGAACCCAGTGGCCCCGCCGCATCTTACTTTGATATGATGCGCTATAACTCTAAGCAGTTAATTGACTCTATGAATGAAATTTCATAAAAAAAGCCGTCTTGTCATGGCCTGGTAATTTGGTATCATTAGGGTATGACACATACAACAGGCTGGATTTTATTTCACATCATTATATTTTCAATTCTTGCATTTGACCTGGGCGTCTTAAATAAACGGGCGCGGGTGATTTCTTTTAAAGAATCCATAAGTTGGGTGGGGGTTTGGTTTATATTTGCCATGCTGTTCAATGGCTATATATACCTTACACAAGGCCTTGAAAAATCTACAGAATTTCTAACTATTTACGTTATTGAAGCCTCCCTTAGTATTGATAATATTTTTGTCTTTTTAATGTTTTTCAAGCAATTTAAGGTACCTGAAAACTTAAGATACCGTGTTTTATTCTGGGGAATTTTTGGCGCCATTCTTTTAAGGGGCCTTTTCATTTTGGCCGGGGTTGAATTAATTGAAAATTTTGAATGGTTAAATTATGTGTTTGGATTGGTTTTAATGTACGGCAGTTATCGCATGTTGGTATCAAATCCCGCCGATACAGTCCCCAGTAAATGGCTTAGTATTTGTAAAAAATTTATCCCCCTTACCAAGGGTTTCCATAAACAAAATTTCTTTGTTAAAAAAAATAATAAATGGCTGGTGACCCCTTTATTTTTATGCTTACTTGCCATTGAATTTTCAGATGTTATTTTTGCCTTTGATTCAATTCCAGCCGCCCTTGCGATCAGCCAAGATAAATTTATTGTGTACACGGCCAACATATTTTCAATTTTGGGACTACGGTCTTTATACTTTGCCGTTTCGCATTTTGTTGCAGGGTTTGTTTATTTGAAATATTCTTTAAGTCTGATTTTATTATTCGTCGGAACAAAGATTTTAATTTCACCCTTATATGAAATCCCAAGCTTGCTATCCCTATTAATAATCACAACGATTGCCGGCCTGGGGTTCTTAAAAAGGAAGACTTAGTTAGGCCCAGCTTTTCTTTTCTTAATGTAGGCTTCAATAAGTTGGGAAACATCCCTAAGCTTGTTTGTATAAAAATGATCGGCCCCATTAACCATATTCAAGTCTATTTCAATACCACGTTGGTCAGACAAGCGTTTTGCCAGGTCTTCCACAGATTTGTGCTCCACGACATCATCCGAAGTCCCCTGGATCATTAATCCTGAAACAGGGCAAGGGGCCAAAAAGTTAAAGTCATACATATTGGCCGGTGGAGATATAGAAATAAATCCCTGAAGTTCTGGACGACGCATTAATAATTGCATCCCAATCCAAGCCCCAAATGAAAATCCAGCCACCCAAAAATCATTCGTATCTGGGTTTTGGGTTTGCAACCAATCTAAAATTGCCGCTGCATCTGCAAGTTCCCCTTCGCCATTATCAAAGGATCCTTCGGATTTTCCAACCCCTCTGAAATTAAAGCGCATAACAGTAAAGCCCAGGTTTTTAAAAGTTTGATGGGCAACATACGTAACCTTATTATTCATTGTGCCACCATGAAGGGGGTGCGGGTGTAAAACCAAGGCAACGGGCGCCCCTTCAGTTTTACTTTTTTGATAGCGTCCTTCAAGACGTCCTGATGGACCTGGAATAATTATTTCTGCCATGTATATCCTACTATTCTAATATGGTTTTTATATCTTGCTAAGCAAATACATCATTATCAATCTTGACTTAAATAGTCAGAATTGTTATTTGTTATCCAATAGGCGCATTATATAAGGATTTCAAAAGGAATACAAGCATCATGAAACTTGGGACCAAAGGAAGATATGCTGTTATGGCAGTTGTTGATCTGGCAAAGCATGGATCAGACAAGCCCATTTCCCTTTCTGAAATTTCAGAACGCCAAGAAATTTCGTTAAGTTACCTTGAACAATTATTCAGCAAGTTACGGAAATCTTCGATTGTTTTAAGCGCTAGGGGCGCGCAAGGGGGGTATACCTTGGCCCGAAATGCCAGCCACATTACGATTGCAGAAATTGTCAGTGCCGCCGAAGAACCCTTACGCTTAACACGCTGCAGTAAGATAATTGGGAATGGCTGTATGAGTAGTAATTCAAGATGCTTAACCCATAATTTGTGGGAAGAATTAGGGAATCATATTTATGAATTTCTGGATTCTGTAACATTGGATGATGTCTTAAATAAAAATACGGGTCAAAGCATGGTTAATTTATTTGCCAAAAATCCAGAAGAATACCCTAAAAAGATAAGTATAAATGAATAAATTTGATTGCATATATTTGGATTATAACGCCACAGCGCCCATTCTGCCTGCTGTTGCTGACTGCATGGCTGAAGCCATGAAAAGGCATCCTTCTAATGCGTCATCTATGCATCGCTATGGTCAACAGGCAAAAAAATTAATGACGCACAGTCGCCAGATACTGGCGTCCCATATTGATTGCCCGCCTGAATATATTATATTTACAAGCGGGGGAACCGAAGCCAATAACATGGCCTTAAAAGGCTATGACTGGGATCATGTGATTTTGTCATCCATTGAACATGATTCAATTTTTAAAAGTCATTTAAACCCGACCCTTATCCCTGTTGATTCACAAGGCCTTGTGAATATGGAAGAACTGAAAAAAGAACTGGAAAAGATTCAGGGGAAAATTTTGGTCTCTATTATTTACGCCAATAATGAAACAGGGGTTATTCAGTCCATCCAAAAGATTGCCGATATTGTTCATCATTATGGGGGTCTTCTTCATATTGATGCGGCCCAAGCTTTGGGAAAAATCCCCTTTTCTTTCAAAGAAACAAGGGCTGATATGGCCACCTTATGTTTCCATAAAATTGGCGGCCCAATTGGTGTGGGGGCATTGGTTGTTAAGGAATCTGTTCCTTTATCTGCGCTGTTAAATGGTGGCGGGCAAGAACGTAATCGCCGGTCAGGAACAGAAAATATTCCTGCCATCCTGGGAATTGAAGAAACACTGAAATCAATTTGTTTTGATGAAATGAATAAACGACAAAAATGGCATCTGGAAATGGAAACAGCCATGGAAAAACTTTTGAAAGCACACGGGGATACCCCTTATATATTTTCAAAACAAGCCAACAGGTTGCCAAACATCACAACGATTGCCCTTTCTGGCCTGGAAAATGTTACCCAAGTTATCAACCTTGATCTTGCTGGATTTGCTGTTAGCATGGGGTCTGCTTGTTCCTCTGGACGGGTTAAAAAAATATCGCGCCCTTTACAAGGTATCTGCCAAAATGATGTCCTGGCGCAATCAAGTATTCGCATAAGCACAGGCTGGGATACAAAAGAAACTGATTTAAGGGATTTCTTTAACGCATGGAAAAAACTATATTTATTAAGTAAGAAAAAGGTGAAGGATGACACAGCTGCATAAAAAACTAATTTATTTAGATTATCAATCTACAACACCCTGCGACCCACGGGTTGTTGAAGCAATGATGCCTTGTTTTGCAGATATCTATGGAAATCCGCATTCACGAAATCATGGGTTTGGATGGGATGCAGAAGAGGCCGTCGAAAAAGGCCGTCAGCAAGTTGCGGATATTATTGGGGCATCTTCAAAGGAAATTATCTTTACAAGTGGGGCGACAGAAGCAAACAACTTGGCCTTAAAGGGAACCTTGGATTTTTATGGGGACAAAAAAAATCATATTATTACCTGCACGACTGAACATAAATGTGTTCTGGATACGTGTCGTATTTTGGAACAAAAGGGTTTTAAAATCACTTATTTACCTGTTCAAAAAAATGGCTTAGTTGATCTTAATAAATTGGAAGAAGCCATGACTGATAAAACTTTATTAGTATCAATTATGGCCGTTCATAATGAAATTGGGGTTATTCAGCCTTTGAAAGAAATTGGGGCATTATGTCGCAAAAAAGGGGTTTTCTTTCATACAGATGCGGCCCAAGCTGTTGGGAAAATTCCTTTGGATGTCAATGAAATGAATATCGATTTGATGAGTATTTCTGGCCACAAGTTATATGGACCAAAAGGTATTGGTGCCTTGTATGTTCGCCGCAAACCCAGGGTTCGGGTGTTGGCCCAAATTAACGGTGGGGGCCAAGAACGTGGGATGCGGTCAGGGACCCTTTCCCCCGCCTTATGTGCCGGATTTGGAAAGGCCTGTGAAATTGCCCAAAATGAAATGGCCGAAGAAAACAAAAAACTTATGGATCTGCGGATACGCTTTTACGACAAAATCATGAAGTCCCTTCCCCAGGTATACCTGAATGGGGATTTGGACCAGAGAATCGCCGGGAACCTTAACTTAAGCTTTGCCCACGTTGAAGGCGAAGGGTTAATGATGGGCATTAAAGACCTGGCTGTTTCGTCTGGATCGGCCTGTACATCAGCGTCCCTGGAACCTTCCTATGTATTGAAAGCCTTAGGCGTCGGCGAAGATTTGGCCCACACTTCCTTAAGAATTGGGATTGGGCGATTTACAACCAAAGAAGAAATCGACTATGCAGCTGACAATATTATCAAAGCTGTCAATAAACTACGTGAAATGAGCCCACTATGGGAAATGGCCCAAGCAGGAATTGATATCAATTCTATCGAATGGGCAGGACATTAAAAGAGGATAAAATGGCATACAGTAATAAAGTAATTGATCACTATGAAAACCCCAGAAATGTTGGGGCCTTCGACGATAAAGAAAAAAATGTTGGTACTGGTTTAGTTGGCGCCCCTGCTTGCGGTGACGTTATGCGGTTGCAAATAAAAGTAAGCGAAGATGGCCGTATTGAAGATGCCAAATTTAAAACATTTGGCTGTGGATCTGCGATTGCATCCAGTTCTTTGACAACTGAAATGTTAAAAGGCATGACATTGGACGAAGCCCAACAAATTAAAAATACATCAATTGTCGAAGAATTGGCTTTGCCGCCCGTTAAAATTCACTGCTCTGTATTGGCCGAAGATGCCATCAAGGCAGCGATAAAAGATTACAAAGGTAAAAATGGCTAAGAAAACCCCCATTACAGTTACCCAAGCTGCAGCGGATCAAATAAGAAACCTTTTGGACCAAAGGGGCAAACCTTCCGTGGGAATTCGTGTTGGGATTCGAACACGGGGGTGTTCTGGGCATTCTTACACCTTGGAATATGCCGATGATATCCAACCGATGGACGAAGTTGTTGACTTAAATGGGGTAAAGATTTTAATTGATCCCAAAGCCATTTTATTTGTTTTGGGAACAGAAATGGATTTTGTTGAAGAAGACCTTGAAAACGGATTCAAATTTCAAAATCCCAACGAAAAAGGCCGCTGTGGATGCGGGGAATCCTTTCATGTATAAATGCTGGAACTGTCAAAATGATGGACAGAATCTTGTGCGATGCGAACACTGTCATTCTATCCAGCCCTTAATGCCTGTGAATGCCTTTGAAACTTTGGGTATGTCGCCTGAATATGATATTAACTTGGACACACTTTCCAATCATTACTTAGAACGCCAACGCCTGGTTCATCCAGATAGGTTTATTTCAAAACCATCCGAAGAAAAACTTTATGCCCAACAACATTCGTCTTATTTAAATCAGTGTTATCAAACACTTAAAGATAATATTTCCCGGGCCGAGGCTTTGCTTGATTATCACAAAACCCCCTTTGATTCAGCTGAAAATACAATTCAAGACCCCGTCTTACTGCATGAAAGTATGGACCATCGGGAAAAATTAATGATGATGGATACCAAGGAACAACTTTATAATTTCAAACAAGATATTGAAAATATTATTAAGGCTGTTGTTCTTGAAATGAAGAATAATTTAGATGCCTTAAAAGATTTTCACAAAGCCAAAAAATTAATCTTAAGGTTAAAATATTTGGAAAAATTATTAACTGAAATCAAACAAAAGGAAGCCGCTGATTCATGAGCCTTTTACAAATTCACGAACCAGGAAAAACCCCCCAACCCCACGAAGAAAAATCTGTTGCCATAGGCATAGATCTGGGGACCACAAATTCTGTTGTCGGTTTTGCCGATGAAAAGGGGGTCCGCATCCTTTCCATTGATGGGCACAATCTTGTCCCGTCTGCCGTTGGGATCAAAGATAAAAACTTTGTTATTGGAAAGGATGCCCTTAAACTAAGGGACAGTAATCCGCAGGATGTGATCACGTCTATTAAACGCTTGATAAGTTCAAGTGCAAAAGAAATTCCTTACTTTAATCATAAAATTGAAAACAAGGAACAAGATGCCATGGCTCTTGTAAAACTGGAGGATCAAATCCTAAACCCTGTTCACCTTTCCTCAGAAATCCTAAAATATTTAAAAAACAAGGTAAATGACAAAGTTGAAAATCAGATAAATCAATGTGTTATCACCGTTCCGGCTTATTTCCCAGAATCTGCCCGTGTTGCAACAAAAGATGCTGCAAAGCTGGCTGGACTGGATGTTTTGCGTTTAATCAGTGAACCCACAGCCGCCGCGCTTGCTTATAATCTGGATGAAGCAAAGGAAGGGTATTATCTGGTTTATGACCTTGGTGGGGGAACCTTTGATATCACCCTACTAAAGATGTCAAAAGGGGTTTTTCAAGTTATTGCAACAGGTGGAAACACCAGTATTGGTGGGGATGACATAGATTTTGAAATCGCCCATAACTTCAGTCAAAATCTTAAAGACCTTTCCCAATCTGGGCAGAAAAAATTACTGCAAATTTCAAAAGAGGCCAAAGAATTTTTATCGCAGAATCCTGATCGTTTGTGGAAAAATGGCAAATATAAACTGTCTTATAATGACTTAGAAAAATTAAGTGAAAAAATTGTCAGTACAACAATTAAGGGGGTTAAAAACACCCTTATAGATGCAAAAATTACAGAAATATCAGATATTAATGAAATAATTCTTGTGGGGGGGTCAACCCGACTTCCCAGCATAAAAAATGCCTTAAAGGATTATTTTTCCAAAGAACCCTTGTGTTCAATTAATCCAGATGAGGTTGTTGCTTTGGGTGCCGCCCTTCAGGCACGTGCTTTAACTCATGGTAGTGATAAGTTACTTTTGGATGTAACGCCTTTATCCCTGGGGCTTGAAACCATGGGGGGCATGATTGAAAAAGTAATCCCCAGAAATTCTGCCATTCCGTGTTCCATTGCCCAGGAATTCACAACTTATCAAGATGGCCAAAATGCTTTGTCGATCCATGTTTTACAAGGGGAACGGGAAATGGTCGATCAATGCCAATCCCTTGGTAAATTCATTCTTAAAGGTATCCCCCCAATGTCTGCAGGGATGGCCCGTATCCTTGTTACCTTTACATTGGATGCAGATGGTCTTTTGTCTGTCACAGCAAGGGAAAAAACCACGGGCATTCAGCAATCCATCCACATAAAACCATCTTATGGGCTCTCCCATGAACAAATGGCAACCATGCTTAAAGAATCCTACGAACATGCAGAAGAAGATGTGAAACAGCGCCTGTTAACTGAAGCCTGTGTTGACGCACAACAAATTTTAAATGTCTTAACAACAGCGTTGGAAAATGATCGCGACTTGCTGTCGGAGGCAGAGTTCGACCAAATCAGAACCACAAGCAATGAACTTGCTGCCTTGCTTGAACACCCTGCCTTAGAAGACCGCAATAAGGTTGTCGGGGTCACAAAAAATCTTGAATCTTTAACACAAGAATTTGCCGAACGCCGCATCAACAAAGCGGTGAACAAAGCTTTGAAGGGGTCAGAAATTTAATCCCCTTAAGAAAATTGGTTTTTTAGGTTGGCGCCGCAAACCCCATTTTTCTATAAATTCTGACATAAAGTATGTTGCTGAAGATTTAGAATTTCTGCAAGAAATCTACGCTTATTCCTTATCTTTCAACATTGGGTCGATGGCGATAAAGATCTGATGCCCATCACGATACAGTTTTAACAAAATTGGCTGTTCACAATTTTCTGTTAAAGCTTTGGTTAATTCTGCATCTAATTCTTTCATTTCTGTCACTGCCTTGGTGTTAACTTCCATGACAACATCGCCGTTCATTATGGTGAATTTAGCCGCCAAGCCTGCATCTTTCACGTCAGCAATCAAAACACCCACAATCTTTGGATCGGTTACTTCAAATCGTTGGCGGAATTGCGGCGTTAGGTTTGTAAAGGCAAATTCCAGTTTGTCATTATAAACGGTATCTTCGCGTTGAACTTTAAGTTTGCGCACTTCTTTAAAATCTTCATGGCTTTTATATTCTTGAACAATTGTTTTAAGATCTTGTTCTTTGCCATCACGAATGACTTTAATAATAATTTCTTTGCCAATTTTAATATTGGAAACAACGCGCGGAAGGTCATTAAAGCCTTTAATATCCTTACCATCCACTTTCAAAATAATATCCCCAATTAACAAACCAGCATCCATGGCCGGCCCATCGATTGTTACACCCGTAACCATTGCCCCTTCTGGCTTATCTAACTTATAATATTTTGCAATTTCTTTACTGATGCTTTGGATCTGCACCCCAATCCAAGAGCGACGAACCTTCCCATGTTCAATTATGTTATTTGTGACACGTTTTGCGATTTTGGATGGCACAGCAAATCCCATTGATTCAGCTTTACCCATCGGGGTTAAAATCGTTGCTGTGTTAATACCAACAACTTCGCCTTTTACATTTGTTAAAGGACCCCCAGAATTTCCTGGATTAATGGCTGCCTCGGTCTGTATAAACCCTTCGACATGCACATTTTTTTTGCTGACACGAATCTTTGGTGTGGCCAAATCACGCGCAACAAAGGAGACAACCCCCGTGGTTAATGTCCCCCCAAACCCATGCGGATTCCCAAGGGCCAGCACCCATTCCCCCAAACGTAACTTGGTGGAATCCCCCCATTTAAGGGGCGTAATATTTTTATCCGTTTCAATTTTTAAAACGGCCGTATCTGTACTTAAATCTTTGCCGACTATTTCTGCTTCAATAATTGTTTCATCTGATAAAACAACTTTTACTTGAATGGCATCTTCAATATTGTGGGCATTGGTAACAATATAATAAGTTTTACCTTCTTTTTTTATGACAAACCCAGATCCCAAAGCCCCCACACGCCTTGGCGCATTAATCAACGCTGTGCCAAAAATATCTTTTTTAGAATCAAAAAACAGATTTTGCGTTCGGTCAATCATAGCCCCCTCATCAGGGATTAAACTGACTGTCGCAATGTTCACCACTGAATCATTAATTTTGGCAGCAATTTCAGAAAACCCCCCTTTATAAAAACTGCTGGGGGTAATATTACTGACAGCGTAAAATGAATAGGTTCCAAAACCACCTAAGATTAAGGCCGTTAAAAAGACAATGACACGATTTCGCATTAATTTTCCCATAAAAATTATTTACTGTTTTTAAATGTATTCAAAAAATCCCCAGAATCAGGTGACAAAATATAACTTGTGTTTTCTGGTTTTAAAGATTTTTCATAGGCTTGTAATGATCGATAAAATTCAAAAAAGTTTTTATCTTTAGCGTAAGCATCCGCATATATTTTGGCTGATTTCCCTTCCCCTTCACCACGTGATATTTTTGCATCTTTATCAGCATTGGCCAGGATAATTGCTTTTTCCCGATCTGCATTGGCGCGAATTTCTTCGCCTCTTTGACGTCCTAAGGCACGTTTTTTCTTTGCAATACGGGCCCGTTCTGATTCCATTCTTTTAAAGACAGCTTGGCTGTTTTGTTCGGGCAAATCCACGCGACGAATACGAACATCAATAATTTTTATGCCCATACTTTCAACAGATTTTGCCACATCTTTTTGTACTTTCGCCATAATTTCATGGCGATTTTCAGAAAGCATTTCTTCAAAACTTGTCTGTCCCAAAATACCCCGCAAGGAAGAAGTTATCATGGCACTTAAACGAACCTTGGCTTGGGTTTCGTTTGTCAGCCTTTGATAAAACTGTAATGGATCTTCGATAATATATCGTGTATAGGCATCAACGACCAAACGTCCTTTATCACTTGAAATAATTTGTTCTGGCGGTGTTGTATGCGCCAAAATGCGTTTATCATAAATTTGCAATGTTTCAATAAAGGGTATTTTAAGATGCAATCCAGGTTCTTTAACCGTCCGTTTAGGTTCCCCAAACTGCAAAACCAACCCTTGAGTTGTGGGTGTAATGGTATAAAATATTTCTGTAATTAAAAATAATCCCAGAACTGCAGCAATAAGAAGTCCAACTAATGCCTTATTCATTTTTGCCCCCTTTCTTCAAAGCAGGTAACTGCATATGCGGCAGAACCCCTTGATTTTTACTACTCATAACTATTTTTTCAGCCTTTTCTAAAACATGCTCCATTGTTTCATTATAAAGTCTTTTCTTCATAATTTCTGGGTGCTTTTTATATTCTTTTAAGACGGCCAAAAACTGACTTGCTGACCCTTCGGCTTCTGCGATAACGGCCTCTTTATACCCTTTTGCAGCGGCAATAATTTTTGCAGCTTCCCCTCGGGCTTTGGGCAAAACATCGTTGGCATAAGCTTCGGCCTGGTTAATATAACGTTCCCGGTCAGAATCTGCCCGTAATGCTTCATAAAAGGCATCAACAACTTGTTCTGGGGGGTCAACGTTCTTTAAGTTTACTTCTGTAATGTAAACCCCTGCCCCATATTCATCCAATAATTCTTGTAATTTCTTTTTCACAATTGTTTCGATTTCAACACGACCTTCGGAAAAAGTTGTGTCAATAGGCATTTGACCAACCGTATCACGCATAACACTTTCTGCTGCCTGTTTAATGGTTGTTTGGGTGTCACGTATGTGAAACAAAAATGCAATAGGGTCTTTAATACGCCATTGAACAACAAAGCTTAAATCAACAATATTGCGATCCCCTGTTAAAATCATGCTTTCTTCTTTGGAACCAAAGCCAATATTAATTTGATTTGTTACCGTGATTTTTGGTTTTAAAACCTTGTCCACAGGGGAAGGAAGGTGATAGTGCCAACCGGCCTCTGTTGTTTCAACCCATTTCCCAAAGCGCAGAACAATCCCTTGTTCATCAGGATTAACCTGGTAAAAACCACTTAAAAGCCATCCACCAATTAAAAAGACGCCCAAGATCATACCTATAGAACGCATATCATTCGGATCTTTGTTAAAGAATGAATTTAAATTGAATTCAGGTTTTTCAGACGAAGACTTTCTTGAGGGCTGTTGAACTTGATCTTGTTCAGATTCATCCCCCCATGGTCCTGAATTTTTGAAAATATCTGTAATTTTCATGGGAAACCTTTCATTTTGTTGTTACTTTAAGTTATAAGAAAATTTAAAGCAACCAAACTTTTTGAAATTTTATGTTAGAAAAAAAACTTCTTACCCTATTAGAAAACATTATTGACCCAACCTGTCAAAAAGATATTTTATCTGCCGGGTTAATTAAAAAACTTATCTTGGAAAAGGGGGTTGCCCATTATATTTTGGAAATCCAACCCCAACACAAAGAAATTGCGTCTTCCCTTGAAACACAAATAAAAACCAAACTTATTCAACATTCTGATATTCAAAGCGTCAAAGGCATTACAACCCTTCAGTCAAAACCAAAGACCCAAACCAAAGAAAAAATTACCCTACCCTCCGTCAAGAAAATTATTGCTGTGGCCTCGGGGAAAGGCGGCGTTGGAAAATCAACTGTGGCGGTTAACATTGCCTGCACCCTGGCTGAAAAAGGGTTCAAGGTGGGCATTATTGATTTGGATATTTATGGGCCATCCCTTCACCTTTTGTTGGGCATCGACGCAAAACCAGCCTTAAAAAATAATAAAATTGTCCCCATAGAAAAATACGGTATGCACTGTATTTCCATGGGCTTTATGATGGATAAAGACATACCCGTTATTTGGCGGGGACCGATGGTTCAATCAGCCGTTAAACAGTTATTCCAAGATGTTTTGTGGCCAGATCTTGATTTTCTGATTGCCGACCTTCCGCCTGGAACTGGGGATGTTCAACTGACGCTTGCCCAATCCATTCCTTTAACGGGCGCCATTATTGTGACAACCCCCCAAGATTTGGCCTTGGCAGATGCCATGAAAGGCCTTGAGATGTTCAAAAAAATGAATGTGCCAATTCTTGGGCTTGTTGAGAATATGAGTCATTTTGAATGCCCCCATTGTCATGAAAGCCTTGACATATTCGGGAAAACATCTTACCTACGGTCACAGGTAAATGTTATGGGAAAGATTCCTTTAGAGATAGGCATCAATCAATCACAAAAGGCAGGAACCCCTGCTGTTCTACAAAATTCCCATATCAAAAATATTTTTGATACCATTTGCACCCCCTTAGTATAGTATTATTAAACAAGTAAAAAACGGATAAGAAAGAGATAAAGATGAGAGAATTACTATATATCGCTACATTATTAGTGGTGTCCAATGAATCAATTTCTGCAGCTGGCGAAGTTCCTGTTACAGAATCCCGCGGCTTTTTTTCAAGAATTGGTAGAGGTATTGCCAAATGTTGTTGTGGCGGTAACCCCGATGCCTTGGCGGCTGCCTCTCGGCCAACAAGAGTCGCTGAAGATGCGCCTGCACACACCCCAGAACCTAAACCATTTAACAGATCAAGGGGAACCAGAGGCCTTCCCTCAGCTGGGACAGAAGAAAACTCCCCCGAAAGTACGGTTGCCGGTTCTTCTTCTTCAAAATTGACAGAAAGGGCATCCCCTGGAAGAATACCTGCCAGTTCTATAAGGAACATTCTTTTGAAGGTTCGCCCCCGAACACCAAGCGATATAAGCGATATAACAGAACCACAAGCTGCTGCCGCTGCAGCAGGGACACCTGGATCTGTCGCTCCAAGAGTTGGCGATAGAAACCCAAAAACTCTTCGGGCAGCACAAGCAGCTTGTGGACAGGAACATAGGCGTCGTATTCAAGAAGCTTCTGTGCGTGTCCTTCCTCCTGAGGTGCTTGCAGCCCTTGATGGCGTGCCCCATCAATCTATGCTAGCAGGACAGACACCTGCATTTTCAGATGATGAAAACAGTGATGCCGGCGATGATCACAGAAGGCAAGCTTGGGAGAAATCTGAAGAAGAAGAAGTAAGACCTGCCGAACCTGCCGGTAAGGGTCGTGAATATCCAGTACAAGCAACCATTACCCAATTAGCTGATGCTGCGGCTGGGTTACATGGTCCTGCGGCTGAATTACCTGGTCCTGCAGATGATAATAGCCAAGACGAGGACCCCCTTGCCTTACCTGTTGGACAAAATTCTATTTCAACAGAGGGATCTTTTTTCTCCGATGCCTCTGTTGAAACTTCTAATACCTCTGTAAAGACTACTGCTATCCCAGAATTTGTTGGTCCGTCAACAGGGCCGGGGGCTGCAGTTTTTACTGAAGATTCTATCCATAGCATGGAATAATTTGGGTTTAAAAGTCCGTTAAAGAATTTTTTAATCAGAAAGAATTTCTGGCAGATTCTTTGGCTGTTTTTTATGGGGGTTTTTCAGAAAGATAACAAAAGGAATCGATAAAATAACAACCCACATCATCAAAGCAAAATCATTTAAATAAGCAATTGTTGCGGCTTGTTTATTGATTTGTGAATCAATCATAAAAAGCCCCATAGCAGAGATACTTGATAAAGTTTGATCAAAATAATTTTCCATAAGCCCAACATTAAAGGGGGTTATATTTTCAGCTAAATATGAATGATTCATCTGACGGCCGGTACTGACTAAGGTCATAACAACAGAAACGCCGATGCTGCTTCCTAAGTTACGCATTAGGCTAAATAATCCAGCTGCTTCGGTTCGATACTGTTGGTCTAAAGTTGCAAATGAAATTGTACTTAGGGGCACAAAAATCAACCCAAGCCCAAGCCCTTGAAAAAACCCTGTTTTAATTATTAAGAATGTCGGAACAAAACTATTAAACCCTGTCATTTCCCACAAAGAAACAGCAATAAGAATCAATCCTGTTACAATTAATATACGGGGATCAATTCTTGAAGAAATCTGCCCAACAATAAACATGGAAATCATTGTTCCCAATCCCCGCGGCGCCATTGTTAACCCCACATCGATAACGGGATATCCCATAATACTTTGCATATACGGCGGCAACAAAGCAATCGTTGCCAAAAGAATAATGCCGACAAAAAAGATAAAGAAAATTCCTGTCATAAAATTCCGATCTAAGAAAATTTCAGGGCTTAAAAAAGGATGTTTGGCATATTTTGAATGCACGATAAAAATCCAAAAAGCAGCCAGGCCAGACCCCACATAAATTATAATTTCCTTGGACTGAAACCAGTCTACCTGTTCGCCTCTATCTAAAACTAATTGAAGGCATCCAATCGTGATGGAAAGCATCCAAAACCCAAGCGTATCAAAAGGGCGTTCTTGCCGATCTGTTTCTGTCATAAAAGTTAGAATGCCTAAAAAGGAAATAATCCCCACAGGTACATTAATATAAAATACCCAGCGCCAACTATAATACTCGGTTAAATATCCCCCTAATGTAGGGCCAAGTATGGGCGCAAGCATAATGCCAACCCCCCACATTGCCATTGCAGAAGTATGTTTTTCTTTTGGATTAATATCCAAAAGCGTCGCCTGAGACAGGGGAACAAGGGCCGCCCCAAACACCCCCTGGAATAAACGAAAAACAACCATTTCTTCAATTGAAGTTGCCATTCCGCAAAGAATCGAGGTTAAAGTAAACCCTGTAATTGAAACAAGAAATATATTTTTACGCCCATATCGTCCAGTTAACCAGCCTGTTGCAGGCGTCATAATGGCCGATGCCACAATATAAGAAGTCAACACCCACGTAACTTGATCCTGGGTAGACGATAAACTTCCCTGCATATGTGGCAAAGCAACATTGGCAATTGTCGTGTCTAAAACTTGCATAATGGTTGCCAACATCACAGAGACAGTGATAAGCCCCTTATTTGCAACAGGTATGTACCCAGAAGATGACATGATTTTAAGATCCAAACCATCGACCAATACGGTTATGCACCGTATCTATTGTCACATAAGAACTCATCCCTGCGATTAAGTTTGGCCTATCTTTTTGACTTTCAAATTTAAGGTGAACCATAATGCGTTGCACAACCTTTACCCAATTGCCAGATGCATTTTGAGGCGGCAAAATTGAAAATTCAGACCCCGTTGCAGGTGTTATACTTATAACATCTGCTTTAAATTTTTTACCTGGATAAGCATCAATTTCAACCATGGCTGTTTGCCCTGGCGTTACATATGTAAGGTCGGTTTCTTTTAAATTTGCCTCTATCCATATGTTTTTATTATCCATAATGCTGAACAAAGGCCGTCCCGACAGGACATATTCCCCAGTTTCCATTTTTACATTACTTGTTATGCCATCAAGGGGGGAAACGACCGTTGTTCTTTCCAAATCAAGTTTGGCCTTATCTAAGGATGCAACGGCCTGTTTGTAATCTGGATGATCTTCAACAGCGATCGTTGGGCACCCATTAAGACGGGCTAGAATAATAGATAATTCATATTTTTTAGAGGCTTCTTCTTCCAAAGATAAACGCCATTGATGTTTTACTTTATCCGCCTTTGCAACAGAAACGGCTTTTGTCTTTTTAAGTGTTTGATAGCGTTTTTCTTCCTGTGTCCAATACCGCACGTCTTCTTGTGTTTTAGTTAATTCAGATAATTTTAAATAATATTCTGCGCGGATGCTTTCTATATTATTTTGAACTTTAGATAGATTTTCTTTTGCTTGCCTAACAGCTATTTCATAAGGCTGTGGATCAATGGTCAGCAAGACCTGTCCCTTTTCCACGAACTGATTGTCTTGAATATTGACGTGGATAACCTTTCCTGAAACTTCTGCTACAAGCAAAATTCTATGTGCCTTTAAATAAGCATTATCCGTTGAAACATAACGGCCCCCTGTTGTGTAGAAATAGATCGCGGCCAACACGATAATTATTGGAACAGAAAATAATAAAATGTGTTTCTTTTTTTTTAATTCAAATAATCGTTTCATAATGTTTTTCCTATAATATTATTTAGACAAGTTTGATCTAACTTTAAGCAATATTGATTTAAGCTGTTCTTGTTCTTCTATGGTTATATTCTTGAAGGCAACTTTTCTAACTTTTTGACCGATCAATTGCATTTGATTGATAACAGCGTCAACTTTATCCGTTAAAAAAAGTTTCTTGGCACGTCTATCAAGTACGTCATCCTGTCGTTCAACCCATCCAGATGCCTCCAGACGATCAATCAGTCGGGCCAATGTTATAGGCGCAACATCCAATAATTCTGCCAAGTCTATTTGGCGTATCCCATTATTGGTATATAAATAGGCTATTGCTGACCATTGAGCCCTGGTTAATCCTGCAGATTTGGCTTGTTTATCAAAGTTATTTCTTTGAAGCCGTGCCACATCATTAAGAATGAATCCAATACTTTGATTCGGGTCAAATTTCAATTTAATTTCCTTCTAAAATAAAAACTTTACAATATAATACTTATTATAAGCAAGCTTATCAATAGGCCCTGCCTTAAATTTTACAAAAACTAAGCAAGATTGGTTGATGGTTAATAATTTTTAAACCAATCTTGCTATCGTTTTTTAAGGATGATTTAGCAGCAGCCAAACTTAAGACTTACTGGATACTCTATCTGAATAACATAACAGGGACATGGCAAGATTTAATCAACTTGGATGTCGTGCTTCCCAACAACAGTGTGCGCACACGTGAATGCGCGTAGGCACCTGTTAAAAGCAAGTCTATTGATTTTTCTGCCACGTAATCGGCAATAACCTTATCAACCTGGCCATCTGTTTCATGATGATTTGTAACGGTGTATCCAGATTTTTGTAATTTTTTAACAGCAGGGCCAGATGCGTCAGGTAAATCTTGTCCAACCGTTAAAATATGACACTCAAGCCCCTGCAACAATTTTGATGAGCAAGCAAAATCAACAGCCTTATTTGCATTATCTTTACCATCATAGGCAATAAGAAATTTATGAATTGGCTTCAGATATCTTGAAACAAGAAATAAAGGTTTATGAATACTGCGCGCCACTTTCTCTAGGTTCGACCCTAAAAATTCAGATTCAAGATTGGCTTGTTCCCCCCGTTTTCCGATAAAAATAATATCGGCGTCTTTTTCAAAATCCTTAATAGTTTCGGATAAACTGCCACGACGATGGATCGGGTTGATTTTTTCTACGTCCAATTTTTTTAATTTTTTTTCAGCATGGGCAAGAATAAGGTGTCCTTTTTTCTGATCCAACTTGGCACGTTGTTGATCGACTTTTACAAGTTCTTCCATAAGATCCTTGCGCGCACCAAGGCCAATTGCCCCAGTATGATCATCATGCGGTGCCTGGTAATCAGAAGGGTGATGTAAAACATGAAGTAAATCTATTTCAGCATTCAGGCGATTTGCGGCCCATGCGGCATGTGACACAACATTATCGGCATAAGCAGAACCATCTATGCATACAAGTAATTTTTTCATTTTATATCCCCTTAATGCTTTGACACTAAATCAACCGTATCTGATTTGTCATGAATGGCCAACTTATCAACAATCGTTAAACTGGCTTTGTTCATACCAATAATTTTAACCGCAGTTCCTTCACGACGGAATTTAAGAACAACTTTGTCCAAGGCCCCAACTGCAGATAAATCCCAAAAATGTGCCTGACTGACATTAATGGTAACTTTTTTAACAACTTCTTTAAAGTCAAAAGCATCTGTAAAACTGTCGGATGATGCAAAGAATACCTGACCATAAACATCATAGGTTCTGTGCTGTTTATTTTCCGACAATGTGGATTGAATTTCCATAAGCTGGGAAACTTTGCGGGCAAAAAACAGGGCACTCATCAACACACCGACAAAAACACCCAGCGCCAGATTGTGCGTCAGAACAACAACGGATACGGTTGCAAGCATAACAAGACTGTCACTTTTTGGATGGGTTCTAAGATCTTTAACTGATGACCAACTAAAGGTTCCAATCGAAACCATAATCATCACAGATACCAGAGCCGCCATTGGAATCTGACTAACCCAATCCCCCAATACCAATACAAGAAACAATAAAAATAAGCCGGCAAATAATGTTGATAGGCGCCCGCGGCCCCCTGATTTAATATTAATAACCGATTGACCGATCATGGCACATCCCGCCATACCGCCGAATAATCCTGCAACGATATTGGCAATTCCTTGGCCTTTACATTCGCGGTTTTTATCACTTGAGGTATCTGTTAAGTCATCAATTATGGTTGCTGTCATCAAAGATTCAAGCAAACCAATTGCAGTCAGTGTCAAAGCATAGGGAAAGATGATCAGCAATGTTTCAAAATTAAAAGGGATATTTGGCACTAAAAACAGGGGCAACGTATTTGGTAATTCACCCATATCACCGACTGTTCTTAAGTCTAAACCCAATAGCATACTAAGAATAGTCAGAACAATAATACAAATAAGCGGGGACGGAACAGCCTTTGTAAAACGTGGAAGAATATAAATAATTGCCAATCCCAAAACCACCATGCCATACATGAGTGTACCAGCACCTTTGAATTCAGGTAACTGCGCCATAAAAATCAAAATGGCCAGCGCATTAACAAACCCCGTCACAACTGATTTAGAAACAAATCGCATCAGGCTACCCAATTTAAACACCCCTGCAATAATTTGCAAAACGCCTGTCAAAATGGTCGTGGCCAATAAATATTCAAGACCATGTTCTTTCACAAGGATAACCATGGCAAGGGCCATCGCCCCTGTCGCAGCAGAAATCATACCCGGGCGCCCGCCAACAAAGGCAATAACGACAGCAATACAGAACGATGCATAAAGGCCAACCTTGGGGTCAACCCCCGCAATAAGCGAGAAAGCAATTGCTTCGGGAATCAAGGCAAGAGCCACAACCGTTCCTGCAAGCAAGTCGTTGCGAATATTTCCAAGCCAATTATTTTTTATATGTTTCAAAGCTGATGCCAGCATTTTTATGCTCCGTAAGTTTTTCGTTGTTTCAGAGTTTATTTAAAAAAAAGAGGTGCTTTGATACTTAAAGACATCGGCCTTAAGTACCAATAATTATCTGAATTGATTGAAAAATAAGCAATTTTAATGAATAAAGCAAGAAATTTACGGGTTTTTAAAAACCTCTGCAATTTTATTTATCAGCCAATCCACCTGTTGCTCTGTAATAACAAGGGGCGGGGTCAATCGAATGGATTGTTTGTGGGTATCTTTTGACAAAATCCCCTTTTTCAATAGCATCTTGCAAACATCAGAACCTGTACCAAAACTGGGAATAATATCCACAGCTGTCATTAAGCCCTTGCCCCGAATTTCTGTTATTTTTTCAGATTTCATAGCATTTAATCCTGCCCGTAATTGTGTGCCCCGGGCAAGTGCATTCTCCAATAATCCTTCCGTTTCCAACACATCCAATGCTGCCAAACCAACGGCACAGCCTAAAGGATTTCCCCCATATGTACTGCCATGATCGCCAGGTTTAAAAATATCCATAATATCTTGACGACCCACAACAGCTGAAACCGGTATAAAACCACCCGAAAGCGCCTTGCCTATCATTAATAAATCTGGTGTTGCCTGTTCATATTGATACGCAAACATTTTTCCCGTGCGTCCCAACCCAGTTTGAATTTCATCTAACATTAATAAAATATTGTGATTGGTGCAAATATTTCTGATATCTGAAAGATACCCTTCTGGGGGCACATAAACTCCGGCCTCGCCCTGAATGGGTTCAACCAAAAATCCGATTGTATTTTTTGTAATTGCCTTTTCCAGTGCCTTGGCATCCCCAAAAGGAATTTCTTTAAACCCAGGCGTTAGGGGACCAAAATGTTTTTTATACCCTGGGTTGGATGAAAAACTAATGACAGTTGTTGTGCGCCCATGAAAGTTATTTGTGGCAACTATAATCTCGCCCCCATCATCTGGTACATTATTATGGCAATAGGCCCATTTGCGCGCCAACTTGATGGCCGTTTCAACAGCCTCAGCCCCTGAATTCATCATGATGCCTTTATCCAAACCAGATAAGTCACACAATTTTTTAAGAAGCGGCGCCATCAAGGTTGTATGGACGGCACGGGACGTTAGGGTTAATTTTTTTGCTTGATTTGAAATCGTTTCTACAATTTTTGGATGACAATGCCCTTGATTCACAATTGCCGGGCATCGCGGTAAGTTAACCCCCCAGGTTCTGGCGTTCCTGTCCCAGGGACCAATGTATCATCCATGGCATCTACGTCAAAACTAACATGAATATGGGTGTTCTTTTGTTTTAATGGTTCAATAAATTCCTTTATTGCTTTTGCCATGCCTTGTTGATCAATGTACCCCATATCACAAACTTTAAGGCGGCTTTCCGTTAATCGGGACTTTTCATTTTTATCGACAGAACGAATACCAACTTGGGTAATATCATATTGATTTAATAAGGGGGTTTTATCGCCAAGGTCTGTCAGATCACTTGGCCCCTCGCCCGTTAAAACAGCCACGGGCATACCATGCAAATTTCCTGAAAGCGAGGAAGTTGCCGTGTTGTAATCGGCATGGGCATCAATCCAGACCACATGTAAATCTTTATCCACCATTTGACAATAATGATGCACCCCCGCAATTGATCCGATGGCCAAAGAATGATCACCGCCCATTATAAGGGGAAAGCCATTTTGACTTAGGGACTCGTGAACTTGCTTCGACAGGGACTGACACCATTCAGAGATTTCTGATAAATGACGGTAACCATTTTTAACCGGCTGCCAATCTGTGAAAGGCCCCGAAACATCGCCCAGATCTTTGACAGATAAACCCAGTGTTTCCAAGGAATTTTTTATCCCTGCAACCCGCAATCCATTGGGGCCCATTCGCGCGCCTTGCTTGCTTGCCCCATAATCTGACGGCGCCCCAATTAAATTGATTTCTTTCATTATCGCCCCCTTTGTTATCTTAATCTTAAAAGGGTTTCATGAAAACTACAAGAGGCGTTAAACAACTTCGTAAATGTAAACAGACGTACTTTTGGACCACGTCATGGGAAGTTCTAATTCTTTTATTAATTTTAATTTATTGTTTTCACTGAATTCTTTTAAAGTTATGATCTTGGCACCTTTTCTAAGGTGGCTGATTTTTTCTTGCAAAACTGTCATCATTTCTGGGGTGTAACAGGTACTACATAAATAAACAATTGTTGCATCAGAAAAATCTATTTTTAAAATATCCCCATGAATATATTGCAAAGACCGCCCTGGGGTTAACACCCCTTTTTTTCCAGCCCGTAATTTTGCTTTCATCGCTTGGTTATGACGGTAGTCTGATAATTCTACGCCGACTGATTTTTTAATGAACGTCGTCAAATAAAATTGTAAGGGAACTTTGCCGTTTCCACTGCCTAAATCATAAAAAACATCTTTTTGTTTTATATCTAAATAGGAAATAAGATGTGAAACAGAACTGGGCAGAATCTCCCCATAAGTTGGGGCGCCCCCTGCTTCAGTTACGGATTTTCGATCCTTGCTAGAGGCTTTAAAGGCATTTAGGTTTTTATAAATTTCAGAAATTAAAGATTCTTGTTTTGTATGGGGTAAAGGCAATGGCCTTGCCGATGTTGTTGTCATCAATATTAATAAACTGAAGACAACAACAAAGCGCATGATTTTATTCCTTGCCCAATAATGTCATTAATTCCCGCCATTCACGGGGACTCATATTCGAATCTTCTTGCTGAACATTTTCCCCATCCAACAAACGCCTAACGACATCTAAACCTGATTTTGACAAATGGGCGCCATTCATTCGGTAATCTTCAAAAGCTTCGGCTGCAATCGGCACCCATTTTTTCACCAAATCCAGGATAGCATCGGCATAAACCCTGATTTCATATTGGGCATGGGGATCGGCCCTTAAAGACAAGAAATGGAACAAGTTATGAAGGTCAACTTTCCAATACCACTGCGTATAAAAACTGACAGGCAAATTAATACGGGCCAATTCACGGGTCAGGCCTTTTTTATCATCACTAAAAGTATCCCCCAATTCGTTTTCATTCAACATTTCTTCATATGAGGCATAGGCTTCTTCTGGAAGACGTTTCAAAAGATCCAACGCCCGGGCGGCTTCTTCTCCTTCAAGCACACCTGCACGTCCTTGCTTATTAATGTCTGATTGACCTGCCAAATTTTCAGGGGCGGGTACATAAAATTCCTTGTCCAAAATGGAATAACGCGCAGAATATTCATTCACGTTGGCTGTGCGATGACGAATCCACTGGCGCGCCACAAACATGGGCAGTTTTACGTGCAGTTTAATTTCACACATTTCAAAAGGGGTACTGTGGCGATGACGCATCAGATATCGGATTAACCCTTTGTCTTGACTGATTTTTTTTGTCCCTTTTCCATAAGAAACGCGGGCGGCCTGAACAATGGAAGCATCATCCCCCATATAGTCAATAACACGAACAAATCCATGATCTAAAACGGGCTGAATCTTATAAAGTTCTTCTTCAATTGCGGGAACTGTTGCCCGTTGCGTTTGATAGCTTTCATCTTTTAAATCTTTAATTTCTTGTTGGTGATTGATTTTTTCTTTTGGTTGATCAGACATTTATTTTCTCTGGTTAAGGGCTTACAACAGCCTGGTTAATTATTTTGACCTATAGCTAGGGGATTTTAATTTTGTTATAGGCACGCAGTCGCGATGTGTGCAACTTGTACATGATCGACAAGTAACGCATAACAAAATTAAAAAGCGCCAGCTATGTATTGATCTTAGTTTTTTTTGAATAATATTTCCACCGTTATTTGGAAATCTATTGAATTATATTTTAATAAATATTATGGTTTGGCCATGATTGATATATTATTTAATAAATTCTATGAAATAGAAAACTTATGTGGCCCTTACAATTATTTATTGAATCTGGCCATTATCTTTGTTTATAGCTTTGTTTTGTTCTTTGTTGGGAAAACACTGGTTTCGCCCAGTTTAAAAAAAATTCTTTCAACCAGATCAAATAAATGGATTATTGGGTTACGGAAAACCCCGTTTCAGAAAGTTGTTCCCCATTTATTATTGGCAGCCATTAACCTGATTATTTTAAAACATTGGGTAGAGGGCACAAAACTTCAGTTCATTTACATTTTTTTCAAAGCCTATTTAACCATAGCCAGCACGTATTTATTCCATTGCTTTTTAGGGGCAACAGAAAGATTCCTTGGGTCTTTAGAGGCAACAAAGAAAGCACCTGTTCGGGGCTATTTCCAATTGGCGTCTTTATTTGTCTTTATAATCGGGTCAATCCTGGCCATCTGCCAAACTATGGATATTTCCCCTGCCACATTCCTTGGAGGCATTGGGGCGGCAACGGCTGTTATTTTATTAATATTTCGTGATACGCTTTTATCCTTTGTCTCTGGTATTCAAATTTCAGTGAACAACCTGATTCAAAAAGGGGATTGGATTCAGCTGGATAGTCACAAACTTAATGGCGTTGTCGAAGAACTTAGCTTAAATGTTGTAACCGTTAAAAACTTTGATGAAACCATTACAACCTTGCCCACCTATAAACTTTTGGAGCAGGGCTTTATTAACTGGCGCAATGTCTTTTCTGCTGAGGCCCGCCGTATGGTGAAAAACTTTTATATTGATCAATATTCAATCCGGGATTTAACGAAAAAAGAAATTGATGAATTAAAAAATGATCCAAAAATCGCCCCCATGTTTAAAGTTAAGAAACATTTTACAGAAGTTAACTCACAACTATTCCGTCGATATTTACAATGGTATGTTGATAATCACCCAGAAATCAGATCCGATAAAACCATGTTGATTTGTTATCAAAACCCTGATGTTTATGGCATGCCATTACAGATCTATATTTATTCAAAAACAACAGCCTGGGTTGAATTTGAAGATATCCAATCTGAAATTATGGAACATCTTGTCACAATGATTCCCAAATTTCACCTGCGTATTAACCAAAGGAAATAATCAGGATTCAAACGACGAAGGTAAACTGGCTTAGATTAACTTGATTTTCAAAGCTTGCCTGACGAAGTGTTATTCTTGCAATTTTTCCCTTTAAATTTTGATTAAAAAGGCCTATATTTACGGTGATGGGTAACCATCTATGATGATAAACGGCTAACGTAATAAGCGTTACGGACCCGGGGGCGGTACCCGGCGCCTCCACCATTTATGAAAGTGTTTATCTGATTGATGCGAAATATTTTGTGTCATACTATAGCTTAGTCATTAAAGCATAATTGATTAGGTTGTTGATGCCACAAGGAATAAGTGATGAAATTTACGGCTTCAGTAAATGAAGCACGCAATGACACCGTGGCATCGATAAGATAAACAATTAGAGGGGGCGAACCAGGATCGACGTGCGTGGTAAAGGTTATCTTTTCGTCCGGCATTGTACCACCGTTATCGGGCTGCATGATAAGTGCAAACACTAAAAATACTCGTCGTGGTGCTAACCAAAATAGGTTAGTTGCCAACAGCCGCCGTAATGGTAGCCGTCGTGTAGCAAACGCTGCTTAGTAAATCAAGCAGTAGCGGTCTGAGGGGCACCGGGCAACAGAAGCCCCTCACTTAATTTTTAATATGGACGAGGGCATTTTGGATTATCTGAATTACGACAAATTAATGGACAAAGCAATGCTTGGCGTTGCCCGGACTGTCATAGAACAACTTAGTCAGCATGGTTTAAAATCAAACCATCATTTCTTTATTACTTTTGTGACGAATCACCCAGGTGTTCAAGTTCCCGATTATTTAAAGGAACAGTATCCCGAAGAAATGACAATTGTTATTCAACATCAATATGAAAATTTATTGGTATCACGGGATGCTTTCAGCATTGATTTGTTTTTTGAAGACCAGGAAGAAACTATCAAAGTACCTTTTTCATCCTTACTTAGTATCGAAGACCCTTCTGTTAACTGGGGATTGGACTTTGAACCAGATACTGATTTTTCCAAAATTGACGTGCCTTCAAGTAATATTGATGATACGCCGCAGCTTAAAAAAGAAGAAAAAGGTACCGTTGTCTCTTTAGACAGTTTTAGAAAAAAAGATAAGTAGTCCGTTTTGACAAATCAATCAGAAGTTAATTATAAGCATTCCACCCGACAATTAATGGTGCGTTTGTGGCGGCAATATATACGCCCTTATAAAAAACATTTCTTTTTATCTTTATTATGTATGGCTTTGGGGGCTGCAGCAACAGCTGGACTTGCCAAACAAATGGAACCCATTATTGATGATGTTTTCAAGTCAGAAAATATTAATGCCTTAAGGTATGTATCCTTTATTGTTTTTGGATTGTTTATTATTAAAGGCCTTTCTTCTTATGGGGAATCCATTTTCATGAACTTTATCGGACAACGTATCATTGCCAATTTACAGCAAGATTTATTCCGGTGTCTTCTGCGATCAGATTTGGCTTTTTTCCATCATACATCGACGGGAACTTTAATATCCAGGTGCACCAACGATGTTAACCTTATGCGCAATGTTGTTTCCAACACCATCACCAGTTTTGGAAAGGATTTATTTACCGTTATTTGCTTGATGATTGTCATGTTTTACCAAGATTGGTTTTTATCCAGCATTACCTTTTTTGTTTTTCCTATTGCCATTTTGCCCATTGTAAAAATTGGAAAACGAATGCGCAAGGTTTCCACATCAACCCAAAAAGAAACGGGGTCTTTTATGACTTTGTTAAATGAAATTTTCCAAGGGGCACGTTTGGTTAAGGCCTATGGAATGGAAAAGTATGAAAACAATCGGGCAAAAAAAGTAATCGAAGAAATCTTTCGTTTAAACATAAAAGCCAACCGCATTAAATCAATGTCTTCGCCTATTATGGAAACACTTGGGGGCATGGCAATTGTTGTTGTTATTTCATATGGTGGGTTACAGGTTATCAAAGGAAACAATACGGCGGGGGCATTTTTCTCGTTCATCTCTGCTTTGTTGTTGGCTTATGAACCTATGAAAAACTTGGCGAAATTGAATGCAAATCTGCAAGAAGGTTTGGCGTCAACCATTCGTGTTTTCAGTGTGATTGATGCAAAGCCTTCCATTATTGATGGGCCAAAGGCTAAGGATATTCAAATTAAAAAAGGGGCCATTGAATTTAAAGAACTTAATTTTTCCTATACCCCTGAAAAGAAAATTTTAAAGAATATAAATCTTAAAATTTCTGCTGGGAAAACTGTTGCTTTGGTTGGGCCAAGTGGATCTGGTAAGTCAACTTTGTTAAACCTGATTCCGCGTTTTTATGAATCTCAGGAAGGGGATATTTTATTTGATAACACCCCAATTAAATCAATAAAAATTTCGTCGTTAAGAAATCATATCGCCCTTGTTAGCCAAGAAATTATGTTATTTGATGATACAATTATGGGAAACATTTTGTATGGAAACCCATCTGCGTCTAAGCAAGATATCTATAATGCTGCAAAGGCAGCGGCGGCCCATGACTTTATTGAAATGTTACCTGAAGGGTATAATACCCGTATTGGGGAAAGTGGCATTCGTCTTTCTGGTGGACAGCGCCAAAGAATTTCGATTGCGCGGGCTATGTTGAAAAATGCCCCCATCCTTTTACTTGATGAGGCAACATCTTCGCTGGATACGGAATCAGAGCGCCAAGTGCAAAAGGCCTTGGAAAAATTGATGGTTGGGCGTACGTGTGTTGTTATCGCCCATCGTTTATCAACCGTAAAAGATGCAGATAAAATTTATGTTCTGGATCAAGGGGAAATTGCTGAACAAGGGACCCATACCGATCTTTTGAAAACAAAAGGGATTTATTCCCAACTTTGTAAATGGCAGCTTATAGATGATAAAGAAAATTCTAAAAAGTAGTTTGGGCATTAATATCATTGCCTTTATCGCATCTTCTTATATTCGTTTTGTGTGGTTAACATCCCGGTGGAAATATATTAATTATGCTGCCCCAGAATCCCTTGTAAAAGAAGGAAAACCCTTTATTGTTGCGTTCTTTCATGGGCGTCTTTTAATGCTTCCTTTCTGCTGGCGCCTTGTGCAAAAAAAGCATAAAAAACCTTTCTATATGTTAATTTCTGCCCATAAAGATGGCCGCCTTATCAGCAAAACTGTTGGTTTTTTGGGCATAAAAAATATTGCAGGATCTACGAATAAAGGGGGGAAAGAGGCCCTTGTGAAGATTATTAAATTTATTAAAAAAGGGGAAGTTATTGGATTTACCCCAGACGGTCCCCGTGGCCCAGGGGAAAGCATTAGTGACGGAACAATAAGAACCGCCCAGATGGCAGGTGTTCCCATTTTACCCGTTACTTATTCCACATCGCGTCATAAGTTATTAAAGACTTGGGACAAGTTTTTTATTGCCCTTCCTTTCAGCAAAGGGGTTTTTTCATGGGGCGATCCTGTGGATGTAAGCGATCGAAATATTCCCCTGGAAAATCATAAAAAAACTTTACAAAATGCGATGGTGGATCTTAAAAAAAAGGCAGATGATATAAGCCAGGGGAAAATATGATTTTCCAGTTGTACAAAATACTAACCTCTATTTTCTATCCTATTCTATATTTATGGATACGATTTCGTGTCTTAATTAAAAAAGAAAACCCTGACCGCGTCCATGAACGTTTTGGATATGCACGCCTTTCCCGTCCGCCTGGGCCTGTTTTTTGGTTTCATGGGGCCAGCAATGGGGAATGCTTAAGTTTTTTATCCCTTTTAAAGCATCTACAGGGAAAATATCCCGACATTCACTTCTTAGTAACCTCTGGCACATTAACCTCTGCTAAGTTACTTGAACGGCTTTTGCCGACCCGTGCCTTTCACCAGTTTTTACCGTTGGACAATTCTGGCTGTGTTAAACGTTTTTTAAACCACTGGGAACCAACGGCCGTTTTTTGGACGGAATCTGATTTATGGCCCAACCTTATTCATGAAACATCAAAAAGAAATATTCCCATGACTTTATTGAATGGGCGTCTTTCTGAAAAAAGTCTGAATCGATGGAAAATACTGCCAAGTTTTATACAAAACCTTCTTGGGCAATTTAAAATTATTTTTTCTGGATCCCCCAAAAGCCAAAGTAACTTTGAAAATATTGGTATAAAGAATGCTATTAATTCTGGGAACCTAAAGTTTTCAGGTCGCCCTTTGGGTGTTAACCCATCTTATCTTAAGTCTTTATCTGCCCAGATTAAGGGGCGCCCTGTTTGGGTGGCCGCCTGCACCCATCCAGGGGAAGAAGAAATGATTGCCCTGGTTCACAAAGAATTAAAACAACATATCCCAAATATTCTTACCATTATCGTTCCCCGACATCCCCACCGGGCAAAATCTTTAGAAAACTTGTGGAAAAAGAATAACTTTAACTATGGTCATAGGTCCAAAGATGACTCTATTTCAACAGCCACTGAACTTTATATATTTGATACAACGGGTGAATTAGGTCTGGCCTATAGTCTTACCGATATTGCTTTTATTGGGGGGTCTTTGGTGCCAAATATTGGGGGCCACAATCCCATTGAAGGGGCGCAATTAAAGTGCTGTATTTTAACAGGGTCCCACATACACGGAAATACAAGTATTTTTGATTTGTTTGCTGAACGCGAGGCCTGTTTTGTTGTCCAAAATCATCAAGAACTGGCAAAAACCCTTTTACAGTTATTCACAAATGAAACGTTAAGAAAAAAATATATTGATAATGCTGAAGAATTAACGTTAAATCAGCGCAATGTCCTTAAAATAATCATAAAAGAATTAAAGCAAAGCGGAGTCATTAATGCTGAAAACACCCAACTTTTGGTTCAAGAAAGATAGTTTTTTAATAACTATCCTTTATCCAGCCTCAAAACTATACACATTTTTCAGTAAGTTACGATACAACAGCATCAAGCCTGTTGCCATAAAAACACCCCTTATTTGTGTCGGAAACGCCACAGTTGGGGGGGCAGGTAAAACCCCAACGGCCATTGCTATTGGAAAAATATTACAAGATTTAAAATTAAAACCTGGGTTTTTAACGCGCGGGTATGGTGGGGAAACAAAAGGACCTTTCCGGGTAAATGCCTTGTATCACACAGCAAAACAAATGGGGGACGAAGCCTTAATTCTTGCCAAATATGGCCCTACATATGTTGCAAAAAACAAAGTAAAAGGTGGCCAGAAAATGGATGGCATGCACTTAGATGCCCTTATTATGGATGATGGTTATCAAAACCCAGGCCTTGAAAAAGATATTTCTTTCTTAGTTATCGATGGTCAAATAGGTTTTGGAAATGATCATGTCTTTCCTGCTGGCCCCTTGCGCGAACCTGTAGAAGACGCTGTACAAAGGGCATCAGCTGTTGTTGTTATTGGATCTGCATCCGAAAGTGTTTCCAAAATATTAAACACCCTTTCTGTTCCTGTTTTTTATTCAACCGTAAAGTCCTTCTTTCCAAAAGATATTGATAAAGAAACAAAGTTTGTTGCTTTTTCAGGTATTGCTTTTCCAAGTAAGTTTTTTAATTCTTTACAAGATAACGGCTATAACCTTACAAAGAAAATATCTTTTGCAGATCATCACCTCTATACAGAAAAAGATATTTCTGACTTGCGTGAAAAGGCAAGGTCTTTGGGGGCAAAACTTATTACGACAGAAAAAGATTATGTCCGCCTGACGAAGATGCAGAAAAAATATGTAAGTTACGTACCCATTGAATTATACTGGGAAAATGAAAAAAAAGTTGCAACCTTTTTAAACGATAAAATTAAAACATGTCGCGAAAAAATATCATAAAAAAATGGATTATTGATTTTTTTGGGTTCCTGCCCATCCTTATTTTATATGGCATTGCAAAGGTCCTTCCTGTGGATTGGTCTTCTTATCTGTTCGGTAAAATCGCCCGGAAAATAGGGCCAAAACTTAAGGTATCCAAACGTGGATATGACAATCTTAAACAAGCCTTTCCGGATAAAAAAGATCTTGAAATAAACCTTTTAGTCAAAGAAACATGGGAAAATCTTGGACGTATTGCGGGGGAATTTCCACATGTGGAAAAAATTGCAAATGACCCGGACCGGGTTAATGTTGTTAATTTAAAATATATACTTGCTGCAAAAAGTTCAGACAAGCCTTGCTTGATGCTTGCAGGGCATCTTGGGAATTGGGAACTACCGCATTATATTGTTCTTAAAGAACAAATGGAAATTGGTTTGATTTCAAGACCGCCGAATAATATTTGGACAAAAAAATTCTTTGAAATCATACGTCATAACCCCAAAGTTCCCATTTTCTATAAAGGATCTGAAGGTTCACGTCAAATTATAAAGTTTTTATCAAAGGGGGGGAATATGGGTATCCTTTTTGATCAGCGTCTTTCAGATGGGACCCCCCTTCCCCTTTTTGGACGCCCTGCCTTAACCGCCACAGGTCCGGCAAAATTGGCCAAACGTTTTGACGGGGAAATTATTCCTGTTCAAGTTGCCAGAATTCCAAATAAATGTAAATTTAAAGTCACGTTTTATCCGCCGCTAGATATGGATAAATCGCCTGATGATCTGATGACATCTATGAATCAACACCTGGAATCTTGGATTCGTGAAAACCCTTGCCAATGGCTGTGGTTTCACAAACGTTGGAAGTTATAATTTTCCCCTATTTTTCAGAAAATTTAAACCCTAAATATAACAAGATCTATTTTTCAAATTTCTGTTCAACTACCAATAGCTTGAAATTTTATAATTGCTTATTATATTCAAGTTACACATAACTATTTAACTATAGGACTAAATTATGAAAAAATTATTAATTCTGGCTGCAGGCCTTCTATCTATCTTATCTTGTGATTACGGACATTGTGCAGCATGTGAAGATGAAGAAGGCATAAAAAAATCTGCTGTTCAGCAAGCTAAACCTAGTACTCTTAGTAGACTTGAAAAGATAACAGAGGATATGAGTGATGTTAACCGTGCGAATTTTATGCGTTTAATTTTCCGTATACACGAAAAATCGGGAAAAGATTCGGCTATTAGCGACTTACTTTCAAAAATAGAAAAAGACTCTAGGTGGAGTAGGCGACATCTGTTGACACTATGGCGTTCGTCCGGGAATTCTTAATATATTAGGACTGGCTTTAGATATATTTTAAAGTGAAATACTTTGTCGTTTTTTAAGGGGTTTGATCAAAAATTGGGCGGGTTGATATTGTCGCCTTATTAAATAGGATAACCCCTATTTTTCAGTAGCTTATTTAAATAAATAATGTTGTTATAAAAGTGATTTTATAATATTTAAAGGAGCTTATTATGAAAAAATTATTCCGATTTCCCACACTATTTATTTTATCTTTCTTTCTTTTTTCTTGTTCTTCCTCTATTTCAGAAGCTGTTTTTTTTGATACACAGGGAAAACTTGTCAACAAAGATCTAAAACAGCTTTTGACGGTAACAGGACAAAGCCATGCCGAAACGTTAGATTCTGTTATCGCCGCAACCCAAGACAAGGAAAATGGGTGGCTTAGATCAGGGGAAAGATGGCATAAACAAAAAGAACGCTTCACCGACAAGCAACGCCAAGAAATTGTAGTGCTTGCCAAAAAATTAGGGTACTTAGATGAAAAAACCCCCTCAAAAGATAAATATGACCGCGCCCTTGTTCTTGGGGCTGCCAGTGTTCGAATTAAGTCAAGAATCAATTATTTAATTGACTTGTGGAAGCGTGGCATTCGTTTTGATAAAATCGTTATGTTGGGAAGTACACGTTCTTTAGATGCCCCAGAATCTGATGTTTTGTTAAAACCAAATGTTCTTGAAAAGGGTTATGAAGCCAATGAAATGGGTCTGATGCAATATATTTATAACAACGAAGTTAGCCTTCCTAAAGATATGGCATCGCTTCCTGTTATTTGGGTCAAAGCAGAGGGGAAAGGTGGAAAACGGGCCAATACAGATGACACGATAGAAGAATGGTTAAAACGTGATACAGACCTTGCAAATGATATGACTGTTTTATCAGTGTCGAACCAGCCGCATGCGTCCTATCAGGGGGTTGTTATACAAACATATTTGGTGAATCATGAAAAAGGCCTTAACTTAACATCCGAAGTTGTCGGTGAAAAAAGTTCTTTGGCTGATAAAGCCAAACCAGATAGCCAAGAAATAGCTGTATTACTTGATGCGATGGCACGTCATTTATATTCTTTGAAAAAATTATCTTTGGCGCAGGCCTCTGTGTAAACCTATTCATAACTTATGGGTAACCCTGGGGATAAAATCAAGGCTGGTTTTATCCCCTTATTAGGGTATTTTTTATAGACGAGTTACTAACACTGGATAGTTTTTTAAGTCATTTTGTTAATTTTGTGGAAAAGCCATTTTTCTTTGATCAATTAAGGCGGTTTTTGTTTTCTTGTTGTTGATAACTTACGTATATAATGTTAATTATTCTTATCAACACAATCAACAGGCCCTATAACTAATACTAATAAATATATATGAATAATATTATTAAGAAGAGCAAATTTTTTCCAAGACCCCTTTGGTTCATGCGTCAAGCTGGACGTTATTTACCTGAATATAGGCAGTTAAGAAGTTCTTCAAACGGGTTTTTGGATATGTGTTTAACCCCACATAAGGCTTGTGAAATTACGTTACAGCCCATCAAAAGGTTTCCTGATATTGATGCAGCCATTCTTTTTGCAGATATACTGATCATTCCTTATGCTTTGGGTCTTAACCTTGAATTCATAGAAAAAACGGGGCCTGTTTTATCCCCGGTTGATTTGAAATCCCCCCCTGATTTTTCCCCTGACAGCTTTCTGGAAAAAACGCAACCAATTATGGAAACCCTTAAAAAAGTTAAGTCCCACCTAAAGGGACAAACGCTTATTGGATTTGCTGGCGCCCCCTGGACAGTTGCTGCTTATATGCTGCAAGGACAAGGTGGAAAAGACATGGCGGCTGCCAAAGCCAAGGCTTATGAAAACCCACAGGGGATGGCAACCCTTTTGGACACCCTTACAACAGCAACCATTTCTTATTTACTGGCCCAAATAAAGGCCGGGGCAGAAATGATTCAGCTATTTGAATCTTGGGCTGGGGTATTACCAGAGCCCTATTTTGACAAATGGTGTGTTGACCCAACGTTGAAAATAATAAAAGAAATTAAGGAAAAATTTCCAACGATTCCAATTTTTATTTTCCCACGCGGCGCCAGCCAGTATTATAAAAAATACTTTGAAAACGATATAAAGCCAGACGGTATCAGCCTTGATACAAATATGGCCATTGATCAAGCGTTAAAAGATATTCCAAGGGATGTTATTCTGCAAGGTGGGATGGATCCCCAACTATTAAAAGCAGGGGGGACCCCCATGTTGATAGAGGCTGAAAGAATTTTGACCAAAACAAAAGACAGAAAATATATTTTTAACTTAGGCCATGGAATGACCCCCGATATTCCCATAGAAAATGTGGAAAAATTAATTCAATTTATTAAAGGATGGCGACCATGAAAAAGACCGCTGTTATTTTATTTAACTTAGGCGGCCCGGATAATTTAAAAGCGGTCAAACCCTTTCTATTTAACCTGTTTAATGATCCGGCGATCATCGCCCTACCCAACCCTTTTCGATGGATTCTGGCCCAAATTATTTCCAGGAAACGCGTGAAAGAGGCAACAAAAATATACCAATACCTTGGGGGGAAAACCCCCTTACTTAAGCAAACCCAGGCCCAATCAATTGCGTTGGAAAAAGAATTAAATACAGAAAAATCAAATATTTATAAAACATTTACGGTCATGCGTTATTGGCACCCGCGGGCAGAAACTGTTTTCAAAGAAGTCTGTGCCTATGAACCGGATGAGGTGGTTCTTTTGCCGCTATATCCCCAGTATTCAACAACAACAAGTGCTTCGTCCTTTAAAGAATGGCAGGCCTTAAGTCGGGACAAATTCCCCACAAGGGTAATTTGTTGTTATCCTGAATCAGAAGGGTTTGTGGCCACAATTGCCAAAGAAATAGATAAAGCACTTCAAAATAAAAATTCAAAAGAAAAAACCCGTATTTTATTTACAGCGCATGGTTTGCCGCAAAAAGTAATTGATGCCGGTGATCCCTATCAACAACAAATTAATAAAACAGTGGCCGCCATTAAAAAAAATATGACCCAGATGCAAGGGGTTGAATCAGTGACCTGTTACCAAAGCCGTGTGGGCCCTTTGGAATGGATCAAACCTTATACCGATGATGAAATTAAAAAAGCGGGCAAGGAAGGGGTTTCTTTGGTTGTTGTGCCCATAGCCTTTGTTTCAGAGCATTCCGAAACATTGGTAGAGCTTGATATTGAATACAAAGAACTTGCGGAAAGTTGGGGTGTTCCCAGTTATCAACGCATAAAAACAGTTCAAGATGATCCAGGTTTTATTCAAGGGTTAAAAAAGGCAGTGCAATCGCCAGGTATGCTATGCAAGGGGTGTGATCAAAACAATAAGTGTTGCTTTAAAAACACACTTGCACAAAGTAAATTTTTTCTACCTTGACCTGATAGGGTAAACAGATTAGGTTTTTTATATCAGTATTTATAATCATTAACTTATCAAGCATGGCAAATTTCCTACAAAATTCATACTTATGGATCAAAGCATTTCACGTTATTTCAGTTATCAGTTGGATGGCTGCAATGCTGTATTTACCAAGGCTTTATGTTTATCACTGCGAAGCAAGTGTTGGGTCAGAATTTTCTGAAAAATTAAAAATTATGGAGTACCGTCTTTTAAAATACATCATGACGCCGGCGATGATCGCGACATATTTATCAGGTATAGGGTTGATTTTTACGCCAGGTTTGGTTATATGGAGTGAAGGATGGGTTCACGCCAAATTTTTCCTTGTTCTTTTATTAACCGCAACACATGGTTTGTTGGCAGCATATCGAAAAGATTTCCAGTACGATCAAAATAAACACACCCAAAAATTTTACAGGGTACTTAATGAAGTGCCAACTATTTTAATGATAGGCATCGTTATTTTAGTCATTACCAAACCATTTTAAAAATTCAACCATCTATAAGGATATAAATAAATGAATTTACGCGACCTGAAAAATATGCCCCCTAAGGCTTTACTTGAAAAGGCAGAGGAACTTAAAATTGAAAACGCAAGTAATCTGCGTAAGCAAGATCAAATATTTGCGATTCTTAAAAGATTGGTTGATAACTCTGTTGAAATCTTTGGTGAGGGCGTTGTTGAGGTTTTACAAGATGGATTTGCTTTTTTAAGATCCCCCCAATCCAATTACCTTCCAGGTCCGGATGATATTTATGTATCCCCCAGTCAAGTAAGAAAATTTTCTTTAAGAACGGGAGATGTTGTAGAAGGGCAAATCCGTGCTCCGCGTGATGGAGAGCGTTATTTTGCTTTGCTTAAAGTGAATAAAATTAATTTTGATGCCCCTGAAAAGGTTAAACATAGAATTAATTTTGATAACTTGACTCCGTTGTTCCCAACTGAACAGTTAAAATTAGAATGTCCGAATGGCCGGGCAAAGGATAACACATTGCGTGTGATTGATCTTGTGGCACCCCTGGGGAAGGGGCAGCGTGGTCTGGTTGTGGCGCCCCCAAGAACGGGTAAAACAGTCATGTTACAAAGCTTGGCAGATGCCATAATTCGCAATAACCCAGAGGTTTATATCATCGTGTTGTTGATTGATGAACGCCCGGAAGAGGTTACAGAGATGTCCCGTTCTGTTAAGGGGGAGGTTATCAGTTCAACATTTGATGAGCCTGCAAATAGGCATATTCAGGTTGCTGAAATGGTTATTGAAAAGGCAAAACGTTTGACGGAACAAAAGCGCGATGTTGTTATTCTGTTGGATTCAATTACACGTTTGGCGCGGGCCTATAACACTGTTATTCCTTCTTCCGGTAAGGTGTTAACGGGGGGGGTTGATGCTCATGCTTTGCAACGTCCAAAAAGATTCTTTGGGGCCGCAAGAAATGTGGAAGAGGGCGGGTCTTTGACAATTTTGGCAACAGCTTTGGTTGATACGGGGTCTCGTATGGATGAGGTTATTTTCGAAGAATTCAAGGGAACGGGGAACTCTGAAATTATTCTAGATCGCCGTTTGGCTGACAAGCGTGTTTTCCCAGCAATTGATATTACGCGCTCTGGTACACGTAAGGAAGAGGTTTTGGTTGGTAAGGATATTCTTCAGAAAATGTGGATTTTGCGCCGTATTTTAAACCCAATGGGTCTTGTTGAGGCTATGGAGTTCTTGAACTCTAAGATGCTGGAAACAAAAACGAACGAAGACTTCTTTCGGATGATGAATTCATAATTTAGTAATATGAGAAAATTTATTAAAAAAACTTTTTTATTTTCTTCTGTTTTAATAATTATTTTTTCTATTTGGGTTTTGTTAAAGTTTGTACAGCTTCAGACAGTCTCAGATCTGTCTCTTATACACATCTGACGCTGCCGACGAGCGATCTAGTGTAGAT
>CAJXSI010000006.1 GCA_913061155.1 uncultured Alphaproteobacteria bacterium
ACGAGATCTAGTACGGTCTCGTGGGCTCGGAGATGTGTATAAGAGACAGGTCTGCTGCATACAATTCAATGGTTTCATAATGGGTGATGGCCGTTTTCCCCTTACCTTCAACCACAGCCATTTTCTGACGATTGCGATCACTTCGGATAATATTTTTATCAATCGTCCCTACTGCCGGGGAAAGATGGCCCAAAACAAAGGCAACATAGGTACGGCTTAAAGACCGATCTTCAAACTGTTTTGATAATTCTGTGTGGGCCTTGTCCGTTTTGGCAACAACCATTAACCCACTGGTATCTTTATCCAACCGGTGGACAATGCCTGGGCGTTTCACCCCCCCAATACCGGAAAGACTATCACCGCAGTGGAAAAGCAATGCATTAACCAAAGTGCCTGCGGGATTCCCTGCCCCCGGATGCACAACCAAGCCAACGGGCTTATTAATAACCAATAGATAGTCGTCTTCAAAGACAACATCCAAAGGGATATCTTCTGCAACGGGATCTGGATCATCTGCGACAGGAATGGTTATAAGATAGACATCGCCTCCCTTAACTTTTGTCGCTGGATTTGTAACAACATCCCCGGCTTGTGTTTTAAGATGGCCTTCCTGGATAAGACTTGTTATACGGGACCGCGTTAGCTGCCCCACACACAAAAGCGATAACGCTTTGTCTAGTCTGGATTTTCCTTGATCTTCTTCTATTACTAATGTCAGTTCTTGCACGAATCTTTTCCTAAATTTGACAATAAAAATTATATTGTGGCACAATGGTAATAATACTTAGTAATGTCACTGGGCACAAGCAACAACATCCCAGTGCTAAGTACTCTTGCACTATGGTTAATATAAGGATAATAAAGACATATGTCAGGTATAAAAAATCAAAACCCAATATTTATTGTTTCCAATATGTTTAGTCGCATGCTTATCCCCTTTGCAGCCGTCATGTACACGGCCCTTAAGGAAAGCATTTTATCCCCTGAAGCTGGCGGAATGATGGATTCTTGGGTATCCATGGGATTCAGCGTAATCTTTTTTTATATGATCCAAGTCATGATGTTGAAAGACAAAAGCCATCGCTTTTTAAGAAAAGATTTATGGATGCTGGGCTTTGCCTGGTTATTATTTGGATTTATATGCCAAGCTGTTTTATTTAAATTTGCCTATGGTGTTTCTTGGCAAGCCCTTATGAACAGTTATGATTTCACCAAAATGGAACCTTGGCCCTATACCTTACTTGCCCTTTTCCTCGCCCCACGAATTTGTGCCATTCCAGCGCGCAATTGGTCTTTCTAACTTCCTTAGACCTGGTTTAAAATAATCTTTGACGCGAAAATCGGCCAAAAAGAATTTATTTAAAATAAGATTTTTGAGGTGAGCCAAAAGGTTAATAGCGTGGAAAAGTGAAATTGGTGACGCGCAGCGTACCTAGCGTACGTGAGCATCGCAAATAAACTTTGACGCGAAAATCGGCCAAAAAGCGCGTTTTAATACCTATTTCACAATTTTGTTTTGATAAAGAAGCCACACCAAAGCATCAGCCACTTTCCAACCTGCGCCATTTGATGCTATTTGATCGTTTGGATAGGTTAAGGAAAAAGTAAAGAACTGGTGATTTGGTAAGTGACGTTTAATAAAATGCAATGTATTGGCCCCATACCAGGCCCCGGTATAGGCCATCATTTCACCAGAAATTTGCAGGTTATCTTTGGCATTATACCCACCCACATAGTCTGTTTGCCTTAACAAAGTATTTGAATCAGGCAGCAATGATGCCAGTTTTTCAAAACTATGGTAAGCAATGGCAAAAGGCTTGGATACCGTTCTTTTTTTCGAAGTGGTTGATTCATGAACCAATTTCATTAAATCTTCAAACGCATTATATTTTAAAGGTAATGTTGGTATGGGTAAGAAGTATAAAAACGCATCATATAAATTAAAATCATCCTTATTACTATCCCCGTCCACACCGTGAAAAACAAAAGAAAAATAATCCATTGTTGGGGAAAATTTATTTAACGGCGATCTTGATTTTTCAAGACGTTCAAACTTTATTTCCAAAGATTTATCTGATGATGGATGAATTATTAATCCTAAATTATGGGCAAGATTTTCTGAAAATGATTGTTTTGCCATCACAACAAAATGCGATAACTGTGAAGTCATTGCCCCGATTACACCCACATGAATATAATGGGTTTGGAAAAAGCCCTTATCCAAATTATGGTGACAAGTGGGGCACGCCCTTTGTTCCGTCACATGCGCACAAAGGTCACACTTTTGCCCATCCGCTTCGTTAAATTTTTTAAGAAAATCTTGGCTTTGACTTTCAATCAAACGTCCTTGTTTTTCAATTGTTGAAACCGGGTGATGATGGGTATAAATGGCATCGTCTTCATAATCACAAATTTCAGGAATGGATTGACATCGAAACAATGCCTGTTGTTTTGTAAACTTTGTAAAACAATGGGGGCATGTATATTTTTTTTTGATTGATTCTTTTATCATCTTAAACCTTATATGGATGAAGTAACTGTAGCTTATTTTCCCAAACAGGATCAATAATTTCCAAACGGTATTGCCAATTTTTATTCAGTTTTTGACTCATTCGAATTTCCATTTTATTTGATTTTCCGGCCTGTAAATCACACGGCGGAATTTCCCCAATGATGATAGACTGTGAATCTTTGTAACAGGGGAATCTATCTTCGGTTGCAATCAAGCGCATCCTTGGAAAAACATTGGTATTTTCGGATTTTACATTTAATAAAATCTTGTAATCATATCCTTTGCCAAACCCGCGCCATTTGGCTTTTTTTACTTTGGTGTCATAGGCTATGGCTGAAAAATTTTTATCTTTAAGGGTAAAGGCATCGGCCAATAATAAAGGGTGGCCACAAACAACCGTGGCTGGCCACACATGAATAAACAAAGGGCCTGACCTTAATTTTGGGATGCGGGTTTGGCCCATCAAATCCCTTTTTTCCACCAGACAACGATAAAGACAATTTTGATCATTGTAATGTGCTGGCGTTGGGGTGGCACTAACTGTTATCAAACAAATGGGAATTCGGGCATTTGATTCAGGCCATTCCCAACGGGCGGTTATAAAGTCTTTTTCAGCTGTAATTTTTTGCCAATTAGATTCCTTAAAATGCACATTTCTGTAATACGTTTGGAACGCCCTGCGTACCCGTTCCGCTTTGATGGGATCCTCAATCAAAGGGGCAAATTTTTCTTCTTCCCAATTTTCAACAATAACTTCAACCTGATCTTCTTGAATCGCCCGGTATACCTTGCGCCATGTACTGGCCAATGTTTCCGCAACCTTTATCTTTGGCAAAAATATTTCAAATTCCGGCCGCCCTTCACATATTTCTGGGTTCCATAGCTTTGCCAATGCTTGTAAATCAGATTTTTCGTTGGCCTTTTGGAATTTTTTTAATAGGTCTTGTCGTTTTTGGGCCTGCAAAATATGATTTTTAAAAGATGTGCCATCAAATATTTCTTCTAAAAAGTCAGACCTGTGTAAAGATGGATGTTTCCCCCACCAGACATCAACCATCACATCTTGCTTATTAACAAGATCTTTCAACGTATCAACAGCAGATTTATGAATCCGGGCATCTTGTATAAATTTTTTCTGACCATCTGTCATTCTAAATTTCTGATATGTTTTTTTATTGGCCTCCCATAACTTTAAACCGGTGGCATGTTTTCCCTTATCATAGGCTTCTTTAAAAGCACGCCATGATTCAATTCGTTGGCGGGCAACAACAACACGATCAAATATTTCCGGCTCGGCGGATTTAATACTTTCTGGCCATTGATGGTGGGCGTAAACCTCCAGAATTTCCCGTTCAAAGTCCTCATCCATCACAGGATCACCGAATGAATCTTTTTTATCTGCCTTGGCAACGGCTTCTTTTAATTTCGATAAAGACTGACGGCGGCGGCGAATTTCTTCTAAAAATTCTTTTAATGGTTTTCCATTGACGCGCTCGGTCGGGGCCAACGGAAAGTAACTTAGTTTATCGTCCGTACTCCACCAATCAAGAATTTCCTGGTCACTTTTACTTTGCAGACAAAATTCCTTAAACTGATCCAGAACTTGAATATAATCACAGGCTTTCTTGATTTCTTCTTTCTGTACTGAAAATCGACTTTCTTTATGCAGGTCTGTATTGGTATTCCAGATTCTGGCGATTTCCCGCATGTCTTCGGTTTTTATCGCTTGTTCCAACTTAACAACGTCTTCTGTCCGGGCATACCCTTTTACTGCGGGAAAAATATCCACACCCGTTATTTGTTTTCGACTGCACCAAAAACAAGTTTCCCCACTTAAAAAGTGCTGGGAATTTTCTGGACAGGTTGTAAGGCTTTGCACTGCTTCTGTTAAAATTGCCTTCCAGTCAGCCGCTGATAATCTTTGATTGGGGTGAACAAACCCATCATTAAATGTTTGCAAAAAGGCAGCGCGGATCTTTGGATGCAAAATTTCTTGTGGCAAGGCATACATGGGGCTTTGCACTTTTGCATTGGGGGCATAGGGCCATTCGCCCTTTAAGATTGCGTCATCCCGACTTTCTGGTTCTTCCCCTTCTGGCCATTCTCCGCTGAAGGGATGATACCCCAACAACAAAAGGTGAATCATAATGGCCAGGCCAAAACGATCATGAACCTCTGTTCGATCCACGTCTGCCAGATTTTTGCCTATTAATTCAGAGGGGGTAAATCCTTCGGATCCAACCGGACACCGATACACCCTTCCTTCTTGCTGAATTTGAAATGAATCTGCATCTGTAAGGGCAACCAGCGCACGGTCATTAATCATAAAGTTATCGGTTTTAACATCCCCAACAACGTATCCTTTTTTATGAAGCGCCTCCAGAATCGAGGCTATATTGTAAGCCGTCACATGTAAATAATGCCAATTAAACCCAGGGGCATTCCGTTTACGAAGTTTTGTATTATAAACGTGATTTACCCGTAAAGATCCGGAAACACGCGGCATAATAAACCCACAGAACTGACCTTGATCATCCTGAACGGTTCCTTGTGGCCAGGCAATGGATATATGATTCTGGCTTTTTGTTGGGTCTTCGGGTGGGTTTTGAACCATGGCCAAAACTTTTGTTTCATAATCATGACGGGGGGTGTGATAAATCTTTGCCACAATCTCAGGCAGATCCGTCAGCCATATGGCGCCTTCCCCCCCGCTATCCAAGCGTTGCTTTAAATCAATTTTCTGACCTGTTTCTTTTATCGTGTACATTATTATTCTAACAACTTAATTGATTATCTGACCTATCACATACCGTAATCATTTTGATCTGTCCTTTAATCTTTCTTTTGGTTTCCAAAAGTTCATAGCTATCTTGAAGCCGCATCCAAAAACCTTCACTTGTTCCAAAGTATTTTGCAAGCCTTAAATCTGTATCAGCTGTCACACTTCTTATCCCTTTTACAATTTCATTTATCCTTCCAGGTGGCACTTTAATATCTCTGGCAATCTGATTTTGACTTAATTTTAAAGGCTTTAAAAATTCTTCCAGAAGAATTTCCCCTGGGTGTATGTTCCTTAATTCTTTCATTTTTTACTCCTTTAGTGGTAATCAATGATTTCCACAATCATGGCATTAGTGTCTTTCCATTCAAAGCATATTCGCCATTGTTGATTTATTCTTATACTGTGTTGGCCTTTTCGTTTACCCTTCAAGGATTCCAGCCTATTACTGGGAGGTATCCGTAAGTCTTCTATTTTCATAGAGGCCTCTATTAAACGGAGTTTTATTAAAGCTATTTCTTGTATGTCCCTTGGTAACTTACAAGAAATATGGCCACGCCATATTTTTTCTGCTTCTTTACACTTAAAACTTATTATCATAATTTAATGTATTACGTTATACGTTATATGTCAATACCTAAGCTAACCCCAAAAGTTAAATTAGAAATACGGCCGCCCGCTTGTTAAGGATCATCGAAAATAATTCTTCACTGCAAATTCAATCTGTTGCATAAAAAGTTCTTTGAATGCAGAAAGATTATTTTGCTCATAAAAGAACAGCATAGCTTTTTTATAGGCCAGCGATTCCACACTGCGGTAAGATAATGGGCATGCCCCCTCTGCAATCAGCAGCGCGTTACTTACCATTCGCGCAGTGCGTTTATTACCGTCTTCGAAGGGCTGAATATAAGAAATAAGAGCCACTGCGAGCAATGCCTTTTCAAAACCGTTTTGCTTGGTATTGATGGTTAGGCACATTCTGTCTATCGCTTCTTTGATCTGATGGGAATTATCCAAGGGTTTATAGGCGGTACCTGTGATGCCAATTGTCCGTGAGCGCAGGTTGCGTCTGATGCCTAAATCCTTAATCAATAAAGAATGGATTTCCTCAAGCATTGCTAAATTAAGCGTCCTTCCCATCTCCTTATGCTCTAAAATAAAATCCAGGCATTCTTTATGATTCAGCAGCATCGTCGCTTCTTCCTGCGATTTTCCTTTTGCGCGTTTATGTTCTATAAAAAGCCTCTCTGTTTCTAACAATGAATAGGTGTTGCCCTCTATTTGCGATGATTTCCAACTTAGCTCAATCGTCAGGCGCTCTAATTCTTTTTGATAGATTGCCGGCGAAAGGGTCGTGATGTTCTGCCGATATTCTTGTTTTAACGCCTCAAGATAAGAAAATTGCTCCTGCGTGAAAAGCGACACGTCTTTGAGCATAGCGATTAAATCGTCATTGAACCTTCCCAATATAGTGCGCGCATCTGGATCTAAGTCAAAATACTGATCAAGCTGAACCGGTGTAAAAAGCTTGTAAGAGGGAGATAGTTGATAAACAGTCGCACGACCTTTGCCGATTTTGATCAAGTAGTCTAGGGCAACCAAAGTTGCCATATCACGGTTTAATGTAGGGGTACTGATTTTTTCCGTTAATTGGGTTTGAACCTGAGATATAGAGGCGGTACGGTAATCAGCAACAATCTCCAAAATAGCTTTCTGTCTGCGTGTTATGGGTTTTTTCATTCTCTAAAATCCTATCATATTCACAGCTTCATCCTATCATTTTTGATAGGATTTGCAAGTTTTTATGATAGAAAACAGAAAAAGCCATTATAAGGAATAAATCAATCAACCCTTAACAGCCTTACGTTTATTCGTAAATTTTCTTATGAAAATGGATTCATAATATTTCTATTGGGGCTGACACCTAAACTAAAACAAAAAGGAATTCACCTTCTTACGTAGCGCGTATAAGCAAATGACATAATAAAAACAAGGCGAAAACTATTCACCCAAAAATTTTGCGATAATAAGCGTTCGGTCATCATTTGATCTTTGTTTTAATCGATCGGATGTTAGGAATGATTTTAGCTCTGAATCAATCAATTCCTTATCAGGCTTTTCTGATAAGAAAGTATCAAACGGTTTGAAAAAGCCCATATGGGCCTCGTTCAACCGGTGGTCTATGGCGACATGATCCAGGCCATCCGTTGCCAGGGCAACAAAATTAATGGGTTCACGTTGTACAAAAGTTTGAATATCCAAAGTCTCGTCTGTCACAAAACTTGTTTCATTAACGTATTCCCCTTTTTTGCCAGAAAAGATTAAATCATATTCATCTTCTGCCCCTGACACAAGAAACCCATCCCCCACCTGGATACCAATCAAACAGTCTGGCATAAAGACAGCCGCCACCAATGTGCTGGCATAATTATGAGGATCTTCTTTATTTTTTTCAGCGATGTTACGGATTTTTTCCCGGATAATTTGGGGAATATTACTAAGATCTTGTATCGTTTGGGAGGAAAGATTTTTCAGATCCAGTTTCTTGAGGCACGCCATGGCTTCTTTGACTGTTATTTCTGCGCCTTCTTTTGCCTTGGAAACAGACCCCGCCCCATCGGCAAGGACGGCGATAACTTGATGATCGCCTATTTTTTCCACAGCAAACGCATCTTGGCAATCGTGATCATGCTCCCTAATTTGTTTTGCAACAGCGCAAGCGCCTGTAATCCATGTCATATCATGTTCCTGTTGCTGCCCAACCTGAAACGGATGGTAATTCTATCATATCCCCGCCAACACGGTTGGTCGAAACACGCCGTACCGAAGAAGATAACCAGCGAAATAATTCTTTGAATTTCAGATCTTGTAATTGAATGGGGGGCCGGCTTATTGGGGCCACCCGTTCCAATATTTCCATATCTGCGCCTTCCACTGCGATTGTGAAAAAACTGATGCGTTTATTGGCCTCTAAATAACTGACGCGGGCGGCGGCATCTTTCCACTTTTCCCCATCCGTAGGGGCCCCATCCGTTACCAAGAAAACCCAAGGACGATAATATTGCACGCCATTTGCCTTGTATATTTTTTTGCGTTCTTCAAGCGCATCCAGCCCCCTATCAATAGCACTTCCCAAAGGGGTTTTCCCAGCTGTCACCAAAACAGGGGGGGTGAAATCATCAACTGTTATAAAGGGCTGCAGAACGTCTACTTCTCGGCCAAAGCCAATAATACATAACTCCACCCGCAATGCCGCCAATTCATCTTGTTCAACATCAAACTTAAATTCTGCCAATCCTTGGTTCAAAGAATCAATGGGATCCCCCTCCATTGAGGCCGACGTATCCAAAATTAAAACAACTGGACATCTGTTTTCTGGGTTATCGACAAATTCTGGCTTAAGCAATGACATTATATATACCTCTGATTTTTTTTGCCCTTTTAAGGTAAAAGTGTTTTTAAACATACCTTACAAACGGGCTCTTTAACATGATACCGAATCGTGCTACGATTACAAGTAACAGGTTGCAGATTTTATGTCACACCGTGTGGTAAAAATATAACACAATACAAAAAATGTAAAAAAATCAGTATTTTACATTTACATGGCAAATTAAAAGTGGCAGTCTGTATCATAAGTAGTAAAAAGCTTTTGAAGCTTAAATAACAATAAACGGGAGAGTCTTAGTATGGCTGAAAGTACTCAACATAAATTAGACCGTGTGCGTCCTCCGCGCGTACAGATCACTTACGACGTAGAAGTCGGCGATGCAATCGAAATGAAAGAATTGCCGTTTGTAGTAGGTGTCATGGCTGACCTTTCTGGGGACAGAGATCCAGAAAAATCAATGAAGGCCTTAAAAGAACGTAAATTCACTGAAATTGACCGTGATAACTTTAATGATATCATGGCCGATATAACTCCCAGGGCAGCAATGCGCGTTGAAAACCGCTTAGGCGGTGGGGAAGAGGCTGAAGACAGTTCTTTAAGTGTCGCCCTTGATTTTAAAAACATAGAAGATTTTGAACCTATAAACATCATCAAACAAGTTGAACCCATGCGTAAGCTTTACGAGGCACGCACCAAGTTAAGTGACCTTATGTCAAAACTTGATGGGAATGATGACTTGGAAGGCATGCTTCAAGATATTCTTGAAAATACCGAAGTTCGTGAAGAAGTAAAAAAGAACTTGGGCGAAGCCAAGAAAGATGAAGGCGGCGAAGAAGACGCCAAACCTAAAAAATAGGTTGAATAAGAATAAATAACAGATGCTAATCTAAATAGGGAGAGCGCAATGGCTGATGAAAAGAAAACAAAAGATCAGGCAGCTGAAGGTCAAGAAAGCTTATCAGTTCTAGATCAAATCATTCAAAAGGGTAAGTTGGCCCGGGATGAAGAACAAGTTGTCTATGCACAGGATATGGTTGATGAGTTTGTTGAGCAAATTCTTCAAGCTGGTGATACTGTAAGTAATAATACGATTGCCTTTATCAACAAACGTATCCAAGAACTTGACTTATTATTAAGCCAGCAATTGGATGAAATCCTGCATCACGAAAACTTTCAAAAAGTCGAAGCAACTTGGCGTGGCATGAACTATCTTGTCATGAACACTGAAACAAGTACGAAATTAAAACTTCGTGTGTTTAACGTTTCCAAGAAAGAACTTCGCGACGATCTTGAAAAAGCCGTGGAATTCGACCAAAGCGTTCTGTTTAAAAAAATATACGAAGAAGAATATGGCACATTCGGTGGTAATCCTTATTCCTGTCTGGTTGCAGATTATGAATTTGGGCCAATTGCCCCTGACATGTCACTTTTAACAAAGTTATCAAATGTTGCGGCAGCGGCGCATGCCCCTGTTATTTCAGCAGCGTCACCAACTTTGTTTGACATGGATAACTATACTGATCTTGGGAAACCCCGTGATCTTGCAAAGATTTTTCAAGGATCTGACAAGATTAAATGGCGTTCATTCCGGGAAAGTGAAGATTCACGCTATGTTGTCTTAACAATGCCGCGCGTTTTGATGCGTCTTCCATATGGACCAAACACGAATCCAGTTGAAGGCATAAACTACGAAGAAGTCGTTGACGGAACAACATTAAAAACTTTCACATGGGGTAACCCATCTTACATGATGGCACAAAGAATTACGGATGCTTTTGCCAAGTACGGATGGACAGCTGCAATTCGTGGTGTTGAAGGTGGTGGACTTGTTGAAGGTCTTCCAAGCTATGCCTTTAAAACAACAGATGGTGATTTGGCCTTAAAATGCCCGACCCAAATTGCAATTACAGATCGTCGTGAAAAAGAACTAAGTGACCTTGGATTCATTTCACTTTGTCACTGTAAAGGAACCGACAAAGCTGCTTTCTTTGGGGGGCAAACGGTCCAAAAACCAAAGAAATATAACACGCCTCAGGCAAATGCGAATGCTGCGACTTCTGCGCGTATTCCATACTTGTTGGCAGCGTCCAGGTTTGCGCATTACATCAAATCAATTATGCGCGACAAGATCGGGTCTTTTATGACACGCGACCAGGTACAACGTTATCTGCAAACTTGGATTTCCCAATATGTATTGCTGAATGATGATGCATCACAATCAATGAAAGCCCGCTTTCCACTTCGTGAGGCCCGCATTGATGTCTTTGATGTACCAGGCGAACCCGGAAAATTCCGCGCAACTGTCTTTTTAAGACCCCACTTCCAATTGGAAGAGCTAACAGCGTCTATTAGACTTGTTGCTGAATTACCACCACCTGCAGGTTGATCTTTGATCAGCCCAGGCTGGGTAATTATTTGGAATAGGATGAAAAACATAGGTATAAGATGAAAAATGATATAGTTGTAATGATGGTTGAAAATGTTGATGCAATGTGTGGAAGCATCAAATATGAAGGGTACGCAAGGGGCATCCGCCTTCTTGAATTCCCGGAACTGCAAATTATCAACTCTGCCGAATCATCCCACAGTATTGGCATTCGTCCAAACAATGGGGAATGTCTGCCGATCACTGTGCGCACACACTATGACAAAAGTGTTCCAAAGGCCCTTGAAGCCATGGTAAAAGGGACGAACTTAAAAAAGATCACGATTTATCATCTTGTATCAACCGGGGGTGACTCACTTACTTTAAACAGGTATATTGAACTGTCTGATGTTTATTTAATTAAGTTTGGCATACATTATTTTGATGCCTTTAACCACGAAACGCCTCAAGGGGGGATTGCATCATATACCTTCAAACCTGATGAAGTAAAATCTGTTGCCAACGTGTTTGATGATCAAATGCAAGAACAAGGAAAATCAGGGTATTCAATTAATAATACGAAACGTATCACAGATACAGTAAGTTAAAAATTTAGGACGGGGTGAGCCATGCCAGAAAGACCATATAATTCATTAGAAAGCAGCCAATTAAATGATGGACAAGTCGTCGCATCACCAACGTGTCTTTTGACTTCAACAGTCCACGAAGGCGGCGTTAATGTTGGAAAAATTGAAAATGCACACGAAGTCTTTTACTACTTTATTTCTGCTTCACGTGCTTCATTACCCGGGTATCATGGTCTGCATGAATCCACGGCAAAAATTCGTTTCACGGCTTTAAACATTGCCTTACACAACAACAGCTATACCGAACCTTTTATGAAAGCTGTTTACAGTGGGGCCAGCATTGGTGACATTACCGTTACCAGTATTCAACATGCTGGTGAAGAATCTTTGCCAAGTTTTACAATGACATATAAAAACTGTCGACCTGTAAGTGGGAAAGTTTCCAGACTTAATGTTGGGGGGCGATTGGGCGAAAATGTCATGAGTCGCGGGCATTACGAAGATCGTGTTGATATGGTGAATCGTCCTGTTGATGCAGATGATCCTTACAACCGTTCAGCAGAAGTTACCGCTTGCTGTTTAAAAATTCTTTTTGATCAAGTGGCGATTGTTTATCATGCTCTTACAGAAAGTGGCGAGGTTGATGGTCAAATAGCCGGTGGATTTAACTTAGTTAAAAACACAACAGAGCTTGAATAATAAATCGTGGCAAGGAAGTGGGAAGACAAAGGGGCTGATGCCCCCTTATTCGACAAGCTTCGTGATGAAGACCCACAGATAACCGAAGAACATCCGATTTTTAAAAAATATGATCGCAAAGAACTTTTGCTTTCAGTCCAAAAGGAAGTTTCCAATATTTTAAATACCCGTTGCAAGATGCCTTATCAAGAATATAAGGATCTTGACCCTGCGGATCTAGAGTATGGATTTCCTGAATTATTTGGCCTTCCCGACCAATCTTACGCTGACCCACAGTCCCCTGAAGGGGCGGATAAAATGGCGGACTTAATTGCGAATGCCATAGAAATATTTGAACCCCGACTGACGAATGTCTCTATTGAAATTCAGACATTCCATAAACAAAACCAATCTTTATCCGTTGGGGTTAATGGCGACCTTATTATAGGGGATGTTCGTGAACCAATTTCTTTTCCTGTTGCTGTGCAAGATTACGGTGCCGTTGCAACAGAAGAAAAAGTTGGATATGACACAACTGCAAAAATAGAATATACTAAAGATGATTCTGAAGGGGCAGATGAATGAATGATTTTCACGAAAAGCATTTGCAATACTACCAACGTGAAATGTCCTTCCTTCGCAAGATGGGGGGGATTTTTGCGGCAAAGTATCCCAAGATTGCCAAGCGTCTGGGGTTAAGCGATACAACATCGTCTGATCCCCATGTTGAACGCTTGATTGAATCTTTTGCCTATCTTACATCTTATTTACAAAAAGATATTGATAATCAATTTCCCCGAATATCATCTGCTATGTTGAACACCTTGTACCCCCAGCAAGTTAGTTTAATCCCCCCGATGAGCATTTGCCAATTTGAACCAGACCCCGAAGCTGGCTTAACAACGGCTTACGATATTCCCAGAAATTTCTCTATGTATGCCGAAGGGGATACGGGCGATGTCACACGATTTAAAACAGCCTACCCTGTTGAAATGTGGCCGATTAAAGTCACAGATATTTCAATGGTTAAAACAAACCTTTATGACCTTGGGGAAAAATTAACGGACCATACGTATGCTTTAAGAATTAAATTAAAATCTTTGTCCGAAGATTTAAGCCTATTGGATATAAAGAAACTTCGGTTTTTTATTAATATGCCGCGGGCGCAGGCCAATATTTTATACCAACTTATTTTTGAAGAATCTTTAAAAGTTGGTGTCGTGGGCGCTGATGATAAACCTGCCTATATTGTGCCAGCCGGCTGTATCAGCCAAGTTGGATTTTCCCCGGATGAATCTGTTCTTCATGTGCCAAAAAATGGGCACCCTGCTTATACTTTATTGCAAGAATATTTCATGTTTCAAAAGAAATATATGTTCTTTGATATTGATAATTTGAACTTTAGAAATGCAGGACAAACGGCCGAAATTTTAATTCCTTTGTGTAATTCCAAAGATGCAAAATCCCTGGTTTTGGGGGAACGATCTTTGCTGTTAAACTGTGCGCCGATTGTTAACTTGTTTTACAAAACATCTGAACCCATTCGCTTGGACCATCAACGGGTTGAATACCGACTTATTCCAGATCATCGTCGGGAAATGACCACTGAAATTCACAGTATTGACCGGGTTTTTTGTTCTGGCGAAGATGAAAAAGAAACGGTTGAAATTGATTCTTATTTTTCATATAACCACCATTCTTTAAGCGAGGACAAAATGGGTTTCTGGCATGCGCGCCGTGTTCCAGCTGCCAATAAAAATATTCCGGGAACGGACATGCATATTTCTTTCGTGAATTTAAATTTTTCCCCAACAAGTCCGCCTATTGATGTGGCTTATGCACGGGTTCTTTGCACCAATCGACAGTTGGCGCCAACGGTTCCTGCCAATGCGCTTTTGAATGAAGACGAAGGCACGCCAACAAAATCAATTCGATGTTTATATCAACCGACCGATACAAATTATCCTTCCGAAGAAGGGGCCACCCAATGGCAACTTATTTCACAATTGGCTTTGAATTATTTATCCCTATCCAATAATGAAAAAAGTTTGGAAGCCTTAAAAGAAATGCTACGTTTATATTCAGGCGGACAGAAAAAAACAAATGATGTGGAAATCAATAGTCTGGTTAAAATGACCTGCGAACCCATTGTCCGACGCTTTGGAAAAGATGCGTGGCGTGGTTTCACGAAAGGAACGGCTGTGACCATCACCATTGACGAAGGGGCTTCGGCCAGTTTGGGATCGTTCCTGTTTTCATCTGTTTTGGCCCACTTTTTTGGATTGTACACCACCATCAATTCATTTGTTGAAGTTACTGTTAAAAGCACACGACGTGAAGGGATTTGGAAAAAATGGCCACCAATAGCCGGCGCACAAGAACTTCTATAATAGAACGTGCCTATAAAGACGCGGATAAATTTGAATTCCATGCCATGGTTAAACTTATGGAAAGCATGGAAAAAGACAGCGTGCCTTTGGGGGAAGGATCTGACCCAACGAAAGAAGCTGTTCGGTTGCAGGCACGTGTGGCTGAAGGGTTCCCCAACACAGATATTTTTAAGTTAATTGATCCAAAAACCGAAGAAATTCCCCCGTTACTTATTACGAATTTTTTGGGCATTGCGGGGGCGCATGGCCCCTTGCCTTCCCCCTATACTGAACAAATAATTGAACGAACATCCAGACGCGATACAGGGTTCAGAGATTTCATTGATATCTTTAACCACCGTTTGATTTCCTTGCTTCATCGCATTCGTAAAAAACATTGGATTGGTATTTCCAACCAGCCGTCCCAAGAATCTTTGATGGGAAAATGCCTTAAGGCTTTGCTGGGGATATTTAATCCCCATTTAGAAAATCGCTTGGGCATTCCGGATCAAAGTTTAACCCACTATGCTGGGTTATTATGGCAACGCCCTCGCTCTGCTTACGGGTTACGCCAACTGCTTGAGGGATTCTTTCGTATGCCAGTCGAAATCCACGAACTGGGGGGGAAGTGGAATTTTGTTCCCCACAGTCAATTAACCAGCATCGGAAAATCTGGACAATTCAATGAATTGGGAAAATCTGCCATTATTGGACCAAGATTTTGGGATCAACAAGCTTTGTTCACCGTTAAGATTGGGCCCATGACTTTGGACCAATATGTTGACTTTTTAAAACCTGGAAAATCGTGGCGGACTATTTGCAGTATCATTCGATATTATGTAGGCAGCGACCAAGATTTCGTGATAAACTTAGTCTTAAAAAAAGAACAAGTTCCCAAACCAAGATTGGGATACGGGGTGGCAATTGGTTGGACAAATTGGTTAAATAGAACCAGTGCCAAACCTTATACAGATGATGAACAGTGTTATTTAACAACACGTTCTTTTAGAATTTCAGCAGGAGGCGATTAATGCAAAACTTACAATCTTTAATTGGAAATTTAAATACAACGTGCAAAAGATGTCTTGAAGAATCCGCCCAATTATGTCTTGCCAACACAAATGCCACGGTTGATATTGAACATTTATTATTTAAAATTTTGGAAAAACCTGCAACAGATTTATCGGTCATCATAAAGTACTATGAAATTGACGATAAAAAAGCCAAACAGCAACTTCAAAATGCCATTAATGAATTCAAACGGGGAAATAATAAAACACCCTCAATGTCCCAACAATTGATTAAATTATTGGAAAGATCTTGGGTTATAACATCCCTAAATCTTAAACAAACACAGATCCGTTCTGCGGCGTTATTGATGGCCATTTTAAAAACCGAAGAATTATTGGGGGTTTTGGTTAACAGCTGCCAAGAACTTTTGAAAATCCCAAGAAATAAATTGGAAGAAGATGTCCTGGAATTAATTAAATCCAGCCCTGAAGATGTCTCTGGCGGAAATTTAAACAGCAGCACAGGGGGGGCAAAAACAGATTCTGGTGGCCAATCATCCACCCAGGCATTGGATAAATTTACAATCGATTTAACACGCCAAGCCAAAGAAGGAAAAATTGACCCCATCGAAGGTCGTGATACTGAAATCAGACAGATGTTAGATATCTTGGGACGCCGTCGCCAAAACAACCCAATCTTAACCGGTGAGGCCGGTGTGGGAAAAACAGCCGTTGTTGAAGGTTTGGCTTTGAAAATTGCCGCCGGCGATGTGCCTGACAGTTTGAAAAAAGTCAGCATTCGTACTTTGGATCTTGGCTTATTAGAAGCCGGGGCCGGCATGAAAGGGGAGTTTGAAAACCGATTAAAATCCGTTATTCAAGAAGTTCAAAGTTCGTTAAACCCCGTTATTTTATTTATTGACGAAGCCCATACATTAATCGGCGCCCAACAAAATGCGCAAAATGATGCGGCCAATCTTTTAAAACCCGCCTTGGCCCGTGGGGAATTACGTACAATTGCCGCAACAACTTGGGATGAATACAAACGATTCTTTGAAAAAGATGCGGCCCTTACCCGTCGATTCCAAGTCATCAAAGTTGAAGAACCAAGTGAAGATGTGGCGGTAAAAATGTTACGTTGTTTAACTGAAAAATTGGAACAACACCATAAAGTTTTAATCTTGGATCTTGCCATCAAAGATGCCGTTCGTTTATCCAATCGCTACATTGGGGGACGCAAACTTCCTGACAAGGCTGTAAGTGTTCTTGATACGGCCTGTGCCAGGGTAAATCTTGCACAAAATTCCACTCCCGAAGCAGTTGAAACTTTAACCCGTGATCTGGAACTTTTAGGCATTGAAAAAGGCCGCTTGCAAAAAGAAGAATTAAGTGGTCATACCCACCAAGATCGGCTTGCCCAAATTGCGGTGGATGTTCAATCAAAACAATCTGAATTAAATACCGTTAAGAAAGCCTGGGAAGAAGAATTAAATCTTGTTAAAGAAATTAATATTGTTCAAGGCAAAATATTGGAAATCAATGAACAGAATGGTCCCGATCACCCTGACATGAAAGACCTTAAAACACAAATCAGTAAATTGAAAAAAGATTTGGAAGACACGCAAGGGGGCAAAGGATTGGTTCCTGCTTGTGTTGACGGAAGTGTTGTCGCCCAAGTTATTGCTGGGTGGACAGGTATTCCATTGGGTAAAATGTTACGGGATGAAATTAATACGGTTCTTAGCCTTAAAGAAATCATGGCCAATCGTTTAATTGGTCAAGCCCAAGCTGTGGACACCATCGCCAAACATATCGTAACATACCGTGCCAATTTGGATGAACCAGGCAAGCCTGTAGGTGTCTTTTTATTGGCTGGACCAAGTGGGGTTGGTAAAACAGAAACGGCCTTGGCCTTGGCGGATACCTTGTATGGGGGGGAACGTAATTTAGTAACCATCAACATGTCTGAATACCAAGAATCCCATACCGTATCTTCTTTAAAGGGGTCGCCTCCGGGTTATGTTGGTTACGGCGAAGGCGGTGTACTGACTGAGGCCATTCGTCGCAATCCCTATAGTGTCGTATTGTTAGACGAAATTGAAAAAGCCCACCCAGATGTTCTGGAATTATTTTATCAAGTTTTTGATAAAGGAATTTTGGAAGATGCAGAAGGCATTGAAATTGATTTTAAAAATACTGTAATTTTAATGACAACAAACCTGGCATCAGAAACCATTATGAAGGAATGCAAAAATCCAAAAAAATTACCCGAAGTAAAAAAGATGGCCGATATCATCCGCCCAGAACTTTCTGCCCATTTCAAACCGGCCTTGTTAGGGCGGATGACAGTGGTTCCGTATTATTCATTAAATAAGGATGAAATTACTGAAATCGTGCATCTAAAATTGGACCGTATTAAAAAACGATTTGACCTTAATCATGGGGCTGATTTTTCGTATGACAAAGATGTCATAAAGTTTATTGCAGATCGCTGTGATGATCCTGATTCTGGCGCCCGTAATATTGATTATATTATCAACCAAAATTTATTACCGTTATTGTCGGCTGATGTTTTAAAACACATTGCAGATGAAACGCCTTTTGGTAGTATCAAAGTATCCATTAAACGCGGTGAATTTACCTGTGATTTTGAAACATCAAAAATTGCAAACAAGGCTTAAAAGTTAAACATAAATGGCTAAATTAATTTCCCATGCAAACACATATTTATCTGTCACCACAAAGTTGGGGACGGATAAAATTATTTTGAATCATTTCAGCGGCGATGAAAAATTAAATGGCTTGTTTGAATTTGATTTGGAACTTTATATTCCTTATGCCATTAATGCAAAAAATTATGATTTAGACTTTTCAAAACTGATTGAAACTGAAGTCACCGTCACCATTACCTTGGATAAAAAAGTTCGTTATTACCACGGGTTGATCACCGAATTAATGCAGGGGCCCACTATTGCCTCTGGGGCTGAAAAATTACAACGCACCCACGAACATACCTATTTTTATGCCAAGGTCCGTCCAACTGCGTGGCTGCTGACCTTAACTGAAAATTGTGAAATCCATCAAAATAAATCTGCGATGGATATTATCAAAGAAATTTTGGCAAAACATAAAGTAACGATCAAGGATGCCACGTCCAAAAGGGGAACCTTAAAAAGGGAATATTGTGTTCAGTACAACGAAAGTGATTTTGCTTTTATTTCAAGGTTAATGGAACAAGAAGGCATCTATTATTATTTCAAGCATGAAAAAGCAAAGCATACAATGTACCTGGCGGATGGAGGAAAACCCTGGGAAAAACACACCGATGCAGATACGGCATCCGTCACTGTTTATAACACCCAACATGCTTCCCCTGTGAGGCCTTGCTTGTATGATATGCGGTTATCACGCCAAATTGTGCCGTCAAGTTTTACGTATAATGATTATGATTTTGAAAAACCCACAACCAAATTAAAAGCCGAATCAAAAGGCGTGGGAAAAGGGCGTGATTATTATCATTATCCCGGGAAATACAGGATTCAAAAAAATGGGGCGGCCTATACAGATATGCGTTTGGATGCCCTGGAATATCCATCTGATGCCATTCATTCCAAATCCAATATTCCTATGTTGGAAATTGGGCATTCTTTTAAAATGGATAATGCCTTGCGAAAGGATTTAAATAAAAAAGAATTTGTTGTATTTTCAATCCATCACGATGCCAAAATTCAACCAGAAGAAGAACAAAATTATACGGATGAAATTGTTTACAGTAATACTGTCAGTTTTTTCAAAAAAGATCTTTCTTATCGGCCGCCGTTAAAAACCCCTTGGCCAAAAATTCATGGGACGCAAACTGCCACCGTTTCAGGAAAATCTGGCGAAGAAATTTGGACCGATAAATATGGCCGCGTGCAGGTAAAATTCCACTGGGATTTAAGCACAACAAAAAATGATAAAGTATCTTGCTTTGTTCGGGTGGCCCAGGCATGGACGGGCAAACAATGGGGTATCTTGTTTACCCCCCGAATTGGTCAAGAGGTCGTCATCAGCTTTTTAAACGGAAATCCTGATGAACCCTTGGTAACTGGATGTGTTTATAATGGGGATAATCTGCCGCCTTATTTACCCTCTGAAAAAACAAAAAGCACCATTAAAACAAATACATCCCCCAAGGGCGGTGGGTTCAATGAATTGCGTTTTGAAGATAAAAAAGATGCAGAAGAAGTTTTTATTCACACCCAAAAAGATTACAATACAACTGTTTTAAATGGGGAACGAACCGTCACAATCGAAGGTAAAAAAGATTGTGGTCACGATAAATTAACCATCCGAAAAGGGGACCGAACTTTTTTGATTGAAGAAGGCGATCAATCTGATACTTTGAAAAAAGGGGATAAAACAACAACTCTTGAAAAAGGAAATGATACAGAAATTTTGAAAGATGGGAATCAAACCATTACCCTTGAAAAAGGGAATCAAAGTACTACGTTAAAAAGTGGTAACCAGACGATTGATATAAAAGGCAACCAAACAGAAACCATTTCAGGCAATCAGACTGTTACAATAAAAGGAAATCGCCAAACCACCATCAAGGGAAATGATACAACAAAAGTTACGGGAAATATGGCAATGGATGTTACTGGTAACATCACGGCAAAATCCAAAGGAAAAGTAACAATTGATGCAATGGGCGATATTACAATTAAAACGGCTGCAGCAACCATTAAAATAAGTGCATCCGGAAAGATTGATATCAAAGGTCCGACAGGTGTTGGCATTGAAGGCGCCGCAAAAGTTGATATTAAAACATCTGGTATGTTAACAATTAAATCATCCGGTATGGGAACAATACAGGCGACCATGTTAACTGTTAAAGGGTCTGCAATAGCTGTTTTCGAAGGCGGCGGCATGGCAACATTAAAAAGTGGGGGCATAGCCGCCGTCAAAGGCTCAATGGTAATGTTAGGATAACAAAATGGCAGATTATATTTCACCAGAATTTCTTGAAAAACTTCGTATGATTAATAAGAAGAAAGAAGTTGAAAAACAGACCGAGGAAGATTTAAAAACCGCTGAGAATTTTAGCGCCTATGATGCGATTAAAAGCACGATCGATGAAGACGAAGAAGATTTGGAAAACAATCAAACAGCCCCTTTCTTAATGGATCTGCCTATGGATCCTGCAAAGGCTTCTGTGCCTAAAGCGCCAGAATCAAAAGAAGAACCTGCCCCTGAAATGGGTGACATAGACGACGGGGTTCGTGAAATCAAAAAAGATACCGGGGAAATTGTTCAACGTATTCCGTATAAAAATAAAAAAATTCACGGAACGGTAGAAATTTATAATGACAATCAAATTCTTGTGCAAACAATTCCTTATAACAAAGGGGTGATGGAAGGTGTTTCAAGGGCCTATGATGAAAATGGACAATTGCTTCAAGAAATTACCTTCAAAGAAAATATTAAAAATGGGCGCATTGTCTTTTATAACAACGGTAAAAAAGCAGCTGAAATGTTGTATGAAAATGATGAATTAAATGGGCCTGCCCTATTTTACGAACCAGGGGGGAATATCACCACTGTTTCTTATTATAAAGATGGGAAACTTGATGGTGAAATGACAGCCTATACTGAAAATAAAACCATTACGAAAAAATGTGTTTATGAAGCCGGGGCCTTAAATGGTCTTTCCTGTATTTATTATCCCAGTGGAAAAATATTTGAAGAGTCCACTTATGTGAATGATGTATTGGAAGGGGATGTCATAAGTTATTATGAAAATCGGCAAGTTATGACGCAAAAAAAATACGAAGCTGGTAAACTTATTTCAGAAGTTACCTATGACCAAGATGGTAATTCAATGAATCAAGATGTAAGCACCAATGATCCCAAACAAACCATGTTGGATGCCATCGAAAAATTAAAGGAAATGGAATAAAATGCCACAACTTGCAACAACTGGCGCCCTGGCAAAATGTATTTTTGGCGTTGCCCCAGCCCCCCTAAACTTTCTACCTAGTTATAAAGTTACAGCCACAACACCTGCTGGAAATATTAGCGATTTCAAGCCATTTTCGAATATTATTCCTTTTGGGATGTGTATGAGTCCTGGAAACCCTGCTGTCTTAGCAGCAACCATTGCGGCCCTGGGGGTTCTTACCCCGATGCCTTGCACACCAAATATTTCAACGCCTTGGATTCCGATGGCCCCAACAAAAATGATTGGCATGATGCCTGTCGTTACATCAGTCAGTATGCAGGTATGTAAATTTGGGGGGTTAATTAAAATTAATTTTCCAGGGCAAGTCACTGTGCAAGTAAGCTAGCTTTTATTCAAAATTAATGATAATTTACTTGTATAGATAATTATTGAATATGACAAATTTTTTAAAAATATTATTGCTTGGCACAGGGTTTATTACCGCTGGATTGTTTATTGCAAATAAATTTAATGATCCTGACAATCCTTCAGTCATGACAACAATTAAGCATGTGTCTGTGGCCATTCGCAATACCTTGCAACAATATATCAAACTTGGGGACAAGGGTGTTTTTGTGGGGGACGTTAAGGGACAGAAAAAAGAAAAATTATCTGAAAAAAGATATGGACTTGAAAATCCATTATACATGGATGATGATGAAATCACAGATGCCCAGAAATTTTTCAATCAACTGGCTGGCTTAGACCCCGAAGAACTGGCTAAACAAAAAGAAGAAAAAAAGAAGGCTGTACAAGATGCCTTGAAAGCCGCCGAAGATGCCGCCAAAAAAACCGGGGAATCTGCTGCAGAAAAAGATAAAGGTGTTGAACTTCCTGAATCCCTTTGGCCAATGAAACGCAAACGCGAGGGTATCATTGAAATTTCAGATCATAAAACTGGGGCTGTTTATAACAAAGGGGCCTTGCCTTATGGCCCGCCCCCTTTTGTTAAGTCAGAAATATTTCCTGATGATGACAGGTTGCAAGTTCGAAATGATCCCGAAGCTGAAATAGCCAGAAAAGTAAGCATCGATGATCAAGATGAAATTAGTTATGGGCCTAAGTCCATTATTAATATTGCGGATACAGCCCCCTTTCCCAAGAAAATATCTGCACCTATTATGAAGCATGGGGACGCCTACACAGTTCAATTAGGCGCCTATGAAACAAAACATGATGCCCAAAAAATGGCCGATAAATTGGTAACAAAAGGGTTTAATGTTGGTATTTATCAAGGGGATACGTCACATAAAAATTGGTACTATGTTCGTTTGAACGAAAAAGAAACTGAACAAAACGCCATGAATCATGCAAAAGAAATTATGGAGCAACACGGCATATTCCCCCTTGTTGTTCCGACGAAAGAACAAGAACGTAGGGTACAGTAACAAGAGGCAACTATGAAAAATTTATGGGTTTTAATTTTTATTTTATTCACTGGGTGCGGCCCGGTTAAAAATTATATTTTTGAAGATATAAATATTGAATTCATCGATGAACTTAGTATTGTTGGCACAAAAAATATGAATAACAACAAACCAATGCGGGTTGATTTTGTGGTGGTTAAACACCCAGTCGTTGCCCAGCAAATTGGTCGATTGTCAGCAAATCAATATATGCGCAGCCGCAGTCAGCTAAAGCAAGACTATCCAAAACATATTAAATTCAATTCTTATGAACTGGTCCCCGGACAAAGCATTGTCTTGCCGTTAAAATATTCAAAAAAGGAAGTTGTATCTGCTTTTATCTTTGCTGACTTTGACAATGAAAATGTAAACCGATGGTCTGTTTTTGCAGCTGACTATGTTACTGTGAAATTATTTGAAAATACATTGCAAATAATGTCCCATAATGAAGGGCAGGAGCCAAAAATAAAACCAAGCAAAGTTATGGAAGATATTGTTATTGTTGATAGGACACCGCTGTAACATAAGGGACCGGCAACAAGGCAAGATGCCCCTAACCACGACGCCTCCAAACATTAAATTAGGAACGCAACAAGTCCCTTTTGGGCTTGTTGCACGATGAGATTTTCAGGGCTAAGTATTTTCGTCTAAAACCTTAGGCTTGCGTTATCAACGCAAACCATTCTTGCTCAGTTAAAATTTTAACCCCAAGTTTTTCTGCTTTTGTGGCTTTGCTGCCGGGGTCTTTTCCCACCACTACAAAGTCTGTTTTTCCCGAAACAGATCCAGTGACTTTTGCCCCTAAATTTTCCGCCTGTTCTTTTGCTTGATCACGGGATATCGATTGTAATGTTCCCGTAAAAATAATGATTTTTCCTGCCAGCAATAAATTATCATTTTTCTTTTTTCCAGATGGTTGAATATCTAAATAGGTCCCTAAATTTTTTATAAGAATTTCATTATTGGGTTCTTTGAAAAATTCAATAACGGCATCCGCAACAATTTCACCAATGCCTTCCAAACTATTTAATACTTGATAAGGTTCTGAATCTTTGGCCGCTTTTGCCGCAAGCACCCCCTCCATCCAGGCCTGGAAAGTTTGATAATATCCTGCCATTTCTTTTGCTGTTACCTGCCCCACATGACGAATACCCAAAGAATAAATAAATCGATCTAGGGAAATTTTTCGTTTTTCATGAATGGCCGCAAACAGATTTTTTGCAGATAATTTTCCCCAACCAGGAAAGTTCTGAATTCGTGTCGCGCTTTCTTTATCACGCTCTTCCAATGTAAAAATATCAACGGGGGTTTTTATTAAATTCTTATCCCAAAAAAATTCAATTGATTTTCCCCCCAGCCCATCAATATCAAAAGCCTTTCTTGATACAAAATGTTTTAATTTTTCAATCGCCTGGGCTGCGCAATTAAACCCGCCTGTACAACGATAGGCAGCCTCGTCCTGTTCACGAATGGCATGACTGTCACAAACGGGGCACTGCGTTGGAAACTGATACGGCAATGTTCTTGGGTGATCTTTTTCAACGATAACTTTGACAACCTGGGGGATAACATCCCCTGCCCGTTGAACAATAACCCGATCGCCCACACGAATATCTTTGCGCTGAATTTCATCTGCATTATGCAGGGTGGCGCGGGCAACAATAACGCCACCAATATTAACAGGCTCCAAATTTGCAACAGGGGTTAAAACACCTGTGCGTCCAACTTGGATTGTTATCTGCTTTAAAATTGTTTGCGCTTGTTCAGCTGGAAATTTATGGGCCAATGCCCACCTGGGGGCGCGGGCAACAAACCCCATTTTCTTTTGATTTTCAAGATTGTTAATTTTATAAACCACCCCATCAATATCATACGGCAAAAGGGGACGGTCATGATTAATTTGACTATAGTAAGCCAATACATCTTTAATCGATCGACAAATCTGGCTGGCTTTACAGACTTTCAATCCCCATAATTCAAGCTGCTGCAGCATGTCATATTGCGTGGTAATATTATCAATTTCTGATACCACGCTATAGGCAAAAAATTTCAAAGGCCGTTTTGCCGTGACGGACGAATTCAATTGGCGAACTGAACCAGCTGCGGCATTTCGCGGATTGGCAAATAACTGTTTGTTTTCTTTTTCCCGTTGTTCGTTTAATTTTAAGAAATCATCTTTTCCTAAATATATTTCACCCCGGACATAAAGTATTTTTGGATAATCCCCAGAAAGATTATGGGGAATATCTTTAATCGTTTTAACATTATCTGTTATGTCTTCGCCTGTTGTTCCGTCCCCGCGTGTGGCAGCCTGAATCAAATATCCATCCTGATACGTCAACGAACAAGACAATCCATCAATTTTGGGTTCGGCCATTATTTCTAAACTATCTTGATCGGACAGGCCCAACTTTTTTTTCGACCGGGTTAAAAAATCTTTCAGGTCTTGTTCTGAAAAAGCATTTTCCAAAGACAACATGGGTGTATCGTGAATCACTTTTGAAAAAGGCGTTGCCCCCACCTTGGCGCCCACCCGATTACTGTGACTATCTTTTCTTTTTAAATGGGGAAATAATTTTTCTATTTCAGTATGGCGTTTTACCAAAGCATCATATGCCGCATCTGAAATTTCAGGCCTATCTTTCACATGATACAATTCATCCTGTTTTGATAATTCTTTTGCCAAATCTTTTAATTCAGCCCTTGCTTCAAGCTCTGTTAATTCTGCCACTTGTTTTTTTTGCAAATCAGACATTTGCAGAGTCTTTTAATAATTTCGATGCGGCGGCTTGGGCTTCGTCAGTAATAGACGCCCCAGAAATCATCCGGGCAATTTCTTGTTCACGATTTTTTTGTTCTGCCAAACAATGGATTCCCGTTTCTGTTTCATCATCTGTATGAATTTTATGAACGACATAATGTGAATCACTGTGTGCTGCAATTTGGGGGGAATGGGTGATGGATAAAACCTGGGATTGAACCGCCAATAATTTCAAACGACGTCCCATGGCATCTGCCACTGCCCCACCAAGACCTGTATCAATTTCATCAAATATTAACGTTCGCTGGTAAGGGTGGGATTCATTTAAGATGACTTTCAGGGCCAACATAATCCGGGAAAGTTCCCCCCCAGACGCAACCGATTGTAAGGGGCCTGGTTTTTGTCCCACGTTGGTGCTGATATGAAATTCAACTTGGTCAATTCCTTTGTTTGACCATTTTTCTTCTGGTAAATGATCAACCATTGTTTCGAATTCAACCTTATCCAGCTTTAACGGAATTAATTCTTTTTTAATTTTTTCCTTTAAACTTTGGCCCGCCTTAATTCTTTTTTCATGAATGATTTTTGCTTCGGTTAAATAGGTTTCTTTCGATTCTTGTTCTAACTTTCCTAGGCGGATCAGGTAATCTTCCCCACCACTAAAGTTTTGATATTCTTGTTCCAAATCTTTTAATTTTTGGGTCAGGTCTGGCGTATCACATTGATGACGACGGGCCTGTTCTCGCAGATGAAAAATACGTGATTCAATTTGTTCCAAGGTTATATCATCGTTAATACTTAAGGAATTTTTTTGGTTATGAAGTTCTGAAACAGCCTCTTGCAAAGCCTGAACAGATTGATCCAAACTTATTTGAATATTTTTTATTTCTGGGCATTCTTCTGCCACTTTGGATAATGTTTTGTACGCCCCCATCAAAATAGATTCGACTTGCCCCGTATATATTTCTTGATCAACGTGGTCCAAAGATTTACGTATTTTTTCATAATTCATCAAAAAACGACGCTTGGTTAACAAGTCGTCTTCTTCATTTTCTTTAGGATCAACCGCCTTTAATTTTTCAATACTATCTTGCAGAAAAAGTTGGCGGGCCTCGCCCTGTTCCAGGTCTAACTTTGCTTGCTTTAATTTCTTTAGATTTATTTTCCAAACATCATATAATTTTTTAACCGTTGTCGTTGAAATATTGGCAAAAGCATCCAAGGCAACAAAATGCTGTTTGGGCTCTAGCAGCCGATCAAACTGTCCATGAATATCAACCAAAAAACTGGCCACTTGCCGAACAAGGTTTAAACTGACAGGCATATCATTTAAAAATATTTTACTGCGCCCATCAAGGTAAAGTTTACGACGAAGGATAAGATCATTGCCTTCAATTAAAATGTCTTGGTCACCAAGAAAGGTTTTAACGGCAGGAATTTTTTCAAGGGAAAAAACGGCAGTGACAGAAGATTGTTCAGCCCCTCTACGAATAAGATTAAGGTTTGCCCGGTTCCCCAAGACCAACCCTAAGGAATCTAAAAGTATTGATTTACCAGCCCCCGTCTCGCCCGTTAAAACAGACAGTCCTTTGCAAAAATCAATATGCAAAGATGAAATGGTAACAATATTATGAATCGTTAGACTGCTGAGCATTCCATTGTTTTTTCAAATTAACATTCAAGTCTGCTTTCGGAAGCATCCCTTTTGAATCAAGCAGTTTATAAGTTCGCTTGTACCAAATATTATCGCTATAGTTATGACCAGAAACAACAGCTGTTGCTTGGGCCTCATCGACAATACCCAACATCAAATAAATTTCAACCAAACGGTGTAATGCTTCGGGAACGTGACTTGTTCCCTCATATTCTTTTATGACTTCTTGGAAACGATTCAACGCAGCAATCAATAATTTTTGGGAAAGATAAAACCGCCCAATTTCCATATTTTTTCCGGCCAAATGTTCGTATGCCAGATCAAGTTTCAGCTTGGCATCTTTTGCGTATTTACTTTGTGGAAATCGACGGATCAATTCTTCAAAAGTTTTTCGGGCCATTTCTGTCATTTCTTGGTCACGATCAACCGTTGAAATCTGAACGTAGAAACACATTCCTTTTAAGAAATAGGCATATGGAATATCTTGGCTACCTGGGTAAATTTGTAAATAAGTATCCAAAGATGCAACGGCATCTTCAAAAGCTTGGGCCTTATAATAGGCATAAGCAGACATTAACTGGGCTTGTTTTGCCCACCCGGAATAGGGGTGTTGGCGAATAACTTCTTCAAAAGCAATTCCTGCTTTTTTGTTTTTGCCTTCTTCTAATAACTTTTCTGCCCTTTTGTACAAAGTTTCAACGGGCTTTTCTTCGTATTTTTCTTTATCACTGCCACAACCAACTAAAAATAGAATTACGGCGAAAAGACATATATTTTTTAACATTATCAACCTTTTTTTTACAATCCACCTATCTTATAGCATATCAGGTAATTTTTAAAATAAAAAAAGCTGCCGTGAAATCTGGCAGCCTTTTTAAAATCACTAAGTATAATAAATTACGCTTCGTCTGCAGGAACATTCGCGACCCAATTGCCGTCATTTAATGTCCCGTCACCTTGTACTGGTGTATACATTACATAGTTATAGGGCGGGCAGCCTTCTGCCTGTGCATAACCTGTAACCATTACACCCACAAAGAATAATAGTGCTGTTAATTTTTTCATTTGTCTTTCCTCCACAATTTTATAAAGTATCTTATAATTTATACAATTATCTCTTAGATTTCTGTTTATTGTCAAGGGGATTGATCATCAAAACAGATCGGAGTACCATCAAACGACTTTAACTGGCAAAAGGAGCAAACCTATGAGTTTCACATTACCAAAACTTCCTTATGAAAAAATGGCCCTAGAGCCACATATTTCAAGAGATACCTTAAGTTTTCATCATGAAAAACATCACCAAACTTATGTTACAAAATTAAATGAATTAATCGACGGGTCAAACTTAGAAAAGCTTGAACTGGAAGATATTATTAAAGAAACTGCTGGAAAAGATGACTTTGCCGGTGTTTTTAATAATGCTGCCCAAGTATGGAATCACACATTTTATTGGCATTGCATGAAACCAAGTGGTGGGGGAAAGCCAACTGGATCTATTGACGAAGCCATTGACCAAGCCTTTGGAAGCTATGACGATTTCAAACAAGCCTTTAAACAAGCGGCCTTAACACAATTTGGCAGCGGTTGGGCATGGCTGGTAAAAGACAACGAAGGCCTAAGAATCATGAAAACAGCCAATGCCGACACGCCTATTGTCCACGGTGTTACACCTTTGTTAACATGTGATGTTTGGGAACATGCTTATTATCTTGATTATCAAAATCGTCGGCCAGACTATGTTGATACATTCTTGGATCACTTAGTTAACTGGGATTTTGTCAACCAGAATTTTTCATCTTAAACTTAAAATATGAAAAAGATATCAAGCCAGGTTATTATTATTGGAGGGGGGCCTGTTGGGGCCACCTTCGCCTGTGCCTTGGCATCATCAGGCATTAAATCTATTATCATCGACCAACAAGATATCAATACCTTAAGCATGCCTAAAACAGATGGACGGGCCATCGCCATTAACAGTGCCAGCCGTTCATTATTCCAAACAATTGGCATCTGGGAAAATATTCCACAAAATGAAATTCAATCCATCGAAAAAATCCACACACTGAATGGTCTTGAACAAAAAGGCCTGTTGTTCCAAGAACTGGAAGATACGGGCGATGGCCTTGGATCCATTATTGAAATGCCGGTTTTAAAAGCCTCTATTTTAGACAAAGTCCAAGAACATATTAAAACGGGTTTTATCACATGGAAAGGAAATCAAAAGGTTACAAATATTGACTTCAAAGATTTTGGGGCCAGGGTTGAAACGGATTCAGGACAAGACTATACAACCCCCTGCGTTGTCGGGGCGGATGGAAAAAATTCAATCACACGAAAAATTTCCGGTATCCAAGCAGACGCAAAATCTTATCATCAAACAGCCCTTGTTTGCGCCTATACACATACAAATTCTCATGAAAATACGGCTTATGAAATTTTTCTTCCTACGGGTCCTTTTGCCATTTTACCTATGACAAAAAACAGATCCTCTGTTGTCTGGAGCTTAGACGAAGATATTGCCAAGACTTTGTTAAAAGGTCCCGAAGAAAATATTGATAAAGAAATTATTAAATTAATGGCCCCTTATTTGGACAACCTAAAAAGGGTTGGGAAAATATGGTCTTATCCCCTTGGGTTATCCCATGTTAAAAAATATTCTGTTAACCGGTGTGCCTTAATCGGTGATGCTGCCCATGCCATTCATCCTTTGGCAGGGCAAGGGGTTAACCTGGGTTTGCGGGATGCGGCCATCTTGGCAGAAATTATCCATGACGCCATAAAACTTGGCATAGATTATGGCCTGCCTTCGACTTTACAAAAATATGACGCGTGGCGGAAATTTGATGTCAGCAGTCTTTTAATTATGACGGATGGTTTAAATAGGTTGTTTTCAAATTCTTCCAAAACTTTAAATTTCATTCGGGGCAACGGCTTGAAAATTATTAACCGCCTTCCCCTTGTCAAAGGATCTTTGGGAAAGCGGGCAAAGGGTTTGGGCGGAAAACTACCGAAACTTATAAAAGGGGAAAGGTTGACATGAATTTTTCTTCAAAAAATATCAGATTTATTTTACTTGTTGTCATTGTTCCCATCATTGTTGGCACCCTATGGTTTCGCGAAAGTAACCATAAAATTAAAATTGCGCACAACTTATCTTACGCCAGCCTTCAAACAAATATATTACGAATGTTTACAGATAATGTTGAAATGGAAACCAATAATGACATTAAATTTGAACAAAATTTAACAGAAGAAATGCGTTGGCCTGGATCAAGGTTAAGTGAACTTTCTGAGACAGGGGCGTCTGATATGTCTGTCTTTCTGTTGTCTGCCTTTTCCCCTGATCTTTCTGTTTTTTCCGCCAATACCCTACCGTACCTTGCAGAAAATTTTGACCAATCAAAAGCTTTATGGGCTGTGAATAAAAATTCTATTCAAGAAGAAATGGATCGGCAGAATTTAATCCCCCTATTCATTATGACTTGTCCCCCCCAAGGGCTGTTCTTAAAAAAACCCCTGAAAGATGAAAAGGATTTAAGTAAAATAAAAATTCGTGTCTTTGATAAGTTGGGTTTCACCTTTGTCCAACAGATGGGATTCACCCCTGTTTATATTGAAAACAAACAAATGACAGACGCCATTAAATCAGGAAAAGTCGACGGGGCCTTGGGATCGAAAACCCATTTTTATGATTATAACTTCATAACTTTTCTGCCCTATTATTACGAACTAAACTTTATGTTACCCAGATATATTGTTGTTATGAATAAAAAGGTCTTCCAAGAATTGCCTGATGAAAAACGGGAAGCCATTTTAACAAACGCCGCCTTTACTGGTTCCATGTCTTGGCGTCTTGCCGCCGCTGATGAATACAAAAAAACCATGATTATGAGGAATAAATATGAACCCGTCCCCCAGTGGTTTAAGGAAAAAGCCCTAAAGGTGGCCATCGAAATTTTATCAGATTGGATAGAAATAAAAGACGCGCATAAAAAAACTCTAAAAAATTATGAAACTTATTTAAAAGAAAACCATATCCAACCCCCGCAAATTTTAAAGAAAGTTTCTACTCTGTATAATTCTTGACTTGTTTATCAAACTAAAATTCCATATGATTGAGTCTAAATAATATTTAAGGGGGACAAATGTCTAATAAAACTTTATCGACTTTAGTTATCGTAAGCTTGGTGCTTTCGCTTTATTCCGTTATAAACATTCACATGCCGCGCTTACATCTTGCCAATAGCGTTATGGATCATATGGATTCAGATTCTGAACGTGTCGCAAAAATGACAATGACCGGCATGCAAAAGATGCAAAATCGCATTGAAGATAATGCAAAAACAATAATGAAAAAGACGCTGAAGGATGTTGCAAAAAAGGTTGAAGATGATTCTTCTGCCCCCTTCGTGGGATCCCCTGACGGCGATGTAAAAATGATTTACTTTTTTGATTATCGCTGTGGGTATTGCCGCAAAAACTATCCAACAATTAAAAAGCTTCTTGAAAGTGATAAAAACCTTAAGATCATCTATAAAGAATATCCCATTTTTGGAAATACTTCCTTATCACAGATTGCTTTGGCTGCGCACAAGCAAGGAAAGTATGAAGAAATTCATGCGGCTTTCATGGAAAATGATGATCAGTTAAGTGAAGCAAAAGCACTTGATATTGCCAAAAAACTTTGTTTGGATATGAAAAAGCTAAAAACAGACATGAACAGTGATGAAATTAAAAATACCATTACTGATAACATTAAATTAGCCCAATCCATGCAAATCAATGGAACACCAACATCTATTATTGGGGAATCCGTCATTATACCTGGCGCCCTTTCTTATGATGAATTTAAAGAAGCTGTTGACTCTGTTCGTTCAGGCGAAGGCGAAGAAAACGAATCGACTGAATCAAAAGATGATTAAGAAGAATACCATTAACTGCAAAAGGGGATCCCAGGATCCCCTTTTTTTTATCTATTAATGGGCTTGTTGAATGATCAGGTTTTTAAGGCGGGATCCAGGGCGGTATTCACCAGACACAATTTTTGTCATTCTGGTGCTTGATACCAGAATCCAGGGCGGTATTCACCAGGTTTCCCGTTAAAGTTGCCCGAAATCTGGACATATTGACACAAGTATGGTTAACCTCAGCCAATGGGTTTTTTCGCTTTGCTTCATAACTGCGTTAAATTGCCTAAAAAATAGGCACGAAAAACCGCGGAAATTAATTTTTTTATTAAAAAAGTGCCTACGCGCGCATGGCTTAGGCAAAACAGGCCTAACCAATTAATGCGGGTTACAGGCCTGTAATAAATATAACTAACTGAAATAACTGACTTATTTATCCATGCGTAAAACGCATACAATTTCCCGTTAATTTTACCCAGACTAGATTTTTTTCAGGAGGCAACAAAACGGCAGGCGCATCGAATTCGGTAACCTCTGGCCTGGACCCCGTGTCAAGCACGGGGCGACGAAGTTAGAGGGTATCAAGTAACACATGGATTCTGAACTAAACTCAGAATAACAAACGATCCTACTCCGATGACACGTATCGTCGTCCCGGACTTGATCCGGAATCCACACGCTAACTGCCTCCTCCAACCTCGTCATCCTGGTGCTTGACACCACTCAACCTCGTCTCCCCGCACTTGATGCGGGGTCCAGTCCAACTTAGACATCTTTCTTCATTGTCGTCCCGGACTTGATCCGGGATCCAGAACACTGTTCATCACAGACAATTTGATTACCCTTAACAACATAGTTGATGACAAGCTAAAGTTATATCCGGTGAACACCGCCCTAGACCCCGCATCAAGTGCGGGGCAACGATATAAAATAGCCATCGAATTACTGAACTTATATTCAGGGCGACGAAGTTGGAGGGGGCAAATACCGCTGTGGATTACGGATCAAGCCCGGAATGACAATGAAGAAAGATGTCTAAGGTGGACTGGGTCCTGGTGTCAAGAACCAGAAGGGCGATACATAATTCAGGGATAATTAGGTGTAAAATTGCTCTGAAATAATACGTTTTTCCAGATTGTGTTCTGGGTCAAAAAGTAAGGGAAGTTTTATCTGCTGGGCTTCTTGAATTTCCACTTTCTTAACCTTACTAAATTCCAAATAATCAGAAACGGCCGCAACAGGTCGGCGTTCTGGATCAAGAACTTCGATTTGAACCTTTGCATTATGGGGTAACAAAGCCCCCTTCCATCGCCTGGGACGAAAGGCGCAAATGGGTGTCAGGGCCATAATATTGCTTCCTATCGGAATAATGGGCCCATTTGCTGACAAGTTATAAGCCGTACTTCCTGCGGGTGTTGCCACCAATACGCCATCACAAACCAGCTCAGAAAGGCGTTCTTGATTATCCACACTTATCTTAAGATGGGCCGCCTGGGAACTATGACGATAAAGCGAAACTTCATTAATCGCATAAGTTTTTTCAACTTTTCCATGAATGTTTTCTGTCTTCATTTCCAGAGGTTTCAATATAACTTGTTCAGCTTGTCTAATTCTATTTTCTAAATTATCTAGGTTAAATTCATTCAGCAAAAAACCAATTTTACCGCAATTCATACCAAAAATGGGGGTGGGCCTATTAATTCGTTCATGCAACGTCCTAAGCATAAAGCCGTCGCCCCCCAGCACGACAAGAACATCGGCATCTGCAGGGGAAACCAGATTATATTTTTCTTTAATGGCCTTGAATGCCCCTTGCGAGGCAGGCCTATTGCTTGCAATGACACTTAATTTCATTTTTATATCTTAGCAGAAATATCCTGCTATACAAATTGAATCAGAAAATATATCAGGCATTAAGCACACCCAGCTAACATATTGTTCATGAACTAACTGTATATGTTAGAAAAAACAATAAAAAGGAACTTGAATAAATTTTGTATGCAGCACTACAGTTTATTTAGATACTAATTATAGTCAAAATTTATGGAGGTTTGTAATGTATAAAAAACTATTCTTACTATTGTTATTAGTCCCATTTGTTGTAAAAGGTGCAGCATCAGAGGTGGCAAGTGAACATGGGAAGTGCCCTAAACATTTCATGGTAGGTGTCCCTATTGGGGGTGTAGTAGATTTTGCTGGAGATAAAGAACCAATGGGTTGGTTGTTTTGCAATGGGAAAGCCGTAAGTCGTGAAGAGTTTAGTGACTTGTTTGATTTGCTTGGAGAGTCTTATGGAAGTGGTGATGCTTCTACAACTTTTAATTTACCTGATTTAAGAGGAAGGTCAGTTTTTGGGTGCGACCATCTTGTTGAGGGCACCCTAGCTGCCAGAGTATCCAAAGCAGAGCTAGGCAGCATAGGCGGTGAGGAAACACATACATTAAGCGTGGCAGAGATGCCTGCCCATAGTCACTCGTACAAGACAGGCTCAGGAGAAGAAACGGTAAGGAGTGGGCGTCCAGCTAATGCTCAAAATCATACGGATTTTCAAACTTTATCTACTGAACCTGCAGGGGGAAGTCGTCCTCATAATAATATGCCACCTTTCATGCTTTTAAATAAAATCATTAAAGCAATATAGAAATAACATTAAATTAACCCCATTTCTTTTTCAACACAAAAGGAAACGGGGTTAATTATGACTTTTCGCTTAAAACAAAAAGTGTTATCTTCCAAAGAGGTTATCAACTATCATAAATAATTATTAGAAAGAATTCGATGGGAAAAAACTTACTGAATTTAAGTCTGGAAGAAAAACTAAAGTATTTCTTGGTACCTCCCCGTTTATATATGGCTTACAGGTCTGCAAAAGAATATAAAAAAGGGGAAAAAGAAATAAGAATTTTAAATACTCTGGTAGGCAATAAAAAAAATAGCATTGATATTGGAGCCAATAAGGGAGTTTACACTTACTTCCTTGCCAAACTTTCAAAAAAAGTTTATGCCTTTGAACCCAACCCCAAAGTTTTTGCCTTTTTAAAAAAGAGCTTGCCGGGTAAAGCCGAAGCTTTTTTTGTAGCTTTATCCAATAAAGATGGTAAAGACATTTTAAGAATTCCCAGATCAAAAAGGGGAGTTTCTAACCAAGGGGGGTCCCTAAGCCATCAAAAAGTTCCTGATAATTACGTTGCCATTGAGATTGATTCTAAAACATTGGATAGTTATTCTCTAAAAAACATTGGGTTTATAAAAATAGATGTGGAAGGATTTGAACGGGAAGTTTTAGAAGGCGCAAAACAAACTGTATGCCGCGAAAAGCCTAATATACTTATAGAAATGGAAGAACGCCACACAAAAAGGCCCATCGAAGAAGATATAAAGTGGGTGGAAAATCTTGGATATAAAGGCTTTTTTTATACTGAGGGGGAAGGCTTAAAAAGCATTGATTTTTTTGATGGAAATAAGCATCATCGGCAGGCTTATACAAAGGATAGAGATAACTACGTATTCAATTTTATCTTTTTGCCGATGATATCATAAACCTGATTCATGGATTAAATAGTCCTTGAAACATAAAATCACCCTTTGCCAAACCCACCTGTTTAAGATATAAATATAGTAAGCATAATAAAAAAAAGGAACACCATGTTTTCAAAGTTATTTAACTTATTTTCATCAGATATGGCTATCGACCTTGGGACGGCCAACACATTGGTTTATGTAAAAGGCAAAGGCGTCATTCTTGATGAACCTTCTGTTGTTGCAATTGCAAGCGGAAATGGTAAAAGGCAAGTTCTTGCTGTTGGGGAGGAAGCTAAGATGATGGTTGGGCGTACGCCTGGAAATATCCAAGCCATTCGCCCTTTAAGAGATGGTGTTATCGCCGACTTTGATATCGCTGAAGAAATGATCAAACACTTCATTCGTAAAATTCACAATCGTCATACATTTGCCCGTCCCCAAATTATTATTTGTGTGCCATCCGGTTCGACTGCGGTTGAACGTCGTGCCATTCAAGAATCTGCTGAAAGTGCTGGGGCGCGCCGTGTCTTTTTAATCGAAGAAAGTATGGCGGCAGCCATTGGGGCGGGATTACCTGTCACCGAACCAACTGGATCCATGGTTGTTGATATTGGTGGGGGCACAACAGAAGTTGCCATTATTTCCTTAGGAGGCATCGTTTATGCCCGATCCGTCCGCGTTGGTGGGGATAAAATGGATGATGCCATTATTTCTTATGTGCGTCGCAAGCATAACCTTTTGATTGGTGAGGCCAGTGCCGAACGTATCAAAAAAGGAATTGGGTCTGCCTCTATGAAAGCCCAAGATGAAAAAGAAATGAAAGTTAAAGGTCGCGACCTTATTAACGGTATCCCAAAAGAAGTTACCATTAAAACAAGGGATGTCGCTGAAAGTTTGGCTGAACCCGTCGCAACAATTATTGAAGCGATTAAAACGGCTTTGGAAAACACACCCCCTGAATTATCATCCGACATTGTTGATAAAGGTATTATGTTGACAGGTGGGGGTGCCCTTTTGAAAGATTTAGATCAAGTTCTTCGCAATGAAACCAATCTTCCTGTTTCCATTGCAGAAGATCCATTATCTTGTGTGGTTCTTGGGACGGGGTATACTTTAGAACACATGTCGACTTTGAAAAATGTTCTTATTAACCAATATTAACCGGAGAATATGATTGTTTGGACGCTCAAATAAACCAGGGTTTGGACTGTACGGAAGAAGACCTTGGTTGAAGAGAGCACACCAGACCTTTCACTTATACCGAAAACTATTTTTAGTTTTTGTCTTTATCTTGATTTCTGTTTTCACCCTGGGCCTTAGTTATGCCAATATTCCCTTTGCCACAAAAGTAAGGGTTTTTCTGACAGACTTAACAACACCTGTTATGACCGTTGCGTCAATTCCTTATGACTTAACGATTTCCACCAAAAACAAAATATATAAATGGATTTACACTTATCATGTCTTGGATGATCTTGAAGCAGAAAATGTCACCCTACACACCCAAGTAAACAGGTTGAAAAGCTTGGAAGACGAAAACAAAAAACTTAGGAAACTAATGAAGATGGTTCCTGACAGGTTCCGTACGTATATTACGGCCCGTATCGTCGCATACCCAGGCCGCCCTTTTGTCAAAAGCATCCTTTTAAATGCGGGGGCCAAAGATGGCGTTGAAGAACAACAACCTGTTCTTACTGAAGACGGGTTGGTCGGCAGAACAGTTGATGTGGGGGATCATTCCACCAGAATCTTATTGATTACTGACTTAAATTCGCGCGTTCCCGTTATTATAGAAGGTATAAATGAACATGCCATTATGGCAGGGGATAATACAGATCACCCTATCCTTAAGTATGTAAAGCAAATTTCAAAAATAAAGGTTGGGGACAAGATCAAAACTTCTGGCCGCGGCGGTGTCTTTGCTTCGTCAACACCGGTCGGTATCATCAGTGAAATTGATGGCGCCACAATTAAAGTCCAACCTTACGTTGATTTAGAAGCATTAACACATGTAACCCTTGTTACGCCTCTTGTGGATCATCGATTAATACGGATGGAGTAGTCATGTTTTATGATATGCTTCTTCGATATAAGTTATTCTTAAAATATTGCTTTCCCTTATTTTCAATTTTCATAGCGGTTATTCTTGATCGTTTTCATGTTTTTAGGGCACTTCCCCTAGAGCCAAATTTAACGTTCCCAATGATTTATTACTGGACAATCCACCGGGCAGAGTTACTTCCTGTCCCTGGTATATTTCTGGCAGGTATTTTGGATGATGCCCTGGGGGGAACTTATCTGGGGCAAAACACCTTAGAATTTTTATTTTTGTACGGGGCCGTTCTTGGACAACGCCAATACTTATTAAACGCATCCTTTTTCATGAGCTGGATGGTTTTATTCTTTTTATCCCTTGGATTAATGGTTATTGAATGGGGTATTGCCAGCCTTATTTCACAGACTTGGTTAGATGCGACCCCTCTATTCTTGGAAAATACCTTAAGCGTGGTTTTATACCCATGGTTAACGTATTTATTAAATAAGATAAAAGATTAAGGACGAATAACGTGCAACATACAAGCAAAAATGAATTCTTGAAAAGAATTGCCATCATTGCATTTATCCAATTTGTCTTGATGTTTGTCATTGTTGTGCGCCTGTATATTCTTCAAGTTTTGCACTCTGAACAATATAAAACTTTGTCTGATGACAATAGAATACGTGTTCGTCTGACCCTTCCAAATAGGGGGCATATTTATGATAGAAATGGCAAGCCGCTTGCAACAAATACCATAAGTTACCGAACGATTTTAATTCCAGAAGATTCCCCTGATATAAAGAAAACACTTCAACAAGTATCTTCTGTCCTATCACTTTCGCAAGATGAAATTGACAGAATATTAAAAAAGATAAAACAAAAGCCCCGGTTCCTACCAACTGTTGTTAAAGATGATCTGACATGGGATCAGGTTTCGGCCATTGAAATAAATATGCTGGAAATGCCTGGCTTATCCGTAGAGGAAGGGCGTGGTCGGGATTATTCGTTAGGTCGACATACATCCCATGCCCTTGGGTATATTGCGGCACCATCAGATGAGGAAGCTAAGACAGATAAATCCCTTATGCTGCCTGGGGCAAAGGTGGGGAAAAATGGAATTGAAAAATCATACGAAGCTTCGTTGCAAGGAATTGCTGGGCAAAAAGAAGTAGAAGTAAATGCGCATGGCCGAATTATTAGGGAACTGAGATACACCCCATCCATACCTGGAAAAGATTTACACCTAACCCTTCATAAAGATTTGCAAGATTATACATCTAAGTTGCTGGAACCTTATAATAGTGTAAGCGCAATTGTTTTAGATATTCACACAGGGGAAGTTTTATCTTTAGTCTCTGTTCCAGGTTATGACCCTGAACTGTTCTTTAATGGTATTGATCAAAAAACATGGGATGGCTTAATTAATAACAAGTATGCCCCCATGACAAACAAGGTTATATCTGGTCAGTACAGTCCGGCCTCTACCTTTAAAATTGCTGTCGCCCTTTCTGCCCTTGATGTTGGTGTTTCGCCAAAAGAAAATTATTTCTGTCCTGGTTTTATGATGATGGGCCGCCATAAATTTCACTGTTGGAAAAGGGGGGGGCATGGATCTGTCGATATGCATCAGGCCATTATGAAATCATGCGATGTCTTTTTCTATCAAACAGCAAAGAAAATTGATGAAGGCCCGATTATTTCCACCGCCCAAAACTTGGGGGTTGGGACCAAAACAGGGATTGATATTCCTTATGAACAAAGTGGTTTCATTGCCAGCCCTGAATGGAAAAGACGTGTGAAAAAACTACCTTGGTATCCTGGCGATACAATCTTAACATCTATTGGGCAAGGGTATGTTTTGATGACCCCTATTCAACTTGCTTTAATGATGGCAGAAATTGCAAATGGGGGGGTGAAAATAACACCCCATCTGGCCAAAAAAGAAAATGTGCCCGCTGGGAAATCACTTAATGTATCTAAAAAGAACTTGAAATTCTTGTTGGCTGCGTTATCCGATGCTGTCAACAGTCCCAGCGGGACATCTTACCGATCCAGAATTAAAGAAAAGAAATGGCAAATGGGGGGGAAAACAGGAACAGCCCAAGTTCGACGCATCACAATGGCAGAGCGTGAATCAGGGGTTCGCAAAGAAAGCGAATTGCCTTGGGAATTAAGAAACCATTCTTTGTTTGTTGGGTTCGCCCCCGTTGACAACCCCCGTTTTGCCGTTGCAGTTGTTGGGGCACATCTGGGATTTGGAAGTTCTTTTGCCGCCCCTATGGGGAAAGAAATTCTGACAAAAACGCAAGAATTAATGGAAAAAGAAGACATCGAAAAGGCACAACAAAAGAAAGTTCAAGACAATGTACAGTGAACATATAAAAGTTTTTGAGAAGTTAAAAAACTTAAATTATTTTCTTATCATCATGATATCCAGCTTAAGCTTTCTTGGATTTGCTTTGTTATATTCTGCCGGTGGGGGATCTTTTTTACCGTGGGCGCAACCTCAAATAATAAGGTTCTTTATTGGATTTGTATTAATGATTTTTGTCGCCATCGTAAATTTAAGAGTAATCTTAAATTATGCTTATGCCTTTTATGGCCTATCCTTTATTTTATTGGTGGCTGTTGAAGTTTTTGGCATGGTTGGCATGGGGGCACAGCGTTGGATTGATATTGGTTTTCTTCGTATTCAGCCTTCTGAATTGATGAAAATTGGTTTGGTTCTTGCCCTTGCTTGTTATTACCACCGGCTTGGGACAGAAGAAGTTCGTCACTTTAAATTTATGTTGGTCCCGTTGGCTTTGATTGTTGCGCCCTCTATTCTGGTTTTAAAGCAACCTGATCTGGGAACAACTTTGTTGCTTGTCATGATCGGGGTCAGTATTATTTTTGCCGCTGGGGCCAAAGCCCGTTACTTTGTTATTGCCGGGTTAACTTTCCTGGGATCCATTCCTTTTGCTTGGAACTTTTTACATGACTATCAAAAAAATCGTGTCATGACCTTTTTAAATCCAGAGCAAGATCCCTTGGGCGCAGGGTATCACATTCTTCAATCCAAAATTGCCTTAGGGTCAGGGGGGTTAACAGGGAAAGGATTTTTAAAAGGTACCCAAAGCCATTTGAATTTCTTACCTGAAAAGCAAACTGATTTTATCTTTACAATGTTCTGTGAAGAATTTGGTCTGATTGGGGCGTTGGCCTTAATCACTGTTTACATGACATTAATTTTTTATTGCCTGGTTATTGCCATTCGCTGCCGGAATCGATTTGGGCAACTTTTGATTTTTGGTATTACCATGACTTTATTCATTTATGTCTTTATCAACATTGCCATGGTTATTGGGCTGGTCCCTGTTGTTGGTGTTCCCTTGCCTTTGGTTTCTTATGGGGGGACATCCTTGATTACCCTTTTACTTGGATTCGGTCTTTTATTAAACGCTGATGTTCATCAAGAATTTAAATTGCCCAGATATGATTAATTTTTATCGACAGCGCGCTTAATTTTTGGTAATAATCTAATAGTTTATAGTAAAAGTAATAAATGATGGCGCAATAACGCTGGGCCATAAAAATGGGCCAGTGTTAAGTATTATTCTGAAATAGCAGAAATAATAACGATGGCACAAGGCATCAGCGACGACGCCTACTTTAGGTAGGTTAGAAGCGCAACAACACAGTGCCAGTGTTAAGTATTTTTGATATATGAGGGCACTTAGCTCAGTTGGTAGAGCAGCTGACTCTTAATCAGCGGGTCACAGGTTCGAACCCTGTAGTGCCCACCACCCTCATCAAGGGTTTCGGGGCTTCCATGATTTAACTCATAATCAAAAAGTCACCAATAAGTCACCACGAGAAGTTTTTTTGGGTTTGAAAAAGTAAATTTAAACTTACGCCTCACCTAAAGTATCTAAAGTTAACACCATCAGTTAACAAATTGCACATCATAATAACTTATGATAATACATCTTAACATTTTTAATTTTCAAAATATTTAGGGGCTTCAATCTATGAAAAATAACTTCTCTACAATAAAAAAATCAAAACTAATTACCAGGAAAGAAATAGAAGAAAAGGTTCAGAAACACTTATCTGTAGATCGATACAATGAAGAAAGAATTAATCAATGCTCCTCTTCCTTCCAAAATATATCTGAAGAAATATTCTTAAGCAATACCGTCCATCCAACACAAAATAAAAAAGCCACACAACCAAACAACATAAAACCCAAAGCTGGCCTCCATTTACCCCAAAAACAAAAGAAGAACTCAAAAACAGTAGTAAAAGAAGCAATCCACTTAGCTATAACTAAGCTTGAAGAAAAGTATAATAAAATGGGAAAATATAAAGTCATGGACCTTGCAAAACAAATAGACGAATTAAAAGATATTTCTTGGCCAAAGAAGAAACCTACTTTAAAAAGTATTAAGCGCTACCTTGGTGGTTGGGATAATATTATTAGTATTCTTGGAAGAAAACCGGACTTCTCTTACCAGAAGAAGCCCTAATTCTTTCTCGATAGATTATAATAAACCTCCAAAATTGCTCTCACCATTTTTAATGTCTTGATGAACACAATTCGTAATAAACACAGAGCTCTCTTTTAAACATTTTGCCTTTCTAGATAATCTTCCGACCTATCAGTTTAATTTTGAAACCTTTTATCCATGAATATTCTCATAACAATTTCAAACACCTAACTGAAGACAAAACCTATCCTCATAATGGGATAATCCCAAACTATTTTTAAAAATCTCAAAAAAACCCTTGAGAACCGCTTAAAACAAGAATTTTTCAAAACAGAAAAAACCAACACTCCTTATTGTTTATCCCATTCTCCCAAGGTCTAATGCACATAGTAACAAAAGCAGCATTAAGTTGCTTATTCAAAACATAAAGCATAGAAAGGAATCTTTACATGATAAGTAAAGTAATAATCCCAAATAAAGAATGGCCACATCCTGATCAATTGGTATCTACCGTAGATCTTCAAAAGTTAACCGATCTTAGTCAAAGATTTTGGGAAGCCAGGCGTATCAGTGGGGATACCCCTCCATATATTCGTATAAGTGGTCGTGCTATTCGGTATCGCTGGAAAGATGTTGTTGAATGGTTAGATAACAGAAAACGCTTAAACACTTCAGATAAAGGGGTTTCAAATAATGCATAAATTTAAACTCCTTAATAACAAGTTATTGTCTAAGAGTTATAGTTTGATTCCTACATGGCTCCCTCATGGTCGCTGGCATGGAAGGTTATATTTTGCTCTCAACCCTACTAGGCCAGATAATAATATAGGCTCCTTTTATGTTGATAAAGAAAAAGGAAGTTGGATTGATCATGCTACTAATGATTCGGGTAGTGACCTTATTAGCCTGTATGCTTATCTTAATAACCTAAGTCAAGGAAATGCATATGACTCTCTAACAGATTATAAAGAGTATAAACATCTTACTATAAATAGAAAAATTGGCAGAAAAAATATCTGTTCAGAAGCAAGGAGTCAATCCACTTCAAAATATGCCCTTAAAATTTGGGAACAATCAATAGAACCAGATAAAACACCTGTTGATACTTACCTTCAAAGCCGTGCCCTTAATCATGCTATCCCTAAAACACTGCGTTATCACTCCGGATTAAAAGCTTCCAATGGTCTAACATATCCAACAATGGTAGCAGGAATTAATCATTGGCCTGATGATGACATCAAAGCAATCCATAGAACCTTTTTATCTTCAGATGGCAAAAAGAAAGCCGATACCAATCCCAATAAAATGGCTTTAGGAAACATTAGTGGTGGAGCAGTTCGTTTTGGTGAAGACCTTGATACAATTGTTGTTGCTGAAGGAATTGAAACAGCTTTAAGTATTTATCAAGAAACAAGCCTGACGACTTGGGCCGTTCTTTCTTGTAGTGGATATAAAAATCTTATTCTTCCTCGTCCAGAAATAACAAAAATAATTATTATAGCTGCCGATAATGATAGTTCAGGGTTAAATACTGCTCAAGAAGCAGCTAAGAAGTGGTGGGGAAAGGGCTATACTGTTAAAACTGCTCTTCCCCCTGTAAATTGCGACTTTAATGATCTATTAAAAGGAAACTGCTATGAATCCTAATGATGTCTATGGTATTACCACAAATGCAGAAGAATATAAACCAGAAGAGCCTCAACCCTTAAGGAAAAAAATGGGAGAACCAAAACTTTTTCCTGTTGATATACTGCCATTAGTTCTTTCAAATGCTGTTAAGGCTATTCATAATAAGATTCAAGCCCCCTTACCCATTTGTGCACAGTCTGTTTTAGCAACAGCGTCCTTAGCTGTTCAAGGGCATGCAAATGTTGTTTTACCCATGGGTCAAGAACGTCCTTTATCCTGTTCTTTTCTTTCGATTGCAGAAAGTGGAGACAGAAAAAGTTCTGCTGATAATGAAGCTATGTTTCCTATCACAGAATATCAGAAGACTTTAAATGAGCAGTATCAAAAAGATTTAATCTCATATAAAAATAATAAAGAAATATATGAATGTGAAAAGCAACAATTACTAAAAGGTAAAAATAAAAAATCATATAATCCGGAAGATCTTTTAAAAAAATTAAATAACTTGAAAGAACCTATTCCACCTATACCTCCTCTTTTAATTTGTGAAGACCCTACCTTAGAAGGACTCCATAAATTCATGGCCACAAGCCATCCCAGCTTAGGACTTTTTACAACAGAAGGTAGTCAGTTTTTAGGGGGATATAGTATGGGGAAAGACCATAAACTTAAATCAGCCGGAGCTCTTTCTAAATTATGGGATGGCGGAAATTTGATCACCCGAATCAGGGCTGGAGATAGCCCTTTAATTTTATCAGGCAAACGTTTATCCCTCCACCTTATGTCTCAACCTGAAATTGCAAGACAATTGCTATCTGATGAGGAACTCCAAGACCAGGGTTTATTATCAAGGTTCTTAATTGTAGCACCACAAAGTCTAGCTGGAACAAGATTTTCAAAAAGATTGGATCAAACTGTGGAAGTGGGCATTAATAAATACCACTCCTTTATAAGAGATCTTTTGAATGTAAAGCTTCCTTTAAAAGAAAAAATCTATAGTGAATTAGAATTTCGTGCTCTTCACTTAACAGAAAAGGCAAAAGAGATATGGTTTAGCTATTCCGATGAAATTGAGAGAAAGCTTATTGCTGGGGGTCAAATGGAACCTATTAAAAGTTTAGCAAACAAACTTCCAGAACATGCGGCTCGTTTAGCTGGAATTCTATCCTTAATCGAAGACATTAACTGTAAAGAAATTGATGAGAAAAATTTGTGCGCTGGTCTTGAATTAGCTCAATATTATGCTGAAGAACGATTGCGTTTAACAGGGGCTTATCGGGTTCCTAAAGCAATACTCTTAGCTGAACGTCTATTAAACTGGCTGCATAATAATTGGGATAAAAACCTAATTTCTCTTCCTGATATTTATCAAAAGTCACTCAATGCAATCAAAACAAAAAAACAAGCAGAACCTATTGTTAAAACCTTAGAAGACCATGGATGGCTTATTAAGAGTGGGCCAGCTGTAGTCAATAATATCCCCAGGAAAAATGTATGGAAAATCATGCGTTAAAAAAATTATTAAAATTATTTTCTACCGCATATAATCTATAAAATCTCTATCTTCATTATTATAATCGGGATCTATTTTTGGGTCCCAACCTCTCTTACGTCCTTTTGATCTTAGAAAATATAAAAGACTTTTAACGCAGCCACTTTCTATATGTTCCCATAATTTATTTTCTACATAATCAACAAGTCTATATTCAACTTCTTTGCAAGATTTTTTAAAAATAGGATCACTTCTTTTCCACTGATAAAAAGTTTCCGCAGAAATATTTAACTCACGACAAGTGTCATATATTCGACCATGATTTTTTTCTAAAACCTCCGGAAATAATTCTTTCTCTTTTTGTTTGTATGGAAATTTCGTAATTTTATCTGAAGGGGTTTTTATGTTTGAACTCATAAGCTCTCTCCTTTCTTGCTTGCTTACACTTAAACCATAAACCAATCTAGCCATAAAACAGATAAAAATATCAGGTTTATCAGATTTTAAAAATAATAGAAAATCAGCAGAGTAGATTTTATGCCTCTTGATGTTTTTATATATGAGGATATATTGTTATGTGTTACTAACTGTGGGAAAACTCTTTCGCATGTTTAATAATTTTTTTGAGTTACAAGATAAAAATTCTAGCGAGGTTATAAAAGGAAGAAAAAAATATGAAAAAGTTTATCTTTAATTTTAGTGCAGGTCATTGGCTAATATTCACTTCTTTTTTATTTATATTATTGGGATTGCCTGTTTTTTTTGAAGCAAGCTCCGAAGAAATCGCAGAAAAAATATGCTACTTAGCAAATTTCTTATTATTGCCCTTTTTAATTTACTTTTTATATATAAGAAACAAACCATCTAAAAAAGCTAAAATTGCATTGATAATTGTTGGTTTGGTGGCAATTACGAAAGCATCAACAATATTGGTAAACAGGTATAAAGAAAATAAATATTTTACTGCATTATCTTTAAATTTAATAAAGTCAGTCGAAAGCGATTACAACATAGAAAAATTCTATGAGTCTAAAGAAAATGATCCTTTAATCTATAAAAAAAAGAAAAAAACCGTTGATTTTATAATAAAGGTATTTGCAGAAAGAAATTCTTTTAATAAATTAGTGAAGAAAATAAATAGTTATATTGAAAAAATAGATATGAAGCAAATTCTTTCTGAAGAGATTTTCTATAAAAAGGGCTTTATACAAACCTCTGAAACTAAGTTAGAAGAACTTAAAAAACTCTATGAGATGAGATTTGAAGCAAATAATATATGGCTTAATAGCTTCAAAAAATTATTTACAGGTCATAATAAGAGAAATTTGAAAAAAATACTTAGTCAAAGGGAGAGTTCAAAAAAACTACTGATGGAATGGAAAGACAACTCAGATAAAATTTTCTCAAGTGCTTCTATAATTTTGAACATAGCCAATAAATATTATAAAAAGCCAGAAGAAATGACAGAAGGAGATAAACTCCTGCTCAATGAATCAATTGAAAATATAATAAAAGGAGGAAAAAAAGAAGAAAAAATAATTAGTGAATTGCATTACAGGGAAGATTTTCTGTTACAACTATTAAAAAATGATGCATATTTATTGAATTATTTCTAGAAAAAATTAAAGAGAGAGAAAGCTTTATGGGTTTGATAAAAACTACGCCTCAAGAAAACAATCATATAAATTTTCTTTTTAGTGATTTAATTACAATGCTAGAAATTAGAGAATATGAAAAAGCATCTCCCAAGTTTATTTCTGTTTTTGACCATTGGCTCACAAGAGAAGAAGTCACTGAAAAATTAGACAAAATGAATAGACATGAACATTCATTACATAGCCAAAAGTTTCAAAATTTATGGCTACATATATATAGCCAACATGCTATATATACTTATATTAAAACTCATTCTCAATATTTTCGCATTAAGACAAAAGAATGTTTAAAAACCTATTTTGATAATACGTATGATAAATACTATAAGGATGAACCTATTTTCTTAATACCAGACCTTTTCCTTGTATTCATGCCCATAACAGATCATACAATTATGTATTTTGATAATGAATTCATAGAAAAATCAGATTTTTATGGAGCTGTTAAGAATGCAAATTTATATATCTTAGACTCACAGGAATAAGGATAAATAAGAAATATTAAAAAATTATTTGAGAGATTGAAATACCATTCCAAATATTTATGGATTGTTGTTTATAGATTTTTTTAGGGGAACAAAGGGTTTATGAGTTATTCTTCCAAAAGTTCTGTTTCAAAAAGTTATTTAGATTAATAGAGTCCTGTATAAATTTTAGACAAAGATAATCTGCATTGGATAAAGAGTTTGAGGAAATAAGATTGTTGTATGATCATCATGCCATTGCCTCAATTCCTTTTAAACATCTATTGGCTGTTTTAAAAGACTATAAACCCTACATAGTCCTGTTCGTCGCTTGGTCCTTAGATAACCTAATTCAATTCTGTTATTAAGGTATTTAACTTGCCGGTAAATCAGATTATTAGGTAAATCTCCTTCTTCTTTTAATTCACGAATATCTTAAGAATAAGCATGTTTCTTATCCTTATTGAATTTTACGGGAATCTTATGACCATATTTAAGGGCTTTTTTAATGAAGAGTTTTGCTAATTTAACGCCCCGTTTATGGAAAAGCCTAAAGTCAAGGGTATCGCCTTTTTTATCAATGGCTCTATACAAATACTTCCATTGTCTTTTAATTTTGATATTCATTTCATCGACTCTTCAGAAAAACCCAATAGGCTGACTATACCAACAAAGTTTTTTCAAACTCAAGCGCATTTCTTTGGATCTCATTCATCTTCGGAGTCGGAGTCGGAATCTGAATCACTTTCGTCTTCAGAACCACTTTCATCCTCTCCACCCAGGACAGAAGCCAATTTTCCTCTAAGGTCAAAGTGATTTTTTATAAGCATTTTTAAATTATCTTCTCTACTATCAACATCTCCCATCACACACGATAAAAATTCATCAAAGTTTTCAGCTAATACGAGTAACGATGCAAAGGGAAAATTATATAAACCTTCATCTTTTTCACCCCTATGAGAAAGATATCTCCTTGAACTTTCCATCTCAAAAAGTAAGGAAAGGGCATTAAGATAGGCCGAACTGTGCTCAACATAACCTTCCTTAAATATCTTTCTTGTTCTTATCTTAGTTATGGGGAAAGAAGTCTCATCCTTTAAAAGAAGAAATGCCTTATTTTTTCTATCTTCATCAACAAATCTATCAACTAGCCCATCAAAAGCGGGAGTCGTATATTGAGTAGGAACTTCTGCAGGTGTTGTAAAATTTATGAAAAGGTTTCCATGCTGGGACCTTAGTGGCTGGAAAGAGATAGTAGCAGTCAGTTTTGATCCAAATTTGATTTTTAAGTCTTTCTTGCTTTTGTATTTAAAAGTACGATGAGGGTGTTTTCCAAACATTCCATACAACGCACCGCCATCTTCATATATGTCATTATCTATGGCATCGGCATGAGGCAAAACACCTTCAGGTACGATCTGATCATACAAAAAATCTACATTTATATTAACACACTCGGCAAAAAAGATAATTCTAGCTCTACGAGATAAATTAGATATATCTACCACTGGGCAGTCTGCCACATCTCCATCAAAATATGCTTTATACTCCTCAATCTTTACTGCAGACGCGGATTTTCCGTGCTCACGAACATAGTGTCTATCAACCTTTGCAAGCTCCGTAATAAATTCATCACTTGGATCATAGGCCGCCGCACACATTCCCAAAATAGGGATTGTTATAAAGCTTAATAATAAAATTAATACTGTTTTTTGGGACCTACCTATATTAACTCTTCTTTTAAATATAATCATAATTATTTCCTTTTACATTACCCCCCCCTCTGCAGGGCCATTTTATTATTTACAACATTTTGTTTTGCCTCAACACTAGAAAATAAAAAAAGTTTCTCTTTTTAACCATACAATAGAAACAATTTTTAAGGTTGAGTCTAGGGACTTTATCAAAAACGGCGTGGGGGTTCCTACATGAAAAGGCCTGTTATATTAATTTTCATTCTTTACACTAGGGTGAGCTCTACTTCAAAAAATAGATTAATAAATCTAATTACACTGCCCCAGAGACTGTTCCCTCTGTAACAGGAGCAAAGTTTTTGATATATTAAAGAAATGGAGTCTCTTATAAATTTAGATGATTTAGGTGCTTTAGATGGGGGGAAGTTTTATTTTTCTGTTGTGATTGCCTCCATAAGCTTTTCACTATGGTTTTCTAAAGCTTCCCTTCTTTGATCTGGTGCATAGCGTGCATAAGTCATTGTTGTGCTTTGATTTGTATGGTTTAGTACTGTGCCAATTAAATGCAAACTACTCCCTGACTGTGCTAGCCAAGA
>CAJXSI010000007.1 GCA_913061155.1 uncultured Alphaproteobacteria bacterium
CTACACTAGATCGCTCGTCGGCAGCGTCAGATGTGTATAAGAGACAGATCAAGAATTTGAATTTTCACCAGAACTTTTGGATAACAAAAAATTCTTAATTAAGTCTGTGCCAAGGAACTATGAAGTTGAGGTAATTTCTGATAAAAATTTGCAGAATTATTTTGAAAAAAGTTTTCTGAATTGTGATTCCTCTATCATTATAATTGATAAAAATATATATAACTTATATCCTTTTTTTAAACAATTTGATTCTAGATGTGAGGTCATTCAAATTGAGGCTATTGAAGAAAATAAAGTCATTGAAACCGCAATCCAGATAACTAAGAAATTTAAAAAAAATAATGTAACAAAGTCTTCCAAAATATATGTAATTGGTGGCGGTATCATCCAAGATGTGTCTGCTTTTGCATGTGCCATGTATAAAAGAGGTGTGCCGTGGATATATTTACCTACAACCCTTCTTTCAATGTCTGACAGCTGCATAGGGGCCAAATGTGGTTTAAACTTTGAAAATTCAAAAAATATGCATGCTTTGTTTTCTGCCCCTCAAAAGATTTTAATTCATAAAGATTTTTTAAAAACATTGGATGAAAAAGATATTTATTCAGGTATTGGGGAAATTATTAAGCTTCACATTACTGGCGGACCTTTTTTCACGCAATATTTTACAGACAATAAAGATAATGCTTATAAACAAGACCTTGAAACACTTGTAAACCTTAGTATAAGTTCCCTACTCGTGAAAAAGACAGTGGTTGAATTTGATGAATTTGAGCTTGATATTAGACGATCTATGAATTATGGCCATAGTTTAGGCCATGCAATAGAATCTATTGTAGATTATGAAATTCCACATGGGACAGCCGTACTTATGGGTATTTTAATAGAAAATGAATTAAGCGTGCTTTTGAATTATCTTGATAGAGAGACTTGTCAAAATATGTTTGATTTTAGCAAGGCTTTCATACCAGTGAATAGCACTAAAAGACTACAGGAAGCTAACTTTGAAAACATTCTTCAACTTCTTAAAAATGACAAAAAAACCCAAGGAAAATATTTGTTTACACCGATAATTAAAACAATAGGTGAAATGGCATTTTTAAAATTAGAACTATCTAAAGAATCAGAAGAAAAGATCCTTCAATCTATAAAAAATGTATTAGATGAATTGTAATACTAAATACTATTTGATTTAGATTTTTTTGAGATAAATAATAAATTATTTTCAAATCCTATATTTTTTCCTGTTTAAAAATACTTATGTTTCCACTATTCTTTGGGTTGTTTTTAAAATCTTCCATTATTTTATAAGAATTATCTTTTGAGCTGTTATCTGAAATAATAATTTCTGTGTATGGATTTAGTTGATTTTCCAGTGATTTAAGTAGCTTAGGTAAATTAGCGGATTCATTAAAAACAGGAATCCCTATAGAAAGTTTTATTTTTTTATTCATATGTTATCCAATTTATTGTGGCAAAACGCCACAGTTTACATTTATATTTTGACGTATAATAGCAGAAGCCCTTTCTGAAGCTAAGAACAAATAAACGTTTGCACATTCTTCTGCTGTTGGAAGCACTCCCTAGTGCAATATTTTTTGCCCCAATTCTTTAAGAATTCAGTGGAGACCAGTTATTGTTTGGGGAATGCATACAAGACAATATCAAACCCATTATATGCGTGATATCTTATAAAGAAATTATATTCTTTGCAGATTTCATTTAAAAGCAAAGGAATTTCAATTAGGTCTTCTGGTTTATGATATAAAGATATCATTAGCATGGGTTTACAATTTTTAATTGTATGGATACCCCCTTTAATTGCATCAATTTCTGCTCCTTCTATATCCATTTTTATTAAATTTATTTTTGAATCTTTTATAAATTCATCAATAGAAAGGCACTGGATTAATATGTCGCCTGTGTTTCCTATGCTGCTTCCTGCACTTATATCTTGACAGTTAAACCTTAATTGGGTTGTTTTAGACCAGAGTCCACAAGGGAGTAATAGTGTTTCAATAGGTGATTTTTCGTTTTTTACGAGTTGAACAAGCTTTTCATAGTTTTTAGGGTCAGGTTCCAGTCCTATATATTTATTTATAATTGCGCCCTGGGATTTGAAGAAATCATAACTGTCTCCTATATACGCTCCAGCATCAAGAAAATAAAGATCTTTATCTAATATGAATTCCTTAAGGTTTTCTGGTAGATATTGTTCTTTTGGCGTGCTTAAATTTTCTTTTAGTTTAGAAAAATCTTTCTTTAGTCGACAGTCAACGGTTGAATCGAATATTGATTTTGATAAATCATCTCTTAATAAATTTCTTACTTCTTTTACTTTAGCTTCATTAGCTTGTTCATAAGGATGATTTGTTAGCCAGTAAAAAGTGTTTTCTACATTAAAAATTCTAACCAGGTCATAGAGATCAAAGATATTTTTAAATCCTTTTTTTTGAATATCATTTTTAATATCTTTAATAGAAAAATTGGGACTATAGTTAGATATAAAAATAGGTAAATTCACTCTTTCTTCAGAAGGAACATCATCTAATATATAAACTTTTTTACCACGAAATTCATTTTTTGTTAGATATTTTTTATGGCCAACGCAGTAAAATTTTATAAAAATATTATTTGCTTCTATGATTTCTGTAATGGCAGTAGCGTTTCCACCTGTTCCATATATTATTACACCATTTTTAAAATTCGAACTTACCATTTTATTATTCTCCACTTAAAATATTCATCGATAATTCTTCTCTACTTAAGAATGGTGCCATGTCTTCTAAGGAAGAGGTTACCATTGTGCCATCATCCAGTCTTCTTGAAGATAATTTCGGGGAAAACTGCTGTGCTTTATCTACAAAAACTTCACAGAAAAAAGGTTCATTTGAACTTAGGGTTTTTTGAATAGCTTTCACAGTATCTTCTTCAGTTTTACATGTAGCGGTTTCAAAATTAAAGGCATTTGCTATCTTAGTAAAGTCAGGAAAAGTTAGATCACTTTCTGGACCACATCCAATGGGGTTATCTTTGAAGAAGTTTTGTTGTGTTTGCCGAATAGAGTGATACCCATCATTATTAAGTAAAAATACTTTTATGGGTAATTTATTTCCTGTAATAATTTGTAATTCTTGAAGGTTCATCATAATGCTGCCATCCCCTGTAATACAGATAATCCTTTTTTCTGGATTAGCATAATGTGCGCCAATTGCTGCGGGTAAATCATAACCCATTGATGCACTACCAGAGTTGGAATATAGCCGCTGATTTTTTTTTATATCTGCTGCTTGAGGTGTGCATACACCTGCCGTACCATCCCCTGTGACGATAATGTCGTCTTCCTTAAGTTCCCTAAATAATAAGTCTACAAAAACATAGGGATTAACAAAACCATTTTCTTTCTTATAATATTCCGGTAGCACAACAGGATATTTTTCTTTTCTTTCACGGCACCAATTGAGGTAGCTATGATGATCATCAGAACGCTTGTATTTATCTAATTTAGAATTCAGGCAATTTAAAAATTCAAACAAATCAGCGTGAAGGCTATGATCAATAGATAAGGTAGGCTTATTAAGTTCTTCTTTATCTATATCAATCATAATTTTATAAGCATTGGGGGCAAAAGCTTTCCAATTATAACTGATTTGTCTTATATTTAACCTTGATCCTAGAACAATTAATAAATCTGAACTTTGAACAGAAAAATTTCCTGCTCTGTTGCCGACACTTCCTGGTCTGCCAACATATAGATTATGGTCATCCTCAATAACATCGTGGGCATTCCAAGCTGTTGTAACAGGGATTCCAAGCTTGTTTATAACTTCATGAAAAATAGTATAACTTTCTGATAGCCTAACTCCACTGCCAGCAAGTATAACAGGACGTTTTGACTGGTGTAATTTTTCAATTATTTTATCAATTTCTGTTGAAAGTTTATCACCTTCAAGGGCGCCGTATGCTTCAGTCCCTTCTTTATTTTTGGGCGGCACAAAAGAAAGTAATTTATTTTCATCAACATAAGCACCTTGGATATCCATGGGAACATCAATCCATACAGGCCCAGGCCTTCCAGTTTTTGCAATATATATTGCTTTTTCAACTTCATATATTGCTTTTTCAGGATCATCAAGAATGATTGAATGTTTGACGATAGGTTTAACTATATCAGTAATTCTGGCCTCTTGATCGCCCAGCTGACGCAAAGATTCAGAGGCATAGGCTGACATGGTTTCTCGTTTGACTTGACCAGAGATAACAACCATCGCACAAGAATCTGTATAGGCGCCAAACACACCATTTAACGCATTGATCCCCCCGGGTCCAGTTGTCACATTTACAGCCGCAACTTTGCCCGATAGACGAAAGTAGCTTTCAGCTGCCATTGTCAAGGACTGTTCGTGGTGACAACATATAGTCTTAAGTTCTTTGTGGCGCCCAAAGGCATCATTAAGATGCATGGCCCCGCCACCTGTCACCATGAATACATCGTTAATTTGATTATTGGCAAGCACATTGGCTATTATATCAGCAACTCTTTTCATTCTTTTCCTTAGTGTTTAATGGAAATTTTAATATCATAATTCTTACACTATACTACAAAATAAAACAAATTAATTTGCAAGGTTTAAATGTATTTGACAGGGTGATAGAGTAAAAGGTGTGTTGATACATACAACTAAAACGTTAAAGAATAGGCTAAGATAGGACTTTCAAAATATTATATTATTAATTAAAATATAGACCTATTATAATTTAGATAATTATCTAACTTAATCAATAAATTACATAGAAAGGTTTTATTAGTGAAATTTATTTCAAATAAAAAAACTCTGCTTATTGGATCAAATGGATATATAGGAAGTGAGTTAGTTAATTATCTTGCTCAACTAAACTGTAATTTTACTACGGTTGATTATTTAAGTAGGCCTTATAACAACATGTTAAAACCTGATTATACATGTGATTATCGATCGCTGAATGCAAACTTTCTTAATGCATTTGATAGTATAGTTTTCCTTGCAGGCCACTCCAGTGTGCCTCAATCAATAGCGGATCCAATTGGATGTATTCACAATAATCTCTTAGGTTTAATTGAGTTAAATGAAAAATATGATGGGTTATTGGTGTACGCAAGTAGCGGAAGTGTTTATAATTCTCCAGGTTATCACTACTCAGATGAAAATTCAGATTTGACGAATCCCCTTAATTCTTATGATTTTTCTAAAGTTTCATTCGATAATTATATGTCTTTAGAGGGAAAAAATTTTGTTGGCTTAAGGTTTGGAACAGTGGTTGGGTCATCTCCTAATATGCGATGGGAGCTACTACTGAACAAAATGGTTAAAGATTCAATTACAAATGGAATTCTGAATCTTGGTAATCCTTGTGCAGCTAGGCCTGTTCTATTTATAAAGGATTTATGTCGTGCTATAAAAAAAATCATTGATAATGATAGGCCTGTTAATTGTTACTATAACTTGTGTAATGTTAATGGGTCTATGGAATATTTTGCCAACACTGTAAGTAGTTATTTTTCAAGTCAAATTAATCACTTAGAGTCATCCCCCACATATAATTTCATGATGAGTACAAAAAAATTCAAGAAAAATTATAATTTTGAATTTGAAAATTCCATGCATGTTATTTTAAAAGACATTAAAAGTGCTCTCTAAAAAAGAAAGTGTGAAAATTATTAAGTTTCTTATTGTAGGTATGTTAAATACACTGATAAGTTTTTCTGCATTTTATTTTTTGACACTTTTTGAAATGAATATAAAAACTAGTAATATAATATCTATTTTAACTGGCGCAATGGTTTCATATATATCCAATTCTATTTGGGTATTCCAAAAAACGTATAGTTTTAAATATTTTTTTAGATTTTTAATAACCGTAGCAATTTCATTAGGTTTAAATAGTTTAGTGTTTGCAATTTTATTAGGTATTGGTATAAGTGAGTATATTTGTTACGTTGTAGGAATGTCTATTTATACAAGTATATTTTATTTAATATCAAGATTTTATGTGTTTAAAGAATAGCCACTATTCGATCTAAGTAATATGGGAATTAAATGATCTGTCTTTCATGTGCCTCGGGCAAACTTTTTGAAATTTATAATTTTGGTTCGGTGCCATTAGTCAATTCTTTTGATGTTGATAAAAGTATAACAGAAAAAACATATCCCCTATGTTTATCTGTTTGCTTAGATTGTAAATCTTGTCAATTAGTTAACCCTCCTTTTGGTGATTTAATTTTTAGAAATTATAAACATTTTAGTAAAGCTTCGGTGGATAATGTAGACCATTTAAAATCAGTCTCTAAATTTATAAAAGCCAATTTTAAAAATGCCAATAATATTCTTGAGGTAGGTTGCAATGATGGTACTTTAATGGAATTTTTAGATAGGGAAGGTTTCAAGGTTGTAGGTATCGATCCTGCCAAAAATATGTCTTCTTTGCCAGTACACATTAAGCATAAAACTATTTTTAAGCATTTTGGGGAAAAATCTTTGCAAGAGCTTCTAGATCGTTCTAATGGGAATGGCTATGATGTTATCATTGGATTGAATGTTTTTGCACATTTTCCGTCAGTTCAGGATGCATTTAATCACATAGCAGAATTACTCTCAGAAAGCGGATATTTTGTGTTTGAAGTGGCTTATGCTTTGGATACCGTTTTTTCAGGTAATTACGATACGGTTTACCATGAACATGTTTTTAATCATACATTAGTATCTTTAACTAATATGCTGAAATTAGCTGGTTTGAATCCTATTTATGCTCGTAAAATAAATACACAAGGTGGGAGTTTAAGGATTATTTGTAATAAATGTGGTAATACTGGATTATATATTGAAAATAACGAATTTGAAGACCTTCTTAATAATGAGATGGCATTAGGAATGAATGGGTCAGATTTTTACTATAAACTCAATGAAAAAATTGCAATTTCTATAGAAAATATAAACAAAATGATTAAAATGCATATTCCCAATCAGTCCACGCCAATTTTATTATTAGGTGCGCCGGCTAGAGGTGTTGTGTTAGTAAATACAACCGCTATCGCAGAATATAACAGATTAAAACCAGTTGATGACACCCTGGCAAAAAGAGGGACATTCTTTCCCGGAACTGATGCTGTTGTGAATTATTGGAGTGATTTAGAAAAATCAAATATACCTGATGTTGCCATTTTGTTATCATGGAACTATAAAGAAGCAATGATTGATAAGTTAAAAAAGATTGGTTTTAAAGGTAAGGTTTTGAATTTTTTCCCTCATTTTGAAATAATTGAGATTTGATAATGATTAAAATTTCTATTGTAGCCCCCTGTTTTAATGAGTTTGAAAGTATTCCTCTTTTTATACACAAAATTATTGTACTAAGAAGTAATTTAGGTGATCGTTTTTTAATTGATTTAATCATTGTTAATGATTTTTCTACTGATGGATCAGGTGAGTTATTACAGGAGTTTAATGAATTACATAATTGGATAACTGTGATAGAAAATAAACGTAATTATGGGGTTTATAGATCTTCGTATATTGGCCTAAAATATGCGAAAGGGCAGTGGATTGTCCCTATGTTGCCAGTGGACATGCAGGATCCAATCGAAACTTTAGAAGAAATGATTGTTTTAAAAAGTAAATCTACTAAAACAGGTGTTTTTGGCAAAAAAACCGATAGGCAAGAAGGGTTTTTTACCAAGAATTTACGTTTAGCTTATTATCGCATATTAAATTTTACAAGCCCCCGCAAAACTAATCAAAATGTCGGGGAATTTGGAGTTATTGATCGATGGGTAGTTGATGAATGTTTAATACGTAATGATTATTATCCATATTTAAGAGGCATGATTTCCAATATAACTGATGATATTCAGTTCCACGAATATGTTTGGGAATCAAGGCTTTTTGGCATTTCAAAGCATAATTATATCAAATTATATGATCATGCAATAAATGGATTTATTTCCTCAGGAGCTCATTTTTTTAGACCATTAACTTTGGGTGGCTTTTTAATTAGCTTTTTTTCTATATTGTTTGCATTATTAAATATCGGTTTATATATCTTTAACAGGTCCTTATTTGAAATTGATGGAATTGCTACAATAATTGTTTTTGGTTCTTTTAGTTTTGGTTTTTTATTCATTTTTCTTGGCTTGTTAGGAGAATATATTTTGGCTATTCATGCACAGGTTAGGGGCTTGGATCGATATAATATCAAAAGCTAACTTTATATGTGGAGGTTTTTAATGATCAATAAAATTTTAAATAAAAGTATACTTAATTATTTTTATATTTTATTTTTTTTGACACTTTTGAATGCAATGTTTAATTCATTGGCATCAGCGTATGGCATTGGATATCCCTTTAATACATTTTTATGTATACCACAGGATCTACACGCAGATTTAATAAAATTTGCTTTATCTTTTGGTAATATTTCAGATTATGATTATTCTACATGGAATGAGTTGTATAAAAATTTCTTACTACATAACCCTCATGGAAAAATCGAGGCTTTACACTCAAATAATCTAGCACATTTCGTTGCTCCCCCACTGTCAGCTGCCGCATATCTTCTTCTTGCAAAAATATTAACCTTTATAAACCCATCAGTATTGGTCTTTCTGTTTTATCTTATAACGTTCTCTTTGTTTTTTCTGCTTCTAGGTTATTTTATCAAATTCAAGTCAAAGGATTTTTTTAGAGTTTATACAGTAATAATGTTGAGCTATCCTATATTAGTTGTCTTGACGAGAGGACATTTATATTCGCTTACTATGGGAATCCTTTCCATTTTATTTATCTTTAAGATATTCAATAATGAAAAATATATTTATGTGTTACCACTTTTACTTGCAATAATGATTAATATTAGGCCCAATTCTATTTTTCTTATGTTACTATTCCTTGTATTTGGGTTTAAAAAGTCAATTAAACTTTCTATGATATCAATACTTCTAGCAGGAATTATTTTTGTATCATTTTTAAATATAGTTAATTATTTATATTCCGACTATACATTTCTTAATTTTTTAAAGGGCGTAAAAATTTATTTTGATATATATGTACTAGGACTGGCAGGACACGGTTATAATAACTCCTTGCTTGGACTGTTCACTATACCAGTAATGAGTTTTTGTAAGGGTAGTGCTTATCAAATTTTTAGCTTTTTAAATCCAGTAATTTTAATTACTGGAATATTACTATCTATTACATCATGCTGGCTCTATTATAAAAAAAGAATTGAGTCATATACATTTCTATTTTTAATAATTTCAATCTATGTATTATGCTCAACAATTTTTACAACATATTATATGGTAGTTTTGTTTGTGTTTTTATTAATACCTATGAAAAAATCAGAATATAAAAAAACAAGACATTTCAAAATTATCACTTTGACAAGTACACTTCTTTTAGCTCCAAAAAATTATATTTTTTTTCAGGGATTTTCTTTAGAGATATTTATAAATCCTTTATTAATGCTATCTGTGATGCTATATATTCTATATTATTCCTTAACAAATAAATTAACCCAGAAAAAGACTAGTGTTACTAAAAGTACTTTTTAATGTGATAGAAAATAATAGTTTTTTCTGACTATTGGGGTTTGAAAGAAATAATTATAAATTCTCAGTAATTGATAAACCAGAATACGGATTAATTTTGGCCTTTGCAGAACCAAAATAATAATAGATATAACGTAGTAGAAAAATCTACCTAACTTATTTTCTTACAAGTTTTTGGATGATTTTAAAGCCCAATTCATTTCCGGAAATTATGGATCCGTCAAAAATGGGGTCTACTTTTTTATCATAAGCTGAAATATGTCCGCCGGCTTCTTTAACTAAAATCACACCCGCAGCCATATCCCAAGGGGCAAGGCCTTCAACAAAAAAGCCATCAAAGCGTCCGGCGGCAACATAAGCAAGGTTCAAACAAGCCGAACCTGTTGTCCGAATACCAGATGAAATACTGGAAATTTCTTGGCAGACACTTTGGAAGTCAGAATAATCTTGCTTTGTCTTATGGGGACGCCCTGTTGCAAATAATAGGTCTCCAGATTTTTGACGTGCTGAGACGCGAAGGCGTTCATTATTAACGTAAGCCCCAAATCCATCAGCAGCCCAATACATATCATCATGAACTGGGTCATAAATTACGCCAGCAATAATTTGGCCACGTTTTTCATGGGCAATGCTGACGGCGAAATGGGGAATACCATGAAGGAAGTTTGTTGTGCCATCAAGGGGGTCAATGATCCAGCGATTTTCAGGATCTTTCCCTTTAACTTCGCCAGATTCTTCCATTAAAAAGCCAAAATCTGGGCGTGCATATTCCAATTCAGCTTGAATAATTTCTTCTGCATTTTTATCGGCAGTACTAACGAAATCGCCAGGTCCCTTTTTTGATACTTGCAGGCGTTCAACTTCTTTGAAATCTTTAAGAAGTTTTGATCCAGCTTTATAAGCAGCCGCAATCATAACGTTTACACTTGGGGAAGGGGTTGTTAGGCGTCTTTGATACATTTATTTTGCTTTCTCTACATACGACCCATCAGCTGTATTCACAACAACTTTTGTGTCTGTCCCAATATGGGGGGGCACCATAATTCGGCGACCATTTTCTAAAATAGCTGGCTTGTAAGATGACGAAGCTGTCTGGCCTTTTACAACGCCGTCTGCCTCAATAATAGTCATAATGACGGTGTCAGGTAATTCAATGCTTATGACTTTTCCTTCATGGCTACAGACTTTGACGATCATACTTTCTTGAAGAAAATCAACAGGGGCGCCAACCAATTCTTTGCTGACCATAATTTGGTCATAAGTATTTGTATCCATGAAAGTACAATCAGTACCATCTTCGAATAAAAATTGATGGGGCGCTTCATCAAAATACACACGTTCAATATCTTCGCTGGAACGAAAACGTTCATTTAATTTTGTCCCGTCCAGGCCTTTTAATTCAGCTTGAACATAAGCCCCGCCTTTGCCAGGTTGGGTGTGTTGAATTTTCACAACGACCCACAGTTTGTTTTTGTGTTGAATCACATTGCTTGGGCGAATTGTGTTTGCGTTAACTTTCATTGCAAATTCCTTGTAAATTTATAGCTACAATCTATAACTATGACTTATATATGTCTATCATTTTATTAAGCAAGTCCATTGCTTCATGATTTGGCCGTTGAAAAGCATTCCGCCCAATGATGGATCCAAAACCTTTTCCGTCTTTGATGGCTTGGGTGTCTTCCAGGACTGCTTCGGTATTTTTTGAAGACCCCCCTGAAAAAATAACAATTCGACGCCCGTTGAATGTACATTTTCTGACATAGCTGACTCGCTCTGCCAAGGTATCCAGTTTTACTTCTGCTGCTTGGAGGGCTTCGCGGTCGGCATCATTTTCAATATGCCCAGTTGGTAATTTCACTTTGATAATATGGGCCCCAAGTAAGGCCGCCATGTGCGCGCCATAACTAACAACATCGATGGCTGTTTCGCCTTTTGTTGATACATTCCCGCGGGGGTATGACCATATAACGGTAAATAATCCTGCGGCTTTGGCTTCTTGGGATAAATATTGAATTTGTTCCATCATTTCATAGGTATAGTCAGACCCTGGATAAATCGTAAATCCAATGCCTGCACATCCAAGTCGAACGGCGTCTTCAACAGAGGCTGTAATAGCTTGGTTATAAATGGCTGAATCAACCAAGCTGTTGGCACTGTTCATTTTTAAGATGGTGGGGATTTGCCCAGCAAAGGTTTTGACGCCAGATTCCAAGGCACCAAGGGGGGCCGCATAAGCAGACAGGCCGGATTCAATTGCCAGTTTAAAAAGGTAATGGGGATCATAAGCACTGGGATTACAGGCAAAACTGCGACTTGGCCCATGTTCAAACCCTTGGTCTACAGGCAGAATAATTAATTTCCCTGTTCCCCCCAGGGCCCCATGCATTAAAACTTTTTCAAGGTTTCCTAAGGTTTCCTTGTTATCACTTTCGTAGTTACTAAGAATTGATTTAACAGTTTCAGATACTTTCATTGAATTCCTTTTAACGGGCAAAAAGCCCTTTAACATTGATTACATGTATAATACAGTAGGAAGGCCTTAAATTGCAATTGCAAAGAGGATAAAATAAAGTTATTTTCTTCCAGTGAGGATTAAATTCACCCAAAAAGCACGTCTTGGGATAATTTGGTAAAGGATATGAGGATATTATGACTATAAGCACAGCAGAAATACGTAAAATTTTCTTAAACTATTTCAAAGAAAATGGGCACGAAGTTGTCGCGTCAAGTCCGTTGGTGCCGCATAACGATCCAACCTTAATGTTTACCAATGCCGGGATGAACCAATTCAAGAATGTTTTTACGGGTCTTGAAACCCGTCCTTATAATCGGGCGGCGACATCCCAAAAATGTATTCGTGCGGGGGGAAAGCATAATGACCTTGAAAATGTCGGGTACACAGCCCGCCACCACACCTTTTTTGAAATGCTGGGGAACTTTTCTTTTGGGGATTATTTCAAAGAACAGGCCATTGAATTTGCCTGGAATTTAATGACCAAAAAATATGGCCTGCCGAAAGAAAAACTGTGCGTTACAGTTTTTCATGAAGATGATGAGGCCGTCACTTTGTGGAAAAAGATTGCTGGGTTTTCAGACGATAAAATCATTCGTATTGCCACATCTGATAACTTTTGGTCAATGGGGGATACAGGGCCTTGCGGACCTTGTTCAGAGATTTTTTATGATCATGGGGCGCATATTCCAGGGGGCCCTCCGGGATCACCAGACGAAGACGGCGATCGCTTTGTTGAAATCTGGAATTTGGTTTTCATGCAGTATGAAAAAATGCCTGATGGGACCATGGTAAATTTGCCGAATCCTTGTATTGATACAGGCATGGGGATTGAACGCTTGTCAGCCATTTTACAAGGTGTGCACAATAATTATGATACCGATATTTTCCAAGATATTATTATGGCAGCGGCTGATAAAGCCAAGGCTGATCCAAAAAGTGATCAAATTACATCCTTACGTGTGATTGCCGATCACCTACGTTCTTGCAGTTTTTTGGTGGCAGATGGGGTTTTGCCATCGAATGAAGGACGCGGATATGTGTTGCGTCGTATTATGCGCCGGGCCATGCGTCATGCCCATATTTTGGGGTGTAAGGATGCCTTGATGTGGCAGTTGGTTCCAACCTTAATTGAAAAAATGGGGGCAGCCTATCCAGAGCTTGGCCGCGCGGAAGAGCTTATTAAAGTGACGCTGAAAACCGAAGAAGAACGTTTCCAAAAAACATTGGGAACGGGGATGCGTTTGCTGGAACAAGAATCCACAAAAGTTGCAGATAAAGGAACATTGGCCGGCGACGTTGCCTTTAAACTTTATGATACCTATGGTTTTCCTTTGGACTTAACCCAAGACATTTTGCGTCATGAAAACAAGTTAGTTGACCTGGAAGGTTTTGCAACATGTATGAAAATACAACGTGATGTCGCCCGTGCGTCTTGGTCTGGATCTGGGCAACAAAAAGACGATGATATATGGTTTGATATTCGTGAAAAAGTTGGTGCGACGGATTTCTTAGGCTACCAAACAGAATCTGCCGAAGGTCAGGTGATGGCGTTGGTTCAAAATGGCAAACAGGTATCTGACGTAACGTCAGGCGATGTTTTTGTTGTGACAAACCAAACCCCATTTTATGGGGAATCTGGTGGGCAAATGGGGGACGCGGGTGTCTTAATTTCAGATAATGCAAAATTGGAAGTCACAGATACTTTGAAAGTTGTGGGGAATTTACATGTGCACAAGGCGACCCTTTTAAAGGGGACTTTGAAAGCTGGGGATGCTTTGCAAATGTATGTGGATGGGGATCGCCGTCGTAAATTGCGGGCCAATCACTCTGCCACCCATATATTGCACGAAGCTTTGCGACGCCGTTTGGGTAAAAGCGTGACACAAAAAGGATCCTTGGTTAGTCCAGATCGTCTGCGTTTTGACTTTAGTTACCCAAGTGCTTTGACCGATGAAGATTTACGTATTGTTGAAAAGGATGTGAACCATCAAATTCGCATGAATAACGAAGTTATGACAAAAGTGATGCATCCAGATGACGCGGTGAAAGCTGGGGCAATGGCCTTGTTTGGGGAAAAATATGGCGACGAAGTGCGCGTTGTTTCCATGGGCGCGCCGGAAGAAGAAAAAGTATTTTCCACAGAACTTTGTGGGGGCACGCACGTTGCCAGGCTGGGTGATATTGGATTCTTTAAAATTGTTAGTGAAAGTTCTGTATCATCAGGGGTCAGGCGTATCGAAGCCGTCACCCGCGAAGCAGCAGAAAACTTGGCAGCAGAAAATCAAGATATTTTAAATAATTTGGCCCGCGTTTTAAAAGTAAGCCCGGGGCAGGTAAAATCCCGTGTGGAATCTTTGATTGAAGACCGTAAAAAATTGGAAAAAGAAGTTCAAAATGCAAGGCAACAAGCTTTTTCAACAGGTAAATCTGATGCAGATGATATCGAAGAAATTGCAGGAACAAAAGTATATGCCAAGGCATTAAAAGGGGTGCCCGCCAAAGATTTACGTCCGATGGTGGATGCGTTGAAAAAGAAATTGGGGTCTGCTGTTATTCTTTTGATTGCTGAAATTGATGACAAAGTTGCGGCAACAGTTGGGGTCACAGAAGATTTATTGGATCGTTTTGATGCCAAAAAATTAATTACGGTTGTAAGCGAAGCGCTTGGAAGTCAAGGGGGCGGTGGCCGTCCAGATATGGCCCAGTGCGGTGGAAATGATGCCAGTAAAATTGATGATACAATTGTGTCATTTAAAAATAATTTTTAACAAAAAATAGAATTTACGATATGATGCAGGCATGAAATTGACTTATAAAAAATTACCGTATATATCCATTGGGATTTTATTTTCTTTGTCCCTAATTGTTTTCTGGCCGGGTGTGATGCGCCCTGACAGTTTATTTCAGCTTCAACAAGCTTTACAGGGTAATTACACTGATCACCATCCTCCATTGATGGCTTTTTATTGGGGTTTGCTGAATGCCATTTATCCAGGGCCAGGCCTTTTATTAATGACCCAAATGCTATTATTATGGGGATCGGCTTTAATCTTTGTTTGTCTTTTTAAAGATTCCAAATTAAAATGGTATTATGTTTTGGTTCCCTTGTTTCCCCCCATTTTTGGATATGCCTTTTTCATATTAAAAGATGTTGGTTTTACCCTTTGCTTTTTGATGTCTGTTGCAATTTTGGTTTACCATGACTTGAAAAATAAAAGACTTTCTGTTTGGATCAATGCTGCTTTATTCATCCTTCTTTTTTATGGAACAGCTGTTAAGTTCCAGGCGAAATTTATTCTGCCTTTTATTATTTTGTGGTGGGCAGTTTTGCAAAATAATAAAAACATATATCACTTGATTCTTAAGACCGTCCTTGCAGGTTCTTTATTTTTCATCTCCATTACAAGTTTTGAACGTTATTTAAATACAAAACAAGAACACAGTTGGCAGTATGTAAAGCTTTATGATTTGGCTGGCATCAGTTTAGATATTAATAAAAATCTTATTCCCCAAAGCCATATTGGTACCCCAGGTTTTACCCTGGAAAATTTACGAAAAATATATGAAACCGATCGGGTGGATAGCATGGTCTTTGTGGGTAATCCAACTTTCTTAAAGCGTGGGGCAACTGAACAAGAACGGGAAAATTTGATGACCGTTTGGTATAAGGCGATTGCCAATTACCCTCTTTCTTACCTGAAACATCGATCTGCATTATTCAATCATCAAGTAAGTAAAAGCATGGCAAAGACCAGAAATGAAATTTTAAGCTATAAAGCAGGAGTTACCAATTCAGTCTTACAAGCCCTTGATTTTGCAGAAGAATATGGAATTATGGGATTGGCACGTTTGTTAACATCTTTTGTTTTATACCTGCCAATTTTATTGTTTTATATTTTTTACGGGGTTTTTCAATACAAAAAATCGCCATATGCAAGGCCTTTGTTAATGATGAATTTATCAGGAGGAGCGTTGATTGCTACCTTATTTATTTTTTCAATGGCATCGGATGCACGATACATTTATTTTACGTCGTGCATGCTGCATTTTTCCCATCCGTTGGCTTATATGACTTGGAAGAAAAAATATAAATTAGGCGGCAAATAATAATCTTATAAAATTTTGCAAGGGGATTCCGCGGGAATATACTTGTTCCAGAACCCTATTTTCATCATTAACATATAAAAAACTTTCACCAATTCTGACAAGGTTTTCAGAAATCCGTTCAATTTCAATCCCTTCACCAATATTTATGATATGGATTGTTTCAGTAGCGTATCCAAGATCCGGTGTGTTAATAATATCTTCTGGATCAATTATTATGCGCAAAAGACCGTCAGCCATTTGGCGACAAAGACTGAGGGGTCTAAGGCTTTCATCTTCTGCAGAATGACTTGTTTGTGAAATGGACAAGGCTAACAAACATAATAATATAAATTTTTTGGTATATTTCATCTCAGTAATCTCAAAAATTAATACAAGACATATAAATACTTTAAAATATAAATCAAGATATATTTATAATTATTTTCTATATATTACGGTATTTCCAAATTGGCCATACCTGCAATGTAGAGTATTCAAAGATTGGCCAGAATCAAGATTGTAAATAGAATCACAATATTCTTTTGCCATATCCATGTTATGGGTAATTAAAATGACAGCTTTACCTTTGGCTGCCAGGGCCTTTAAATAACGCATAATTTTATGCTGATTATCTTGATGAAGGTTTGATAATATTTCATCGCCAAAAATATAATCAGGATTTGATATAAGCGCACGTGCCAGATAAACCATGGCTTTTTCCCCAGATGATAAAGTATTTATTTCCCGCCCTTTGAATTCAACTAACCCCAAATCAGATAGGATGTTATGGACCTTTAGGTGTTTTTCAGCCTTTGATTCTTTTGATTTAAGAAGGCCTAATTTAATAATATCTTCAATATATAAATCCCAATGACACAAAGAATTTGATGGAATATAACTTCTTAATTCCGCCAATCTTTTTACAGAGATATCAAAGACATTTTTATTGTAAAAATAAACTTGTCCGGCAGTTGGTTTTTGAAGGCCTGCAAGAATTCGGATTAAGGTTGTTTTGCCACTGCCATTTTTCCCTGTCACAGCAATGAATTTTCCAGGCGTGAATTCCCCACTGATATTTTCCAGGACAGAATTATGATCAAATGTCATTTTAATATTTTTAAATTCCAGCATATTTTTTCCTATATTTAAAAATTAAGTGTATGAAAAAGGGGGCCCCGATTAAAGATGTGACAACCCCAAGTTTTAATTCCGTATCCCATAGGGGCAACCTTGTGATAATGTCTGAACTTAATACAATGATTCCCCCGCCAAGCATAGAAGGTACCAATAAATTACTGGGTTTTTGTCCAACCCATAGGCGGAGTATATGCGGTACAACCAATCCAACAAACCCGATAATTCCTGAAACAGCAACTGATGCCCCAATGCATAAGGCCACCCCCACAATAATTTTCTGGTATGTGTTTTTTACAGAATACCCCAGGCTTTGGGCCGTTTCTTCCCCCAAGGAAAGGGCGTCCAGACCTTGGCGTGTGTGCCACAATATACCCCATCCAACTATTATAAAGGGCAGGCATAATATGACGTGATCCATAGTGCGTCCCTCTAATGATCCCAGCAGCCAGAAAATAATTTCCAAAGCAGAGTAGGGGTTTTTAGATATATTTAATATGACAGAAGTGAGAGAGCTTGCCAGGCTGTTAATGGCAATACCTACCAAAATAACGGTGTATACATTAAAATATTTTTTCAAAATAATGTAAAGAAAGCCTGCGGTTATGGTGGCACCTGCCATTCCAAATAAAGGAATTAAAAAAGAAAAATGAGCACTGACCCCCAAGCTGATGCATAAAACAGACCCCAAGGCTGCCCCCGAAGAAATACCAACGATACCGGATTCAGCCAAGGGGTTGCGTAAAAATCCCTGCAAAATTGCCCCTGACAAGCCCAAGCTTGCGCCGACCAAAAGGGCCAACAAAGTACGGGGCAGACGTATTTCAGACAGAATTATAAAAGCCATTTCATTGGATTTTGAATCGAATAATGAAGGAAAAATATTAACTTTTCCAATTAAAAGGGATCCAATAAAACAAACAAACATCATGGAAAATAAAATAAAGATGCTTTTTTGATACTTATTTTTTTGCATTTTTTAACACCTTTATAAAATCAACAAATGATTGGGGGCAGGCACAGACCGTATGATTTTGTGCAATGGGCATTATGGTTGATTTTGTTAGTTTGTCATAGGCAGGATGATTCACAAAAGCATAATTTTTTGTGCCAACCCCTGTTGTAAATATATAATCAGGATTTTGGGTGATAATGGATTCAATGCCCATATACCTCCAACCTTTGGACGTATTAATATTTCTAAATCCTGCCAAGTTTATGGCTTGATCAACCAATGTTTCTGTCCCTGGGCTGGATCCCCCTATTCCAATATAAAGGGCAGTTTCAGTTGGGGGGGTGTCTTCTTTAACTGATTGTAATTTCAGTATAATTTCAGATTTACTAAGGGTTATTTTTTTGATTCTATTTGCCCAGAACAGAAGTTGATTAAGATTTTTTATGGGGGGAATCACAATAACTTTTATCCCTTGTTTTTCAAGCAGATGTTGAACAGATTTATTTATATAATTCGTTGCCAAAACCACCGTTACATTTTCTGATAAAAGGGTTTCAATATTTGGTGACTGAATACGATAATTTTTTGCCTTAGAATGAAAATAAGAAACACTTGGGTCTTGGGATAAAGGGGTTAAAAAGGCAACCTGGCCAGGTTCTGCAAAAGACAATAACCATTGGTCCGCACACAGATCAAAGCTGGCGATTTTCGCAAGGGAAAAATTTGATATAATCAGTAAATTAAAAAGTAAGAATCGTGCCAATATAAACCTCCTGCCTTGGGGTGCGATACCCTGGGGTAATTATATAACGTTCATCAAATAAGTTATTAATTTTTAAATATATTTGGGATGTTTTGCTTAGGTGTTGCGCTAAGTTAAAGTCAACTATTGTATAATTTCTTAAGTTATTTGACCCGCTTTTTCGATTGCCAACCCACTGTACAGATAAATGACTTTCTATTTCTTTTGTTATTTTCCAATTTAAATCACCATTAATTTTATGACGGGGAATGGCTGTGGTAACCCCAGGTTCTTGTCTGTTCAAATTTACCAAGGAATACCCCAGGGAAAAACCCAAGGATTCATTCATATTAACTGTCTGCTGAAAATCAATACCATCGATACGGGTATCGTTCACCACATTATGGGTTTTCCATTTTCCATTACTTTGTTGTGTTTGTAACAGCCTATTTTTAAGGACGGTCCTGTAATAACTTAGGTGAATTTTATAGTATTTATTTACAGGCGTCGTCACCCCTGTTTCAATCGAATAAGATTTTTCAGGACCCAAGTTATTATTTGATTCATAATAACCATCTTGCTTGTATAAATCAGTCAAACTGGGGGAACGAAAGCCAGTTCGATAAGATATAAAGAAAGTTGATTGCTTAACCTTATACCTGATTCCAGAAGAGTAAGTTTGATGATTTTTATATGTTTTATGATAATCATTTCGAACCCCAATATCTAAGAAAAAATTCTGAAATATCATATGGTTATGGGATAATGCTGTGCCAATAACTGCCCCATCTTTTTTGAAATTATCTTGTTCTTTTAAAAATTCATTATCTGCTGTTAAAAGAACATTTGTATCTGAATTACGTTCCCCATAGTAAGTAAGTTTATAACTGCCATAGTATTTTGAATGATTTGAAAATGATGCCCCGGAATATTTTGAATAATCGTTAAATCGTGCCATCAAAAGTTCATGATGATAGTCATATTTTTTGGAATCGCTGGTTAATTTTACCCCCATTAAGTTGGTTCGTCTGTATTGATTGTTTTGGGGTTTAGATGGAATATTAACTGTGCTGGCATCGTACTTTAAATTCGATTCATTGCCCCGCAAGAACAAAGAAAGATTGGCCATTCGAAAGGCATGATTCAGATGGGCGCCCCCCCCACCATTTGACGTTTTATTACGTTCCCCAAATTTACGATTTTTTTCATATTTTGGCAGGCCATCCGTTCTGTTTCCTTCTGCATAAAGGGTATAATTTCCTGAATCATATACACGGTCAAGATTGGTATAGCCATTGAATGTGTTAAAGGATCCGCCTTCGATTTGTATTTTGTTTTGGTTCTGGGTTGCTTGATGACTTGTCATATCAACAACGCCACCAATGGCATTGGCCCCATATAAAACAGAGGCTGACCCTGGAATTATTTTGACAGAATCAATGGATTTTGATTGCAATATGGATAAATCAAAAAGCCCACTTGATGCATTGTTCAAAGGCACGCCATCCAGTAAAATTAAACTGTGTGTGGGGTTTAATCCCCGAAAGCTGACAGTTGCTGCCTGACCGGAAAATCCTGTTCTTTTAACGTAAACAGACGAATTTCTTTGCAGGACTTGGTCAATAAATTGTTTTTGCCGGGTGTCTGATTTCTTGTATATTTTTTTATTTTCATAGCTGTTGGGCACACATTTGGGATGCACCACAAGGCTGGCCTGTGATGACAAAGCAAAAGATGCAGCTATGGCTATAGCTATGAAATAAATAGCCATTATCATTCCTTAAAATTTGTAAATCCTTTATGTTTCCTTGTCCCCCTCCGGAACAAAAGAAAAAAACTATAGCAAATATTTAACACTGGCACGGTATTATCATGTTCCTAACCTACGGATTGTAAGCGTTGTCGCTGATAACTTGTGCTATATTAATTATTTCCACTACGTAGCCTAGGCTATAAGATGGCAGGTCTCCTGACTTGTAGACGTCGTATAATTTGGTTGCCTTGCCTTCCCAGGATTAAACCCAGTGGCCGATGACTTGGATGACAACCAGTCTACTTACAGTTGCGGGGGCAGTTATGGAATTTCACCACATTCCCTTTTAATATAGATAAACCATTTTTTTAGAAAGCTTCGTTAACTTTCTTAGTAATAATGAAGGGTTTATGCGGAAATGCAAGATTATTTTCGCCTTTTTTTATATAACATGAACCCCGTGTTAAACACGGGGGGCATTATTACAGGTTAATAAGACGACGGGTCTGTTCCCTTGGGGGCAGAGCCTATATAATCACAGATTATATAAATAAGATCGATCGATAATTCAGCAATATCTTGTGTGCTTTGGGATATGGAATTTTTGATTGGGGGGACGGCGGCACTTAATTCTTGCAACCTTTCGCCTTGTTCCAGGATGTTTTTAAGGATGCTTTTCATTTCTTGGGCTTTTTCCAGTTTTTGGTCTTTTAATATAGATGTCATTATTTTATTCCTAAATTTATTCCCCATGCTTAACGATGGAAAAAATTACATTTTGTCATTAAATAGCTGGAAATTTAGGCCAGAACAGATTATGGTTAATCTGACTAGGGTTACACAAAACTTCCAGTCGTGGGGCCTTGAAGTAGTTACTGCTACTTAGGTCCCTTTTTATTTTAAGTTTTTCATTCAATAAATCCCTTCTGTTTTAAGTTATGCTGCCTTCTTCCCCTATTCATAATAAAGGTTAAAGAAATTCAAATAACTGTGGGGGAAAATTCTGATCCGTAATTGTAAAGTAATTGACTGTGATGAGAATCCCTGCGGTTATTATTATATATCCCTTGTTTTTATACGGGATTAACCCTATATAAAAGAAGATGAAAGACATTCTGTACATATGCCTTTCATCAAGATAGGAAGCTCTTTCTTATATAAAGGGAGGCTTTTCTTTAGGGATAAAGAAAGCTGAAAGAGATCCGTCCCTATGGTTAGGCCTGGTTTGGCACCGCTTAAATCTCATCTCATCTTTAAAACCAGCCAGGTCTTGCCATTTTGTACTGCGGATTTGAACCGCATAATCTTGTTTCCTTAGCCTGTTAAGAATGCTAAGGAATAAAAGTAGTCCCTTAAAAATAAATTTAGTGTTCCAAAAGATGAAAGTCAATGATTAATTTTTAAATTTTAAACATTTTTTTGTATATTTAAAATTGAATGTGACTTTTTTGTGTGTATAACTAAAGATAGAGGCCATAAAATGAACAAAAATAAAATAAATTTTACAATCTTTGATGCACAAATATTTTGCGCCCTTTATGATTTGGGCAGCACCACTGAAGTCGCAAAGCAACTTGAAATAAATCCTTCCTTGGTTAGCATAGGATTGACCAGGTTTGAGAAAAAAATAGGCGTTGGTAAATTGTTTACCAAACTTTCCAAGACGGGAAAGTATACACCGACGATGAATGCCAACAAAATTATTCAGTATATGAAATACGTCATTCAATTTGCGGAACAGGGTCTTAAGCAAAATTCTTGTGCAGATAAAAATGTCATAATAACATCGACACACACAGTCCTTCATTATTACCTTGGGGATTATATTAAGGACTTTATTTTTGATAATCCTGATTTGTATATTGATTTTAAACAGTCCGAACGTGTTGATCCAAAAACTTTCGCTGTAAATGAAATAGGCCTTACCTTTTTTGTGGATAATATCCAAAATAGGAAATTTTTTCCTTACCACACCTTTAAGCAAAAACTTTGGGCCAGCCCAGAATACATAGAAAAATTTGGCGAGCCAACATCTTATGAAGACTTAAAAAATCACCGGCTATTATTAAGAAAAGATATAGATGATCCCCGATGGCTTTTTGGATCTAATTACTTAAGATCCCAATTGGATGAAAACGAACATTTTCATTTCCATAAGATATACAGTACAAGCTTAATTGGTAAATTATGTTCTGAAGGTTGTGGGATTATGGCAGCAGCAGAAGAATCAGTGAAACTTGAAAAAGGGAATTATATAAATGTATTCCCTGGTTTCAAAGGGGAAGAAGTTGATATGTATGTTTGTGTTGATAAAGAATTTTTAGAAACAAACTTATGTAAAAGAGTAATAAACTGGATTTTTGAGAAAAGAAATGAGGCTTTTAAAGGTATAGAAATAATACCTACTTATGATTTTTGCCCTGTATAAAAAGGGAGGTTGCCCCCCCCCCGCCGTTTAAGGGGATAAACAGCCAAATGCTAATAATGTTGACGCAACTACATAAACGTACTTAACAGATAAATTATATAATTTACTCATATTATTCTCCTTTTGAATTTCCATGGTCGGAAACCATCTTAATATACATTTATTATACCAAATTAAAAGGTTAAAACCATATTTTGTTCTATTAAAGAGGATAAAAATCCTGGAATTTCAATGATATAAGGCTTTTGATCCTCTTTTTAAGACGGTATTGATGTGTAATACCATGCAAAAATAATCAGTAAATTTGTAAAAGGAAACCATATAAATGTTTTTCCAGATTTTAAAGGAGAAGAAATGGACGTTTATGTTTGTGTTGATAAAGAATTTCTACAAACAGATGTATGCAAAAAAATTGTGAACTGGATTTTTGAATGTAGAAAAAATTCATTTAGTAAGGCAGGAATTGAATCTTCATTTGCATTTACGCCATTACGCTAATCATTATGATACCCACAAACATAACCCTCCCATTTTTTATGGAAGCATTGCACCACTAATCATGCTAATAGCAATAACTACATAAACGTACTTAACAGATAAATTATATAATTTATTCATATTATTCTCCTTTTGAATTTCCATGGTCACAAACCATCTTAATATACATTTATTATACCAAATTAAAAGGTTAAAACCATATTTTATTCTATTAACCATTTGATTTAAGGGGCTTTTCTAAACTATTACATTGGGTTATTTTTGTGATATGCTTAAGGTAATAAATTAAATAGTTAATAAAAATGATACGCAAAACCAAATCTTTCGTTTATGCCCTTGCGGGCCACCTGTTTATTCATTATGAAAACACTTTGTTGGCTTTCATTGGGCCGCTTATTGCTGATAAACTTTTTCCTGAAGGGCATCACAGTGTCTTTAATATCTATTTTGCTATTGCGGCTGGATACTGGCTTCGGCCATTTGGGGCTATTTTCTTTTCTTGGATAGGCGACCGTTTTGGCCGGCGACCCGCGCTTTTATCTGGTTATCTTTTGCTTATTTTCCCCGCCATTATTGTGGGGGTATTACCCGAATATAAGTATTTTGGCTATATTACATCCATTATTGTTATTGCCAGTCGGGTTATTCAAGGGATCAGCCTTGAAGGCGTTTTTTACGGTAATATTACGTTTGTGGGTGAAAACAGTTCGGATGCCCAAAGAAATTTAAATACAGGCCTTGTTATTTCTGTTGGTTTTGCGGGGGCTTTGATTGGCACGCTTTTAAGCATTATATTTTTGCATGAAAGTATTATTGACTGGGGGTGGCGTGTTCCCTTTATCTTTGGGGGTGTGTATGGTTTATTCCTGTTTATCTTTAAAAACCATATTATTGAATCAAAAGAATGGCAAAAGTCGGATCATACGTCACACAAGTTTCCTTTTATCGATACGCTTAAAGATTATCCGCTTAATGTTTTTGTTGTCTTTATATATGGGTTAACCTTGCTTGTGCCTTTTTATATTTCTGTAAGTTGGTTGCCGCCCTTTATAAAACAGTCTTATTTTGTTTCTAATTCTTTTAACTTAACCATAACGTCAATTTGCAGTTTGGTGTCTGGGGGCGCCATTATTCTGTTTTCTTGGCTTTCTGCCTATTGTGGGACAAAGCGTCTTATTAATATTGGCTGTATATTTGGAATTGGATTAAGTGTTCTTTTTTATTATCTGCCAACCATAGATTTATTGGGGGCTTATATTGCCTTTCAAATTTTATCAGCCTTTGCGATGGGTATTTATATAGGGCCCTCTTTTCTGCTTATTCAGACCCTGTTCCCGCCCGAATACAAATACTCTGGGTTTGCGGTTCCATCTTCGTTGGGGCAAGCCATTTTAATTGGATCCACCCCCTGGATTGCAACAAAGATTACATTTAATTATGGAATATCTTATATTTCCTTTTTCTTGGCAGCCACATTTATCTTAACAATTGTTGGGACTTATTTGGCCAAAGAAATAAAAAAAGGGGTGCCAACGGCCCCCCTTTGATAATGAAATATAGATTAAGAACTATAGTTTCGATGCATTCTTTTCAAGATATGTTGCAACACCTTCGGATGTGGCTTTCATCCCGTCATTGCCTTTATTCCAGCCAGCTGGGCATACTTCGCCATGTTCTTCGTGGAATTTCAACGCATCAACCATCCGAATGGCTTCATCAACGTTACGTCCCAGTGGTAAATCATTAACGACTTGATGACGAACAACGCCTTTTTCATCAATCAAAAAGGTGCCACGGAAGGCCACAGATTCATCAACCAAAACATCATAATCGCGGGCGATTTGTTTTGTAAGGTCTGCCACCAATGGGAATTGAATATCCCCAATGCCGCCTTTTTCAACAGGTGTGTTTTTCCAAGCAAGATGGGTAAAGTGGGAATCAACACTGATACCAACAACTTCAACATCACGGGCATGAAAGTCTTTTAAACGGTTTGCAAAAGCAATAATTTCAGATGGGCAAACAAACGTAAAATCCAATGGGTAAAAGAAAATGACACCAATACGTCCATTTAAATATGATTTTAAATTAAAGGATTCATTAATTGAATTATCCCCCATAACGGCTGGGGCTGTGAAATCTGGGGCAACTTTTCCAACAAGTACACTCATAAGTATTCTCCTTACAGGGTTATGCGAATAAATTTCATTCGCTTAATTATAATATTACCTTATAAAGTAAGGAAATCCCCCAAAAAAGCAAGGAAAGTTTTACTGGTCATACTCGGCAAGTAATCTATCAAGTTCTTGATCTGTAATGTCAGCTCCTCCCTTATCGTCTAAATCATCGCTTATTTCTACCAGAGGTTGTTTTTTATCAACTTTGATTTTGGCAATCTTTGCTTTGTTGAAAGCGTGGGCTTGCCTAATAAGCATTGTCATATTGAATTTATAGGCAGTTCCAACATCATTGGCCCGGGCCGCAGTTCCATAATTATTAAATAAATTCAGGCATTTCTCAATCTGTTTGCGGGATGTTGCGTATATACGGTTTTTTGCTGGATTAAGTTTGCTTAAGGCCTGTTCATTGTTTTTCCCAAAATCTTCTTTTGCGCGTGCGATATTATCGTAAGCCCCACAGAAAAATATGCCATAATCTTTAGGTTCACAGTTTTTTTGGCACCAGTACAATAATGTTTTTTCAGGTAGTTTTCCATCATGAACAACGTCTTTTGTAAAAGACGCTCCAGCATTTTTTCCTTGTCTAAAGGTGCTACAATTCCTGGCACAAGATCTTATGGGAAGAACTGAATACCACGCGCCTTTTGATGCCTTAGGCGTCCCAAGTTTATTTTCTTCTGCTGTTTGTCTCTGGAAATCTTTAAGGATATCTTTCTTGCTGACGGTTATGTTTTGTCCAAACCGTTTGTCGGTGTCTGATTCAAATCTTGATAAAAGACCCCTGAATTTTTCCATGACAGCTTTTACAAGACGTTCCCCTGCCTCTTTATGCCGCGGGGTTGAAATAAGGTATTGCTTTATAGGTGTTTGATTTCTTACGGATTTTTCAAATTGATCCGGGTCAACATTTGGAAGGAATTCACCGCCCATAAAAGAACTTTCTCTATTACCCTCAATTACCATGCCATAAGCCGGGACCTTAGTCAGAAGTTCAATCGCAAAATTTTCTGCAAACTTATTAAAAGTTAGGCCATTTGCAAAGTTGTCCCCCCCCAATCTTGATAAGGTGGAATCTATACCAGCTGTTTTTTCTAAGTCAACACGGGCTGTTTGATAAATGGCATTGGCCAAAAGGGCATACCACATATTTTTTGTGGTTGAAAAACGACATGATTTTGCACAATCAAGAAAGGTTGCGTCACCGCTGGGGTCGCCCCCTGCTTTTAAAATATTTGGCAAAGCTTTTTGTGCCAAGGACGCCCCACAGGTTATCTGACACTTTGGAAATAACGATAACCCCATTGAGTTTGATGTTATAAAACATAGGCAGGCCGCCAGTAAAATTTTTTTCATAAATGAAAACTCCCTTATACATTATAAATTAACCCTACACTAGGAATTATCACAGTGCAATGAACACGATTATAAGAAAGGAAAAACGGATCTTTTCATTTAAGTAAAGTCATAGTATGATTTATGGAAATGTAGACAAATTGCAGAGGAAAAAAATGGTTAGCTTTTGGAATATTTTATTAATACTTTTGATTATATTAATTATTTTTGGCGCGGGAAAGTTGCCGAAAGTAATGAAAGACCTTGGAAAAGGGGTCAACCAATTCAAAAAAGGCATGGGTGACGAATCGGATGAAGTTAAGAAAACAGTAAAAAAAGCTTTGCCGCCCAAAACAGCGGTGAAGAAAAAAGCCACCACAGCAAAGAAAACCGTTAAAAAGAAAGTGACGACAGCAAAAAAGGCAGTTGTCAAAAAACCTGCTGTTAAAAAGAAAGCGCCAGCCAAGAAAAAGCCTGCTGTTAAAAAATAATGTTTGACGTTGGGTTTTATGAATTATTGGTTGTGGCCTTAATTGCCTTGCTGGTCTTTGGCCCAAAAGAACTGGCAACCGTTATGTTTAAGATGGGGAAATTCACAAAAAAGGTGAAAAACTTTCAAGAAACTTTTAAGGCCGATAACCAAAAAATATTTGATAAACTGGAACTGGAAGATTTCGAAGAAACCGCCAAATCAAAAGCAGCCAAAAAACAACCTTTAACGGATTTGTCAAATCATGGCAAAAAATAAACCCCAACCCATTCTTGGGCATTTGTCAGAATTAAAAACCCGCCTTATAAAAACCGCCCTTTTATTTTTAATTGTCTTTGGGCTTTGTTATTTGATTTCGGATCACCTATTTTTATGGCTGGCAGACCCCTTGAACAAAAGCCTTAAGGATATAGGAATTGAAAACCCAACCCTTGTTTATACGCATTTGGCCGAAGCCTTTTTGACTTATATCAAAGTATCTTTCTTTGCGGCTTTAATGATTACTTTTCCTTTTTTGGAAGTTCAAGCATGGTTGTTTTTAAAACCTGGGTTACACAAGACGGAACAAAAATTTACCTTTATGATTTTTGTTATGGCGCCAGTATTTTTTATACTGGGGGCTGTGTTGGCCTATTATTACGTCTTTCCTTTAACGTGGAAATTCTTGGTGGGGTTCAGTATTCCCCAATCGCAAAACATTTCTATTCACCTGATGACAAAAATGGAAGATTATTTGGACCTGGCGACAAAGTTAATGTTTGCCTTTGGATTATGTTTTCAGTTGCCCCTTATTCTTATTATTTTGGCCAAGTTGGGGGTGGTTTCTGTTGATGCTTTGATCCAAAGCCGTAAATTTGTCGTTGTGGGGATTTTTATTATTGCCGCATTTTTAACGCCTCCAGACGTGATCAGCCAAATTGCCCTGGCCATTCCCTTGCTTTTGTTGTATGAATTGTCCATTATTATTATTAAAAAACTGACTAAGAAATAGAGGATACCTATGCACGATATTCGTTGGATTCGCGAAAACCCAAAAGACTTTGATGCGGCCTTAAAGCGCAGGGGTATCGATGCGCACTCTGCTGTTATTCTTAAGTTAGACGAAGATTATCGAAACTGTCTTACCCAAATTCAAGAATTGCAGCAAGAACGTAATGATGTTGCAAAGCAAATGGGCCAGTTGAAAAGGGAAGGCAAAGATGCATCAGATTTAGTGGCAAAAGGGGCGAAGATAAAAGAATCGTTGCCAGAAATTGAAACGGAATCAAATAATTTAAAAGATAAATTAAAGGGGTTTTTGGCGACCCTTCCCAATATATTGGCAGATGACGTGCCTGATGGACAAGAAGAATCGGATAACCAAGAAATCAGAACACATCTGGATCCAACACAGTTTTCTTTTGATCCCAAAACCCATTTTGAAATCGGGGAAACAATGGGATTGATGGATTTTGAAACGGCAGCCAAAGTTGCCGGCAGTCGCTTTGTTATTTTAAAGGGGGCCTTAACGCGTTTAGAGCGTGCCTTGGCCCAGTTTATGCTTGATACGCACACAGAAAAATTTGGCTATACTGAAATTTCAACACCGTTACTTGTGAATGATAATTCAATGTTTGGGACAACCCAGTTACCAAAATTTTCAGAGGATTCTTTTAAGACAACAGATGGATATTGGTTGATTCCAACCGCCGAAGTTTCAGTGACAAATACGGCGGCCGGGGAAATAGTTCCTGAAGATAAACTTCCCTTAAGATATGTTTGTCATTCCCCGTGTTTTAGGTCCGAGGCCGGATCGGCAGGGCGTGATACCCGTGGCATGTTACGCCAACATCAGTTTTACAAAGTTGAATTGGTTAGTATGACACTTCCTGAAAAATCAGCTGAGGAACATGAACGCATGACAGGGGCTGCAGAAGAAATTCTAAAGCAACTTAAAATACCTTTCAGAACCATGAAGTTGTGTGCCGGCGATACCGGATTTGGGGCCCAAAGAACCTATGACTTAGAAGCATGGTTACCAGGCCAAGATGCCTACCGTGAAATTTCCAGTTGTTCCGTTTGTGGGGATTTTCAGGCCCGTCGTATGAACGCCCGATTCAGACCCCATCAACCAGAAAAAGCAAAGCCCCAATTTATTCATACATTGAATGGATCTGGGTTGGCTGTGGGCCGAACGTTAATTGCCGTTATGGAAAATTATCAAACAGCAGAAGGCGGGGTTGTCATCCCTGATGTATTGCGTCACTATATGAATAATGCAAGGGAAATTACAAAAGATGGAAAACTCCAATAATTTAAGAATTCTTATTTCAAATGATGATGGTATTCATGCGCCAGGGATTAAAATTCTGGAAAAAATCGCCCGTGAATTAACGGATGATGTGTGGATCGTTGCGCCGGATCAAGAACAAAGTGGGGCGGCCCATTCTTTAACATTGAATCATCCTTTGCGGGCAAAAAAACTTAAAGACAAAAAATTTGCTGTCTATGGCACCCCAACTGATTGTGTTTTGATGGCCGTGGAAGAATTAATGGAAGGCAAAAAACCGGATCTTGTTTTATCCGGAATTAACAACGGGGCAAACCTTGGGGATGATGTGACTTATTCTGGAACAGTTGCCGCCGCGATTGAGGCCACTTTAATGAAAATTCCAGCGATTGCGTTAAGCCTTAATACTAAAATATCAGAACCCAATAAATGGCAAACAGCCGAAGATCATGCGCCAGCCCTGATTAAAAAATTAATTGATATAGGCTGGCCCAAAGACGTTCTTATTAATATAAATTTTCCTGATATTGAATCTAAAAAAATTAAGGGTGTTAAGGTTTGTAAGATGGGATTCCGCCTGCCTTATAAATCAATCATTAAATCTTTGGATCCCCGTGGGAACCCTTATTATTGGTTTGGGGCCATTCCAGATCACTTGGAAAATGAAAAAGATACAGATTTATCTGTTATCAATGAAAATATGATTTCAATTACGCCGTTGCATTTAGATATGACGCATACAAAAACATTAAGCCAATTGCAAAAGCATTTTGATTAATGATTCGGGTTTTTACATCCATTATTTTATTGTTGTTGTGTTCTTGCGAACAAGGCCCGCCCAAAGCCCCTTACGCTGTTGCAAATATTACCCTTGACCAGGTTGTTTTACCAACTTTAATCATTGCCACAAAAAACGGCATAAGGGAAATTAAGCCAGCCGTTTGGAATGAAAAATCCCGCACCTTTACCAAAGGGACAGACCTAAATATCACAGCAGAAAAAGATGATACGGTTTATAAGGTCTCTAGAAAATATCACGTGCCCATTAAAACAATTATCGAAACAAACCATTTGATGGCACCATTTGGATTAAAGGAAAACCAAAAACTTTCTTTGGGAAGTCCCAAAGTTCACATTGTGAAAAAGGGTGAAACAGTAAATTCAATTGCAGATTTACATAAAACAGATGCCCCGGCGCTGGTGAAATTAAATAAATTAAAATATCCATATGTTATCAAAGTTGGCCAGCAATTGTTGCTGCCAAGTAAAGTTTTATACTTGCCCCCTAAAGACAGCTTTATTACAGTAAAGCAAATTCCCAAGCAAAAAGGTCAAAAATTCTCTAAGAAAAAGACAGTCAAAAAATCCAAAGAAAAAGTTGTTTACGATAAACCAAACAGACGGACATCATCCATTTTCTTGCGTCCTGTTACGGGGAAAATATTATCATATTTTGGCCCTAAGAAAGGGGGATTGCAAAATGATGGTATTAATATTTCTGCAAAAGCAGGATCCCCAGTCCAGTCAGCTGAAAATGGGGTGGTCGTTTATGTGGGGGATGAAATTGAAAGCTTTGGTAATATGATTTTGGTAAAACATAGTGATGGATGGATGTCAGCCTATGGGCACCTGGATGAAATAACTATTAAAAAAGGCCAGCATATTAAACGCGGGCAAAAAATAGGAACAGTTGGAACAACAGGGTATGTCAAAAATCCGCAACTACACTTTGAATTGCGCAAAGGCCGACGCCCGGTTAATCCAGGTCAATATATAACAAGGTAATTAAATGGATAAAAATATTTTTAACTTTATTAAGACCCCACAAGAAGACACGCATTCTGTCAAAAGAAATACGAGATTTTACCTTTCCATATTTAAAAATAATAAGATAGGGGAATGGTTTCCCAGTTGGAACTGGGCGTGTTTTTTTGCTTCTTTCTTTGGTTTTGATATTGTATGGCTTTTTTATCGAAGAATGTATTTAAATGGTATTTTAATTGGTTTGGTGGGGGTGACCTTTTTTGAATTTATTCGCATAAAATTGGGCCTATTTTTAGCTGCGGGTTTGGGCCTTGTTATTGGAAAAATTGTTATGTGGATTTTGAAAATTACCTGGGTTTTTACCTTTACAGTCTATGGAAATTCTTTGTATGGAAAACATATAAGTCAACAGGTTGAAAAAGGGAAAACACAAAGTGGAACAGATCCATATACGTCGATGATGATGATTATTTTGTTGTGTATAAACTTGGCTTATATCATCATGAAGATGATGCAAGCTGGCATAACTGACGTAGCCAGTATCCAGGATTTAATGAACCAATTAATGGAAAAAAATGCAAGATAAGTTAAAGAAATTTTTTCAAAACGAATCAAAAGAAGGTATTATTTTACTGTTGGCGGCCATTGCTGCCATAATTTCAAAAAACTCTGTTTTTTCAGATATGTATAATACCTTTCTTGAAACCCATATCCAAGTTGCAGTTGGGGATGTTCATATTAACAAGCCATCTTTATTATGGATCAATGATGGGTTAATGGCCGTTTTCTTTTTATTGGTTGGACTGGAAATAAAACGTGAATTTCTGCAAGGGGAACTTTCAAATATATCTAAAGCCAGCCTTCCTTTCATGGCTGCAATTGGGGGGATGATTTTCCCCGCCTTGGTTTATTTATACTTTAATATTGATAGTCCTAAAGACATCAAAGGATGGGCCATCCCAGCGGCAACGGATATTGCCTTTGCCCTTGGTGTGCTTGCCTTGTTTGGGAAACGTATCCCCAATTCTTTAAAAGTTTTTTTACTGGCTTTGGCGATTATTGATGACCTTGGGGTCATTATTATTATTGCTTTCTTTTATACAGCAAATCTATCAGTTCTTTCTTTGTTGTGGGCCGCCCTGGGTATGTCGATACTTATTATTTTCAACTCTTTAAATGTACGGCGCATTGCCCCCTATGTCCTGGTGGGCATTTTTATATGGGTCTGTGTTTTAAAGTCAGGCATTCATGCAACCTTGGCCGGGGTTTTGGTTGCCCTGGCGATTCCTTTAAGAACAAAAGGGGATAAAATATCGCCGGCTTTGAAATTGGAAAAAAATTTATATCCGTGGGTATCGCTTTTGATACTTCCGTTATTTGCTTATGGTAACGCCGGGGTTTCTTTAGGTGATATAAAATTAACAAGCTTCACTCACGAAGTTTCTTTGGGAATTGCCCTGGGATTATTTTTAGGAAAACAATTTGGCGTTATGTTATTTGCTTGGTTAAGTATCAAACTTAAAATTGCTGAAATGCCAAGAAACGTTACATGGTTGCAAGTTTATGGAACAGCTTTGCTGACAGGGATTGGCTTTACCATGAGTTTGTTTATAGGAACCCTGGCATTAGAAGGAACAGACTATGCTGTTTTAATTCGCTTGGGCGTGATTTCGGGATCCTTACTTTCAGGCCTTGCAGGATATTTTGTTTTAAAATATAGTATGGATAAAATTAAAAGGACATAAGTATGACCAATATTTTTTCTTTAGCCAGTTCAAATTTCTTATCCCCCGCCGTCCTAAGTTTTTTCTTAGGGGTGATTGCAGGTGGAACGAAATCAGACCTTCATATCCCTGAACAAATTGCCAAAGCCATTTCCCTATACCTAATGTTTGCAATCGGATTTAATGGGGGGGTTGGACTTCGCAGTTATGATATTGGTTCAGAAATTATTCTGGCCCTTGGGGTCGCCATGTGTCTAAGCTTTTTTGTACCATTTTTGGCAAATGGCATTTTGGGTAAAATGTGTCGACATTTAAATATAAATACCCGGGCGGCCATTGCCGCACATTATGGTTCCATCAGTATTGTTACCTTTGCAACCGCCATGCAGTTTTTAAAAGTTCAAGAAATTGGATATGAAAAATATATTGTGGCGATGGCGGCATTAATGGAAACCCCTGCCATTGTTGCGGGCATATATTTAATTAAAAAAGGGAACAGTAAATCTATTGATGATCAATCATCAAAACGGTTGCTACAGGAAGTCTTTTTCAATGGGTCAATAATATTATTATTGGGTGGTTTTATTATTGGTTTTATTTCTGATATAGCAGGGGTGAACGCAGTCGCCCCTTTCTTTTCAAAACCGATTAAGGCCATTTTATGTTTTTTCTTATTGGATATGGGCATCTTGGTGGCCAGACGCTTTGTGGGCTTTAAAAAATTGGGCTGGTCTTTGGTTTTGTTCGGGTTTTACATGCCACTTATCGGTGGGGTAATTGGCGCCGTCACTGGAAATTTAATTGGCCTATCCATTGGGGGAACAGCGTTGCTTGCAACTTTGGTGGCAAGTGCCTCTTATATCGCGGTACCGGCAGCAATGCGTATTGCCGTCCCCGAAGTTAACCCTTCTATTTATATTTCTATGTCTTTAGGGATAACTTTTCCGTTCAATATTATTATTGGTATACCAACGTACTTAATTATTTCACAATATCTGGGGGGATAGATGAAAAATATAAAAAAGAAGAAATTAGAAATATTTATCGAATCTACGTATGAAAGAAACTTACTGAAAATATTCAAAAAAAATGATGTATTAACTTATGCGTGTTTACCAACAGAGCATTATCACAGTAAACAAGTTAGTAGTATTGAAGACGATATTATCGATGTTTTTGAATTTTCAATGTGTATTGTGATTGTTAATATTGATCAATATAAAAAAATTGTTGATGAAGTTGGTAAAGTTTTATCCCGGGCAAATGGAATCATGTACTGTCAAGATATTGAAGAAATTGAAAACGATTGAAATTTTTTCAGATATTTTTATTCATATCGGCAGTTCTTATTTTATAGCTGCCATTTTCATAATGGGGCTGTTTTTTAAAAACCATAGGGGGTTGTGTGTGACCGCAATTCTATCTTTGGGGTTCAGCTTTTTCCTTAACCCAATTTTAAAAAACATTTGGCAACTTCCTTTGAAATTTTCTGCCCATACCTATGCTTTTCCAAGTGGTCATAGCCATGCAATTGCAGCCTTTTTCTCAGTTTTATTTTTTGGTGTGTCCAGGAATTATAAAATAGGTATTGGCGTAATTTTAATATGTTACGCTTGGGCAATAAACAGGCATGGTTACCATGAATGGTTTGAAATCATAGGCGGGCAATATTTTGGCATTGTACAGGGATTAATTTTTTATCTAAGTTACAAAGCAATCCAAAAATATCTGCCCTATAAAAATATATAAAGGGACTGTTGCGTGCCCCAAGAAATACTTTTTATAACGATCTTATGAATTTATTAACTCATATTCGCAGATAAAATCGCCAGGTTTACCAGATCGTTTGCTGTGGCGGTCATGTTGGCAATTTGCACAGGTTTTTCAAATCCCATTAACAAAGGACCAATTAAGGTTGCCTCCCCCATACATTGCAATAGTTTATAAGATATATTTGCAGAGTGCAGGTCAGGCATAATAAGAATATTGGCAGGTCCTGTAAGCCGTGAAAATGGATAGAATTCTTTATTCTTTTCGTTTAAGGCCACATCAACTGACATTTCACCTTCATATTCAAAATCAACTTCTTTCTGATCTAAAGCCTTAACAGCCGCGCGTATATGATCGGCATGTTCACGCAAGGGGTTGCCAAAGTTTGAATAGGAAACAAAGGCAACGCGGGGTGTGTGACCCATGTCAAGTGCTTTCTTGGCACACTGGCAGGCCATCCTTGCCATCATTTCAGGGGTAAGTTTGTCATTGACGGTTGTATCGGCAATAAAGACAGTCCTATTCTTTAACACCAAAATAGACAGGCCAAAAATACAATCGCCTGGCTTTTGGTTGATAACTTTTGAAACGTTATCTAAGGCGCCAGAATAATTTCGTGTTAAACCTGTTACCATTGTATCGGCATGCCCCATGGCAACCATCATGGCCCCAAAAAAGTTCCGATCACGATTAATCAGGCGTTTACAATCACGGTATAAATAACCTTGCCTTTGAAGCCTTTCATGTAACAGGTTTGTATATTCTTCGTTATATTCAGAAAGTTTGGCATTATGGATTTCAACTTTTTCAGGAAGGGAGAAACCACTTTCCTTAACTTTCTTTTTAATGATGTCTTCTTGGCCAATCAAAATGGCTGTACCCAGGCCATCCCCAGCAAAAGAAATGGCGGCCCGAATCATTTTATCTTCCTCGCCTTCAGCGAAGACAACTTTTTTATCCAATTTTTTTAATTCTTGGCAGACAGAAATTAGGTTTGAATAGGTAATATCACGTCTGGCACGTAGTTCTTGTTCATAGGCTTTTAAGTCCCGTTCTTTATCAAGGGCAACGCCTGATTTAATGGCTGCCTTTGCAACAGCAACAGGAATTGCTGAAATCAGACGGGGGTCCAACGGAACGGGAATAATATATTCAGGCCCATAAGATTTTTCACGCCCACCATAAGCCGCGGTAACTTCCTCATGAACGCCTTCGCGGGCCAACTTTGCCATCGCTTGAGCAGCCGCAATTTTCATTTCATCATTAATTTCTGTTGCCTTGATATCCAAAGCCCCCCGAAAAATATAAGGAAAACAAACAGCATTATTAACTTGGTTTGGATAATCAGATCGCCCCGTGCCAATAATGGCATCACTGCGAACTTCCCTCACATCATCTGGCGTTATTTCTGGGTTTGGATTGGCCATTCCAAAAATGATAGGTTTTTTATTCATGGATTTCACCATGGATTTTGTGAAGGCCCCTTTGACGGAAAGACCGATTAAAACGTCGGCACCTTTTGCGGCTTCTTCAAGGGTTCGCAATTCTGTTTCAACGGCAAATTTTTGTTTCCATTCATTCAGGTTGGATCGCCTCTTATGAATAACACCTTTACTGTCCGCCATGATAAGATTTTGGGACTTAACCCCCATTTTTAATAAAAGATTTCCACAGGCAATGGCGGCAGCACCCGCCCCATTTATAACAATTTTTGCAGTTCCAAATTCGCGCTCTGTTAGGTGCAAAGCATTAATCATACCGGCCACAAGAACAATCGCAGTACCATGTTGGTCATCATGCATGACAGGGATGTCTAATTCTTTTTTAAGACGTTCTTCAATAACGAAACAATCCGGTGCCTTGATATCTTCAAGATTAATCCCTCCAAAAGTTGGGGCAATCAGTTTAATGGCATTAACAAATTCATCAACGTTTTCTGTATCAACCTCGATATCAAACCCATCAATGTCAGCAAACTTTTTGAAGAAAACGGCCTTCCCTTCCATCACGGGTTTGGAAGCCAACGCCCCAAGATTTCCAAGTCCAAGAACAGCCGTCCCATTGGATACAACAGCAACCAAATTTCCCTTTGCCGTATATTTATACGCATCTTGTGGGTTTTCTTTAATCTTAATACAGGGAATCGCAACACCAGGGGAATAGGCCAACGATAGATCCTTCTGGGTTACCAGGGATTTTGTGGCATTAATTTCCAGTTTTCCTGGCTTGCCTTTAATGTGAAAGTCTAAGGCTTCTTGATCGAAATTTTGTTTTGTCATAATTTACTCTATTTGTTGACTTCATGATACCTAATTTTATCAAATATAGCTAGGATCAAAAGTGTATGCTATGGTATCAATAAACATGTAAACAAGGTTGGAAAAAATGGACGCCATAGATTTAATATTTTTAGTTTTAACAATTTTTATTGCTTTTCGTTTATATAATACTTTTGGGCAAAAAAATGAATTGGATGATACCAATGAAACTTTACAAAAATTACAACAAAGATTGCAATCCACAGGCGTTTCTAAGAAACCTCCGTTATTAACAGCTGAAAAGCAAATAAGACAAGCAGATCCGAAATTCACCCCTACCCGGTTTTTAGATGGCGCACAAAAAGCCTATGAAATAATTATTCAATCTTTTGTTAAGGGTGATATGGATAGTTTAAAGAACTTGGTCGCCCCCAATTTATATGAAAATTATGAAAATATTATTAAAGATAGGGCAAAGAAAAAACAGACAGTTGATTTACCTTTTTTCCGTTTGGTTCGGGCCGAAATCGACAAGATAGAGGTGGTTAAATCAAAGGCAAAAATTCATGTCTTATTTAAATCTGAACAAACACAAATAATAAAAGGCCCGAAAGGAAAAATAATTGAAGGGGACCCAGATGAACTTTCCCAAATCGAAGAAATTTGGGTGTTTGACAAATCTGTAAAATCCAGTAATCCAAACTGGCAGCTTGTTGAAATTAAACCTGTGGAAAATGACTAATCAATTCTTTCGAAATATTTTTTTCATTGGAATTATTTTTCTATCTGGATGCCAGGGCTATATAAAAACGCACCCAAAAATAAAATTAATTCCCGCAGAAATTTCTGACCTTCCAGACTGGGAATACGATGATCATCGTTCTGCCTTTTCTGCCTTTAAAAAATCATGTCAGGCCTTGGAAAAAAAACCAGTTGGGCAAAGTTTAAAATTGGGTACAAAATCACAAGATTGGCATAAGGTTTGTTATGCCGCCACAAAAATAAAAGGGTCGGACAAGGCATCGGTTCGTCATTTTTTTGAAAATAATTTCAAGATCTATAAAGCCACCAATGATGGGGGTCCCGATGGTCTGTTTACCGGGTATTATGAAAGTTCCCTTAAGGGGAGCAAAGTAAAAACCAGTAAATACCATTGCCCCCTTTATCGACGACCCAAAGATTTGATCGCCGTGCCAGGTATAAAATATGGTCGCAAGAAATTTCTGGGGGGTCACGAACCGCACTATAGTCGCAAAGAAATTAACCAAGGAAAATTGAATGGCCAGGACTTGGAAATTGTCTATGTAAGTTGTGCCGCCGATGCTTTCTTTCTACACATTCAAGGATCAGGTCGTGTTGAATTTGAAGATGGCACCTTTATGCGCGTTGGGTATGCTGGGGCAAATGGGCATCCTTATACATCCATCGGGAAAATCTTGATTGATCGTGGGGAAATTCCAAAAGAATATATGTCAATGCAGGCCATTCGTCATTGGATAATCGCGAACCCAGATAAAGCTGGGGAATTAATGGAAGAAAATGCGTCCTATATCTTCTTTCGGATATTGGAAGGGGATGGGCCCATCGGGTCGCAAGGTGTTCCTGTTTCAACAGGGCGAACCTTGGCGGTGGATAAACGGTTTCATGAATTTGGTACGCCTATATATTTAAATGCCGTGACTGATGGAAACCAAGTGAACTTGCGACGCTTGTTAATTGCCCAAGATACAGGTGGCGCGATTAAAGGTGTTGTGCGCGGGGATGTTTTTTGGGGCTATGGCGACAAAGCGGCTGAAATTGCAGGGACAATGAAATCAACAGGGCAATTTTATATCTTTTTACCAAAGGGTTCACAAATCCCCAGCCCTTATTTATTATAAAGATATGGTTAAAAAACGGGACTTAACAGATACGGAAAAAGATTTATGGCAAACCGCCATGAAGGATGTCAAAAAACTTGACCATTCCATCCATAAAACTTGCAAAAAAATTGAAAACAAGCCGGTGATTCAACCTCTGCCAAAATTGGAAGATATTGCTGAAAAGATTTCAGAGGTTAAAAAGCTTCAAACAATTGACCGGACTTTATTAAAAAAAATAAAACAAGGAAAGGTTCAGGTGGATGCCCGGTTGGATCTGCATGGGATGACCCAAGCCCAAGCCTATACAGCTTTGCGACAATTTATATCTTCGTGCCATACAAACGGAAAAAAAATCTTGCTGGTTATAACAGGTAAGGGCGGAATGGACCTGGGCGAAAATGATCGTCCAAAAGGGGTCTTGAAACAAAATGTGCCAAAGTGGCTGCAGACCTTTTCAGAAGTTTTATCCACGACCGAAGCTTTAAAACACCATGGCGGAAATGGCGCCATGTATGTTATTTTACGCCGCCTAAGATAAACATAAAAAAACCCGGCAGATGCCGGGCTTTAGAATTGTTTTTTCTATTTTTTACCTGCGTTCCCCAAGAAATCTTAGGAAAAATAAGAATAGGTTAATGAAGTCTAAGTACAGGCTTAGGGCCCCAATAACGGCTTTTTGGCCTTGGACTTCAGTTGAATCCCCTTCAAAGTAAATCAACTTAATTTTTTGGGTGTCATAGGCCGTCAACCCTGTAAATAACAACACACCAAAGGCAGATATGACAAAGTCCATGGCAGTGCTTTGCATGAAAATATTTACAACAGACGCGATGATTAACCCAAAAAGAGCCATCAAAAAGAAGGACCCAAAGGTCATCAAATTACGTTTTGTTGTATATCCGTACAAAGCCATTGTCCCGAAAGTGGCGGAAGATACCAAAAAAGTACGGTATAAACTTGCCCCTGTGTACACAATGAAAATGGTGGATAAACTTAATCCCATAATACCGGAATATACCCAGAACAAGGCCCGTGCCTTTGCGGCCGGCATCTGGAATACACGTGCAGATAAATAAAACACCATACCAAGTTGGGCAAATAACAGAACCCATGTAACACCACTTGGTTTAACAAATCCAGATTGATCAACAGTGAACAAAAGGTTTTGCAAGGCTGGCATTGTCGCGCCTAAATAAGCAACAACACCTGTTAAGGACAAGCCAATAAACATATAGCTAAAGACTTGAAGCATATATTTACGAAGCCCTTCATCAATTTGGGCACCTGCAACTGAATGTTCAATTGTTTTGTTGTTTTTATAATTATTAACCATAGAATCCTCCTTCTTTATATATATAGAGGTTATTATTACAATATTATTAGTACAAACCCCCCAGAAATACAAGGAGTATTTAGTTTGAAAAACCCTAGAGAAAATGTAAATATTAAATAAAAATTAAGAGAGAGCATGAAAAGGTATTAAAATGAATGTTGATTCAAAGCTAAAAGGCTGTCTGTTTTGTCAAAATGAAAAACTTAAAGTCGTAAAAGAAAGCAATTTATTTTACATAATATATGATGAATTTCCTGTGACAAAATACCACACATTAATTATTCCAAAGCGTCATGTGAAAACATACTTTGATCTTAATAAGGAAGAAATTCTTGCATGTGATCGATACTTACGTGATATGAAGCAGGAAATTCAACAAGCAGATCCACTTGTCACAAGTTTTAATATTGGCATGAATTGTGGAGAAGAGTCCGGACAAACCATTATGCATTGTCATATTCATTTAATCCCAAGGCGCAAAGGAGATATGAAAATCCCCCGTGGGGGCGTTCGTGGGGTTATTCCTGGCAAACAATCCTATTAAAATTGGAAATTAAAAGACTTACCGCCGGCCGAATAATTTTTCCAAATCTTTTAATTCCAAATGGATATAGGTTGGACGGCCATGGTTGCATTGGCCAGAACTGTTGGTCATTTCCATCTGGCGCAATAATTGATTCATTTCCAAAACAGTTAGTTTGCGTCCGGCCCGGATGCTGCCGTGACAGGCCATGGTTGAACAGATTTCTTCGATTTTTTCTTTCAGCAAAGACGCTGTCCCCCATTCTTGAATTTCGTCCGCCAGATCTTTTACAAGGCTGATGATATCTGCCTGGCCGATAATATCAGGAATTTCCCGCACCAAAACAGCATCATTGCCAAAGGGTTCAATCACCAGACCAAGTTGGCCCAATTCATCCGCTTTTTTTAAAAGCAAAGTTAGACGTTTTTCATCCAAAGTAACAACTTCGGGAATTAAAAGCGCCTGCGTTTTAACCCCATTTTTCCCCAAGTCCGTTTTCATTTTTTCATAAACCAGACGTTCGTGGGCGGCATGTTGATCAACAACGATTAACCCTTTTTTTGCCTGGGCAATAATATACGTCCCATGAATTTGCGCGCAGGCTGCGCCCAACGGATAATCAATTAATTCTTGATCGGCCTCTTGAAAAGTTTCTGTTCGAACCTCTGGTTGGAAACTGGTTGGTTCTGCCACCCGATGATGGGAAGGGGTATTGAAAGATTGCTGTTTCCACGAAGCTGTTATCGAGGGGTTGTTTTGCCCTGAAGGCGAAAAACCAGTTGGCCGTTGTTGGGGAAAAGTATTCGGTTGAAATGATGACAAAGCCTGATCCCCCACAGTTGTTGAGGCCTGATGCCCCATCCCAGCCAAAGCATTTCTTAATGAGCCAACCAATAATCCACGCACCAAACCAGAATCACGAAAGCGAACTTCTGTCTTTGCAGGATGCACATTTACATCCACAGTCAGTGCAGGCAATGTTAAAAATAGACAAAGTAAAGGGTGCCGATCACGGGCCAAATAATCTTGATAGGCTGCGCGGACAGCGCCGGTTAAAACTTTGTCTTTGACGGGGCGGCCATTCACAAACAAAAATTGCATTTGCGCATTGCCCCGATTTAAAGTGGGAAGTCCGGCATAGCCAGAAACGGTAACACTGTCCCTGGTTGATGAAATTTCCAAAGCATTATCTGCAAAATCTTGTCCCATAATATCGGCCAAACGATCCAATTGATTTTCCTTGGGAAGGTAATTAAAAATGGTGCGATTTTCCGTTTTTAATTTAAAGGCAATTTCAGGATAAGCCATGGCCAATTTTTGTAAAACGTCTGTTGCGTGGCCAACTTCAGTTCCAGACATTTTTAAAAATTTCAGACGGGCAGGGATGGCATAAAATAAATCCCGAACTTCGATGGTGGTCCCTTTACGGTAAGGGGCAGGGCTTGGTTTTGATACATCGCCGCCTTCAACTTTTAAGGCCCATCCTTCTGAAGAATCTTTTTCAGAACTTGTGACGGAAAGGCGACTAACGGCCCCAATAGAGGGAAGGGCTTCCCCTCTGAATCCCAAACTTTGAATATTAAATAAATCTTCTGCGGGCAATTTTGATGTTGCGTGGCGTTCAACAGCCAAGGTCATATCTGCAGGTGACATGCCATCACCATTATCAATAATTTGGATAAAGCTGCGCCCGCCCTCGTGAAGGGTAACTTCAATATGGGTCGCGTGGGCGTCAATTGAATTTTCAACAAGTTCTTTAACGACAGAGGCAGGTCTTTCAACAACTTCTCCTGCTGCAATTTGATTGATTAAATGGGAAGGTAATCGCCTGATTTTTTGGGTCATTTTTTTACCTTTGCCTTACATATCCTGTAAGTATTTTTTGGCCAATATTTTTCCTTGTTCAACAGCTGGTTGATCAAACGGATCAACGTCCAGTAGGTCCGCTGCAAAAAGTGTTTCAAAAATAAAGTGCATCATCAAAGCCCCCATCGATTTATTATTAATTTCGGGAACAAAAATCACACGCGTGGGGCAATCGTTTTTTATTAGGGTATCAATGGTTGCCTGTTGTTCAGCTTCCATCAAATGTCCAATTGATTTATTGGCCAGGTATTCCAGGTCTTGATCTTTGATAATTTCAGGGGTCAAAGTCGGACACATATCGTCTTTGTGAATGGTTGAAAAAACACTAAATAATTTATCTTTTGGCCCATCCAGATAAAGCTGTAATTGGCTGTGTTGATCTGTGGCGCCAATGGCTTGAACTGGAACAGATCCCTTGCCGTTTTTTCCCAAGCTTTCTGACCAAAGCTGGCCATGCCAACCCACAAAAAGTTTCAATCGATCACAATAAGGGAACATAACATTGATGTTTTTCTTATGAAGTGTGTTGAAAATAAAGGTTGCGGTTGCGCCTTCAATTGGGGCAAATGTATGCAGAGTATCAGGGGTAAGATGTTTGAATTCTTCAATAACACTTGCCGCCCCTTCCCGAATTTCATGAATATCCAGACCTGCAAGAAAAGCAGGAATCATCCCAACACAAGAAAAAACAGAATAGCGCCCACCCAAATTTTGGTCATGATCAACCGTTTGAATTTGCCACCGATCTGCCAAACGTTTCAAGGGGGAACTTTTGTTTTCTGTGATAATTAAAAAGTGGTGGGCGATGGATGCTTCGGTTGTGACCTCCATATAACGACGAATGGTACATAAAAACTGTGTCAAAGTTTCAGCTGTTGAACCTGATTTTGAAATAACGATAAAGAATGTTTCCGCCAAGTTAACAGAGGTTAATAATGTATTAAAACTGTGGGGATCAATATTATCAGCAAAATGAATATTCGGAGAAGATGTTTTTCTTAACGCCATCAACGCTTGGGCGCCAAGGCTTGACCCGCCGGTTCCAAGAATAACAATATCTTTAAAATCATCCCTGATTTGATAAAGCAGACCTTCAATATCTTCAATATCTTTGCGCATGTAAGGATACGTAAAGTGGGGGATACGTTCTTCGAAAAATTTCTTTTGATATTTTTCAACAGATTCTATTAATTTTTTGGCATGAAGTTGGGTATATTCTTCGGGTAATCCTTTTTTGATTACCTTGTCCATACAGCCCTTCATTGATTGGGTATAAAGTGTCATTCTGTTTTCTCCAGCTTTCAGGAATTAATTTTTTATATCTAGTCCAAGTTTTTTTGATTCTTCTGCGGCGTCAATAATCTTGGCTTTCTTTTTATTGGATTTTTTCCAAAACAGAACAGAATCTTTTACCTTACCCTGCCATTTTGCTTGTTGAATATCTTCTTTTTCTTGGTCGCCATTAAGATCTTTATAAATTTCTTTATGGGGTTTAATTTTTAATTCTTGAAGCAAAGCTTGTTCGGATTCGTGTAGCGGTATTTTTTTATTTTGTGGAATACCATGCAAGATTGAATTTGATTTATGCGTAACTTGTTTTTTTCTTTTTAAATTATCTTGGCTACCAGGTTGGGGTAAGGAAGATGTTTTTGGGATGCTTAATTTAGGATGTTTCACAACACGATATTCGTCAGGGACGGCCTTGAAAAACCCAAGACTTTGTTTGGTTTCGGGGGAACAACAGGTAAGTACGCCAAAAATTAATCCAAGAAATAAGAACTTAAATTTTTTCATTTTTTTCCTTTATATAAGAAGTTGCAAGATATAAACAAACGCCAATGACGATGAAGCTATCTGCAAAATTAAAAGCTGGCCAGTGATATCCAGAAAGATGAAAATCAAGAAAATCTATGACTGCCCCATGTTTAAATCGATCCATAATATTGCCAATGGCCCCCCCAATTATTAAAGCTAAAGGAATGGACTTTGCCAGACATTTTTCTTTTGCCATTAAAAACACAAGAAAGGCTGATACCGCAATGGTGCCCCAACTGATGATATTAAAGACAAGGTCACCCCCATTATTAAACAGTCCAAAAGTAATACCAGAATTCCAGGCAAGAACAATATTAAAGAAAGAGGCCATTTGAACAGGCAACGTCGCGGCAAGTTCTAAGATTAATTCTTTGCTATATTGGTCTGCAAAAATTAACGTTAAAATAATGACTATGTGGATAAGATGAAGTCTAAGCCTTAACATTTGTTCATAACCTTGTCACATCTTTTACAGAAAGTCTCTGATACTTCTTCTAAGATTTTCCAACACCTATCACATTTATTGCCGTTTGCCAATTTTACATCAATTGAAATTTCTGCCAAAGCATCATGGGTATAAAGATTGTCTGCCCCTGGCTTGTCAATAATAGATACCCCAGATGTAATACACAATTCTGATACATCAATACTGTCCAAGATGTTTTTTATTTTTTTATCTGTCACATATATTTCAGGGGATGCCTGTAAACTGGATCCGATTTTGCCTTCTGCGCGGGCAAGTTCTAAGGCCCCTGTAATAACTTTGCGGGCCTGACGAATTACATCCCATTTTTCACCCAAATCAGACTGATGCCATTCAGTTGGAATGGTTGGCATTTCTTGTAAATGCACACTGGACCCTTCGCCTTTACGGGTAATCCATGCTTCCTCAGCTGTAAATGAAATAACGGGGGATAACCAAATGGTTAACATATCAAACAATTTTTTAAGAACGGTAATGCAGGATCGATAAGTTATATTATCGTCATCATCGCAATACAAAGCATCTTTGCGAATGTCGAAATAGAACGAAGATAAATCCAAGGCACAAAAATTGTAAACTTCAATGAACAGGTCATGAAGGTCATAGGCCTTAATTTTATCACGCATCGTTGCATCAATGGCGCTGACACGATGCAGAACCCATTTTTCCAATTCAGGTAATTGATCATAAGGAACGTCTTTAACATTTTCAGATGATTCTAAGTTGCCTAAAATATACCTTAAGGTATTGCGTAAACGGCGATAGATATCTTGGTACCGTTTTAATAAGTCACGTCCCAGTTTTAAATCATCTGAAAAGTCCGACCCAATAACCCATAAACGGAGTATATCAGCCCCATATTCGTTGACAATTTCATCAAGTGTAATGGCATTGCCCAATGATTTTGACATTTTACGGCCATTTTCATCCACCAAAAATCCATGGGTAAGAACCGTTTTAAAAGGGGCGCTGCCTTTATTGGCGCAAGCTGTCAACAAAGATGAATTAAACCATCCACGGTGTTGGTCGGATCCTTCCAGATAAAGATCAGCTGGATATCTTAAAGAAGGCGTATGGTTTAAAACAAATTCTTGGGTAACCCCAGATTCAAACCAAACATCCACAACGTCACGCACTTGATCATAATCTTCGACGGCATACTTGTTCCCCAAGAAATCCTGGGCAGGCCTTTTGAACCAAGCGTCTGATCCTTCTTTCATAAATATTTCTTGGATACGCTGGTTGATTTCGTCATCTTTTAACGGTTGGCCCGTTTCTTTGCTTGTAAAGATGGCGATGGGAATTCCCCACGGCCGTTGACGGGAAATACACCAGTCTGGGCGTCCTTCGACCATTGATTTAATGCGGTTTTTACTTTGCTTTGGAATCCAATTTGTTTTTTCAATTTCAGCCATTGCCTTGTTTCTAAGGTTGTTTTCTTCCATAGAAATGAACCATTGGGATGTGCAACGATAGATCAAAGGGGCTTTGGACCGCCAAGAATGGGGATAGCTATGCTTAAGTTCTGACTTGTACAACAGGCCACTTGCCTTAATTAAGGCGTCGATAACCGTATCGTTGGCTTTGTAAATATGAAGGCCTGCAAATAGGGGGACATGCTTGTGGTAAATACCATCTTCGCCAACCAATTCAGGAACTTCTAAATTATGTTTTTTGCCCAATTCAAAGTCTTCAAGACCATGGCTTGGGGCAGTGTGGACAAAACCTGTTCCTTGTTCAACTGTCACGTGATCTCCGTGGAACATTGGTACATCAAAGTCATATCCTTCGCCATTCAAAGGGTGATGACAGATAGATCCTTCAAGACCATTTCCTGGAATTTTTTCCAATACATTGTAATCAATGATGCCGCAGGCTTCTGTTACTTTCCCTACTAAGTCTTCAGCAATTAAAAGCCTATCATCAGGGGATGCAAAGACATTTTCTTTGTCGGTATCAACCTCTGTGACCTGGATTTGAACGTACATAACATCATCTGCATAAGCAATGGCCCGGTTGGCAGGAATGGTCCAAGGGGTTGTTGTCCAGATAACAACTTTTGTATCTTTCAGGGCCTCTATTGACGGTCTTACAATCGGGAACATAACGTAAATGGTTGGGGAAACCTTGTCATAATATTCAACTTCGGCTTCGGCCAAGGCTGTTTTTTCAACAACAGACCACTGAACAGGTTTTGCCCCGCGGTATAAGCCGCCATTCATCAAAAACTTATGAAGCTCTCCAACGATGCGGGCTTCGGATTCAGGGTTCATGGTTAAATAAGGCGTGTCCCATGCCCCAAAAATCCCCAATTTTTTCATGCTTTCCCGTTGGATATTTACCCAATGATCAGCATAATCACGACATTCTTGGCGGAATTCAGCAACAGGCACATCGTCTTTGCTTTGTCCCTTTTTGCGATAGCGTTCTTCGACTTTCCATTCAATAGGCAATCCATGGCAATCCCACCCAGGGACAAACGGCACAAACTTTCCAGCCAAACGTTGATATTTCATGATCATATCTT
>CAJXSI010000008.1 GCA_913061155.1 uncultured Alphaproteobacteria bacterium
CTATATCAATTATTGGGCGAAAACGGTGGAATGTCAGAGGACGACTGTTATATGGTTTTCAAATCACGGGATGATGAAATGGGCAGGACACTTGTCCTGGATTAACTGGTCAGTGTGGGCGTAATGGCAGGATGGGAAGCATAAGAGGATGATAGATAAGGGATGAAATAAAAGTTAATTTTCAAAACTTAAATTATAACGCCCCAAAATTTCTTTCAGGGTATGAACAAGATCTTTTAACCCTTCAGGGGTTATGCTTTCGGCGCGAATAATAATACAGTTTTCTGTGTTGGAGGCGCGGGCCAGCCACCAACCATGATCGGTTTGAACACGAACCCCATCAATTGTGGTGACGTCCACATTTTCAATTTTCATGACATCTTTTTGAATGGATTCAATGATACCAAATTTAAGGGATTCGGGGCATTCAATTCTTATTTCAGGTGTTGTATATGTTTTTGGCAGGGCGTTAACAAGCTCTGAAAAACTGTATTTTTTTTCTGCCAAAATATTTAATAATTTAATGGATGCATAAATCGCATCATCATAGCCATGATTTTCGGCGAAAAAGATATGGCCACTTAACTCCCCGGCCAATGGACAGTTATATTCTTTCATGGCGGCTTTGATATTGGAATGCCCCGTGGGAAGCAACATGGGTTTCCCTCCCATTTTAATGATTTGGTCAATAAAAACTTGGGAAGCTTTAATATCCGCAATAATGGGCGCGCCTGGATTTTCTTGTAAAATATCATGGGCAAAAAAGATTAATAAAAGATCCCCCAGAACTTGTTTCCCATCATTGGTTACGGCACAAATTCGGTCTCCATCCCCATCAAAGGCAATGCCCAAGTCCGCCTTGTTTTCTTTGATAGACGAAATTAATTGGCCCAAGTTTTCCAGCTTGGTTGGGTCAGGATCGTGATTTGGAAAAGTCCCATCGACTTTTTCATTCAAAAGAATATGCGTATCAGGTAATTTGGTTATTAAATCTGGCATGACCGCGCCAGCAGCGCCATTTGAAATATCCCACACAACTTTTGTAGAATTTTTAAACTGGGCCAGGTTTGTCATTTTTTCAATAAAAGGCGTGATGGCATCAAACTTTTCAACAGATCCTTTGGTGGGGCTTTCACAAAAATTGGGGACCATTTCCGGAAAGGCTTCAATGTCTTTGCCCCACACAGGTCGGTCATACAAAGCCATCTTTACGCCGTTGTAATGGCCAGCATTATGGGAACCTGTAATCATCATTCCCCCCGCAGCTTTCAAAGTTTTAATTGAAAAATATAAAACAGGGGTGGGGACCAACCCAATTTGAATAACATTAATGCCTGAATCACAAAGCCCTTGGGTGATTGATTTTTCAAGGGCAGGGGAACTTAACCGCCCGTCATAACCAACAACAACAGTTGTTCCCTTGTTTTCTTTGACAATTTCGGCAAAACAGCGACCAATATAATACCCATCCGTTGCGTTAAAATCTTTATCATAGACACCGCGGATATCGTATTTTCTTAAGATGACTGGGTTAAAATTATGATTCATACTATTTTATATGTTTACGCCCCAAAGATACATATTCAATGCCCGCATCTTTCATTTCTTTTAAAGGATAAATATTTCTTAAATCAACAATCAAAGGCTTTTTGGACAGATTTTTATAGTGATCTTTATCAAGGGATCTAAATTCATTCCACTCTGTTAAAATAAGCATGCAATCCGAATCTTGAATGGCGTCATAGGCGTTGGTTTTCCATTCAATATCATTGAAAAAAGCTTTGGCTTCTTCCATTCCTGCCGGATCATAAGCCTTTATATTCGCCCCATTTTGTTGAAGAATTGGGATAATATCCAGGCTGGGACTGTCACGCATATCGTCTGTGTCTGGTTTGAATGTCACCCCAAGAACCCCAATTGTTTTACCGTGGATATCGCCGCCACAAGCCTCAATAACTTTATGTGCCATATCCTTTTTGCGCCGATCATTTGCATCAATCACAGATTCTATAATTGTTGTTGGACAGTTATATTTTTGGGCTGTTTTGGCCAAGGCAAGTGTATCTTTTGGAAAGCATGATCCGCCATACCCAGGACCAGTGTGAAGGAATTTTTTACCAATTCGATCGTCCAGACCAATCCCCTTTGAAACATCTTGTATGTCAGCGCCACATTTTTCACATAGGTCAGCAATTTGGTTAATAAAGGCAACCTTTGTTGCAAGAAAACTGTTTGAAGCATATTTAATTAGTTCAGATGATTCAGGTGTTGTGAAAACGATGGGGGTTTCAATCAAGAACAAGGGGCGGTATAATTTCCGCATGACTTCACGTGCCTTTTCTGTTCTTGCCCCGACGACAACACGGTCGGGTCGCATGAAATCTTCAATGGCAGAGCCTTCCCTTAAAAACTCTGGGTTGGAAACAACATCAAAGTCTGCTTTTGGATTAACCTTTTTGACAAGTGTTTCAATCTTTTTCGCCGTATCAACAGGAACCGTTGATTTTGTGACAATGACAGTATAACCCTGCATTGATTTTGCAATTTGTTCTGCAGCATCAAAGACGTATGTTAGGTCAGCATGGCCGTCTTCTTCACGCGTTGGGGTGCCGACTGCAATAAAAACAATATCTGATTCTTTAACAGATTCAGCGAAGTCAGTTGTGAATTTTAAGCGCCCGGCCTTTACATTTGTTTCAATTAAGCTTCCTAAGCCAGGTTCATAGATGGGAACATTTCCTTTGTTTAAAAGGTCTATTTTTTCTTTAATTCTATCAACACACGTGACATTGAATCCAAATTCTGAAAAACAAGTCCCCGTGACAAGTCCGACATAACCTGTTCCAATCATTGATACTTTCATACTTAATCCTTTAGCTTTTGACTTAATTCTAAAATAATACTTTTAATGCTTTCACGCAAATCTTCACGATCCAGGGCAAAATTGATACTGGCCTCAAGAAATCCCCGCCTTGATCCACAATCAAACCGTTTGCCATCAAACTTAAATCCATGGAAGGGGATTTCCCCAATAAGTTTCTGGAGCGCGTCCGTCAATTGAATTTCACCGCCAGCGCCAGAATTCCTTTGCTCCAATACATCAAATATTTCAGGGGTTAAAATATAACGCCCAATAATGGCATGATTGGATGGGGCCTTTGCCGGATCTGGTTTTTCAACTAACCCCTTTGCAACAATTTTGTAGTCATCTTCGGCGCCGCAATCAAGAATACCATACTGATTTGTTTTGTCATTGGGGACCTGCATAACGGCTGCCATATTTCCGCCATCATAATGGTCCATCATTTGCTGAAGGCAGGGTTGTTTGGATAAAATCATATCATCCGCCAAAAGAACGGCAAAAGGTTCATTGCCAACAAGATGACGTGCACACCATATGGCATGTCCAAGACCAAGGGGTTCTTGCTGGCGTGTGTAAATAACTTTTCCAGCATCCAAAACAACATCGTTTACTTTTTTAAGATCTTCTATTTTTCCACGTAATTCAAGGGTGTGGTTTAATTCAAACGAGTAATCAAAAAAGTCTTCGATGGCGGTTTTCCCCCGACCAGTGACAAAAATGAATTCTTCAATTCCGGCGGATTTTGCCTCTTCGACAGCATACTGAATTAAAGGCCGATCAATAACTGTTAACATTTCTTTGGGCATAGATTTTGTGGCCGGTAGGAAACGTGTTCCAAGGCCCGCAACAGGAAAGATGGCTTTTTTAATTGTTTGCTTCACAAAATCCTCTTAATCAAGTGTGTCTCAAGAAACCATTATTTAAAGGCTTCTGCAACCTTTTTTTGCAAAGGCGGTAGGTTGATGGCATTCATTAAGTCGCGTAATTCTTGACGTGCAGCCACATGGGATAACTTCAAAGGGCGCCCAATATCGGTTAAATCTAACAAGGTTAATCCTTGCATAAACAGTTCTTTGAAAATAACACGCTCACTAAAACCTGGGACCATACGAAAGGCAAGACGTTTTGACATTTTGTTAAGAACACCTTCCATTTTTTGTTTGTTATTCGCATGAATACTGGATAAACGGTTTCTTAAAACAATCCAGTCGATGGAACCCCTGTCACGCATGGCACGGTGTTTTTTTTGTTCCCACACCCAGTCTGCATAAATACTTGGTTTTTCCATTTCCATGGAATCGTGTTTTAAGTGAACCAAAACATCCAAGTCAACAAAGCTGTCGTTCAAAGGGGTAATCAAGGTATCTGCATAGGAATGCGCCAAACGGGATAGATAAAGATCATGCCCTGGCGTATCAATGACGATAAAATCTTTGTCCCCCAGTTCTTGATAAATTTTTTCAAAAGTTGCCTTATCTTGTTCTTGGGCAGTTTTGGTTGAATCTTCGGCAGATCGTGTCAGACGGTAATGTTGCGGCAGCGGAAGGTTTACCTTGTTTGTTTCAGTGTAATGTCTACGGTTGTCAATATATCTGGATAAAGTTCCCTGACGTGCGTCGATATCAACAGTTCCAACTTGATAGCCAAGTCGAAGTAAGGCTGTGACCAAATGCATGGCAGTGGTTGATTTCCCTGTGCCACCTTTTTCATTTCCAAGTACAATTACGTAAGGTTTTTTATCCATTGAATCCTCTGTTCGCATAGTTAATCTGATTGTTGCAAGATGCGCTTTTCCTAAACGCCCCTTAAAATTTCATCGTTCACCAAGCCCTTAATAAACAACAGTTTTATCATAGCCTTTTTGTGAATAATAATAAAGGGATTTGGTTGATTTCGTATTATGAATAGCCCCATAATAGGGGATGGAAGTAAACAACCTTAAAAAATTAAAAGATTCTTACAAAGATATTATCCAGTCTGTAACCCATGCTGGGGGGCGATTTTTATTTATTGGGGGGTGTGTTCGTGATGCTCTGCTGGGGGGGGTAATTAAAGATTATGACGCCGAGGTATATGGACTATCCCCTGAAAATTTAGAAAATATCTTAAAAGATAGTGGCCCTGTATCTTTTGCTGGACAAAGTTTCGGGGTTTATCATCTGCATCACCGTGACTTAGAAATTTCAATTCCCCGGAAAGATCAGAAAGTTGGGGCAGGCCATCGTGGGTTTAAAATTTCTGCCGATCCTTTTCTAAGTTTTCCAGAGGCGTCAAGACGGCGCGATTTAACAATGAACAGCATGGGATATGACCCCATCACGAATGAATTGTTGGATCCTTGGGATGGCCAGAAAGACATGGCAGACAAAGTTTTAAAAGCAACAGATTCCAAAGTTTTTGGGGAAGATCCCTTACGGGCATTACGTGTCATGCAATTATCCGCAAGGTTTTTGATGAAGCCTGACCAGGCTTTGTTGGCTTTGTGTTCCCAGCAAGACTTATCAGAATTACCCAGCGAACGGATTTTAACAGAATTCAGAAAACTATTGGTTAAGGGCCAAAAACCTTCTTGGGGATTTGTTTTCCTGAAAGAAACAGGTTTGCTGAAATACATTGATGGCCTAAAGGATATTAAGGGTTCAAGTTGGAAAATATTGCTGGAAAAACTGGATTTTGGTGTCAATCACCCGGATAAAAATTCTGTGGAATTCAGTTTTATGTTAACGCTTGTTGCTTGGTCTATGCCTGCAAAAGAATCTGTTGAAGCCTTTTTAAGATATTTAAAGGTGTCCAACCATACTTATAAAGAAGTAACGCAGGGGGATGATGCCCTGCATGACTTGGCCACTTTAGATGGTGCCTATGGTTGGCGTCGTTGGGCGCACAATATCCATAAAGGATACACATCATTTGATACTATCAAAGCACTTGTTAATTTATTAATGGAAGATGCCATGCTTATAAAGCTTACCCAAGCTGTGAAAGATTATGATTTAGATAATCCTTTGAAAATGATGCCCATTATCCAAGGAAAAGACTTGATTAATCAGGGGATAACACCGGGCAAAGAATTTACGGATATCTTAAAAAGATGTCACGATCATCAGTTGGCTGCGGGATGTTTTGATAAATCAGAATTATTATTATTCCTCCAAACTTAACAACCCAGTATTCCCGCCAGAGGCTGTAGTGTCCTCTGTATAGGTGCGCTCGTAAACAAAACGCAGCAGGTAATGGGGACCCCCAGCTTTGGGGCCTGTCCCTGAAAGACCTTCCCCGCCAAAGGGTTGTACACCCACAACGGCACCAATCATATTACGATTGACATACATATTTCCCACATGAATACGGTGGCGAATATATTGCATGCGGCTGTTAATACGGGTGTGAAGACCAAAAGTCAAACCAAACCCAGATCCATTAATTTGATCCAAGGTTTTATCCAGATCTTTTGCTTTGTATTTAACAACATGCAAGACGGGGCCGAAAGCTTCGTCAGTTAAGTCACTTGCTTGTTTTAACTCAAGCAGGTGAGGGGCAGTAAAACTTCCCTTCGCCAAAGTGTCAGGCATAGATATCTTGTGAAGAAGGTTTGCTTTTTTATCTTTGATCATATGATCAATATGGTTGGCCAGATTTTTTTGGGCCTTAAAATCAATGACAGGGCTGACATCTGTTTCAAGATTGATAGGGTCCCCAATATTCAGTTCATTCATGGCCCCCTTAAGCATCTGGATAAAGTCATCATATATATCATCTTGAACATATAAAAGACGTAAGGCTGAACAGCGCTGGCCTGCACTGCGAAAGGACGACATGATAATGTCATCAACCGCCCGTTCTGGTAGACAGGTTGAATCAACAATCATTGAATTTAATCCCCCTGTTTCCGCAATAAAGGGAATAATATCTGTGGGGCGCTGGGCCAATGTCCGGTTAATCGCTTGCGCCGTAGGGACAGATCCTGTGAACGCCACCCCTTTGATGACGGGATGGGAAAGGGCAATTTCTGAAATCATTTTCCCGCTGATATTTACATAATTCAAAACATCTTTCGGAATGCCGGCTTTGTGAAGAATATCTACCGCGCGGGCCGCAATAAATGGGGTGGTTTGCGCTGGCTTTGCAATAACACAGTTGCCAGAAACCAAGGCGGCCGTTACTTGTCCAACAAAAATGGCCAAGGGAAAATTCCAGGGGCTGATACATAAAAATGTTCCCCGGCCGTATAATGTAAGCTGGTTTAATTCACCTGTTGGGCTGGGAAATGTTTCTGGGTATTGAAAAAGTTCCCTGGCGCGCGCGGCGTAATAATAACAAAAATCGATGGCTTCGCGAACTTCTGCCACGGCATCCGGTAGGGTTTTTCCAGCTTCTTTCACACACAAGGCAATCAAATCATTTTCTTGTTGCTGCATTAAGTCGCCAGCTTTTTCAATAATATCTGCCCGCTGACTGACAGGGGTCTGGGCCCAATCTTCAAAGGCTTTTTGCGAGTTATTGATGGCTTGGGTTAAGTCTTCTTTGCTGGCTTTGCCAATATTTCCAACGACTTCAGCGTGATTATTGGGATTGGTAACAGCCATTATTTCCTTTGATTTTGCAAGGAAAGACGTGGGCCCTTGTTGTAAGGGAAGTGTTTTGCAGAACCCTTCAATATGCAGTTGCAAACTGGTTAAAGTTGTTTGGTTGCTTAGGTCAATTCCAAGCGAGTTATTGCGATAGCCTTTGTACAAATCTGTGGGATTTGGGATTTTTGAATGTTGAATGGTTTTTAACTTTTTTACTTTATGAAAAGGATTTTCCAAAATTTCATCAACTGTAATGGTGTCAGATGTTAACTGATGTACAAAAGAACTGTTCGCCCCATTTTCCAATAAACGACGAACTAAGTAAGCCAATAAATCCTTGTGACTTCCGACGGGGGCATAAATGCGACAAGGTGATTTATAGGGGCCGTCTGTGATGATTTTATCATACAGGGAATCGCCCATGCCATGCAGGCGTTGAAATTCAAATTTTTTATCTTTGCCTAAAGTTAAAATTGTTGCAACCGTTTGGGCGTTATGGGTGGCAAACATAGGATATATATGGTCTTGATGATTCAAAAGTTTTTGGGCGCAAACAATATAGGACACATCTGTATTACATTTTCGCGTAAAAACAGGATAGCCCAGCCCTTCAACTTGGGCCAGCTTAATTTCTGTATCCCAATAGGCCCCTTTAACCAAACGAATCATTAATTTTCGATTGGCTTGTTTTGCCAAATCAATCAGCCAGTCAATGGCGGTAAAAGCCCGCTTTTGATATGCCTGAAGCGCCAGGCCGAAACCTTCCCAGCCATCTAACTTTTTATCCAAGAAAACTTGTTCAATAATATCGTAAGATAAATCCAGACGATCTGCTTCTTCTGCATCAATGGTTAAATGTATATTATATTTTTTGGCAAGCAAGCAAAGATCCAAGACTTTTGGGGTTAAATCTTTGGCAACCTGGGCCCGGTGGAAATAATGATAACGGGGATGTAATGCTGATAATTTTACGGAAATTCCAGGGCGTTCTTTTAAAAATTCCCCTGTGGCTGATTTTCCCATTTCATGAATGGCTGTTGCATAATGATCAAAGTATAGATCGGCATCTGATTGGGTGCGGGCGGCTTCACCCAGCATATCATACGAATAAGTGTATCCTTTTTTTTCCTGTTTGCGGGCCTCTTTCACAGCACTTTGAATACTGGTTTCCAAAATAAAATGCCGCCCCAGTACTTTCATAAAGGATTTAAAGCCTTCGCGGGCGACAGGTTCGGTTGATTTGGCAATAAGGCTTTGCATTTTATCAGCCCAGTTTTTGGGTTTTTTACCAGCAGAGTCAAATATTTTATCAGAAAGACTTAGGCCATAACCGATAAACTTTAAAAACAAACCGTCATCTTTACTGTCAACAGGTTCTTTCATGGCTTGTTCAAGCTTGTCTTGGATCAAAAGACTGGCTGTACTGTTGTCTGGGACTCTAAGAAGGGCTTCGGCCAAACTCATTAACGCACGGCCTTGGTCTGACCCAAGGTCATATTTTTTCATTAAAGCATCAAAAGAACTTAAGGTTGTGTCTTTGATGGATTGTACCAATTCTTTCCCGACAGCATCGATATTTTTATCCATTGGATCCGTAGTTTTAAAGCTTTCTAATAAAATAGAGATGGCTTTATCCTCAAGATACCTATAGAAATCTTCATAGATGCGTTTTCTTGGTGGGGTGTTTTTTATTTTCATTAACATTGTCTCTTGATTTTATCTCATTGATGACGCTATGGTGTACTTAATTATCAAGTTGATTTTGGACAATATAAATTCGTTTGATCAATAAATCAATCAAGACTTGGAGATATGATGAAAAAGTTATTAATTGGATTGCTTTTCCTAGGTTTAATCGTAGGGGGGTATTTTTATTTTGCAGACGGTGAAGATAATTCCGATAACGATGCTGTAACAATCACGTGTGGAATGGTTGGTTTGGAACACAAAACCTGTAAAGAAGGCGTGGCTTTGTGGGAAAAGAAAACTGGCAAAAAAGCAAAAATTTTACCCGCTCCAAATGGATCCAATGAACGTTTAACCATCTTCCAACAATATTTGGCTGCCGGGGATGCCAGCATTGATGTTTACCAAGTGGACGTTGTTTGGCCAGGGTTGTTGGAAAATCATTTAGAAGACTTGAAAAAATATATTCCCCAAGAAGAACTGGATACATATATTCCAACCTTAATAGAAAACAATACAGTTAACGGTAGGCTGGTTGCGATGCCTTGGTTTATCCAAGTTGGCTTTATGTATTATAGGAAAGATCTGCTTGAAAAATATAATCGGCCTGTTCCCCAAACATGGGAAGAAATGGAAGAAACAGCCAAAATAATTATGGAAGGTGAAAAGAAAACTGGAGATAATATCTGGGGATATGTTTTCCAAGGAAAGGCCTATGAAGGGCTGACTTGCAATGCCTTAGAAATGATGAATTCCACAAAAGATGGGGGGACAATCATTGATCACAAAGGAAAAATTACTTTAAATAATTCACAGGCAGCTGGGGTTATTAACCGTTTATCAAGATGGATAGGCACCATTGCACCAGAGGGTGTTTTGAACTATGAACAAGAGGACTGTCGGGGTATTTTCCAATCTGGAAAAGCGGTATTCATGCGCAACTGGCCTTATGCTTGGCCTTTATTAAATTCTGATGATAGTCCTGTTAAGGGTAAAATAGGCATTGCGCCTTTGCCTAAAGGTGGAAAAGATGGTCACCATACAGGTGTTTTAGGGGGCTGGAATTTGGCCTTGTCAAAATACTCAAAGCGGAAAGAAGATGCGGCTGATCTTATTCGATTCCTAACGGGCAAAAAAGAACTTAGAAGGCGGGCGATTGTTGGGGGGTATTTCCCAACTATTGAATCACTTTATAATGACAAAGACATTGTTGCCGCCAATCCTTTGATGAAAATTATGAAAAAAGTTCTTAAGACAATAACGGCAAGGCCAGGTGGGCAAACTGGATCAAAATACAGCCAGGTTAGCTCTGTATTCTGGAATTCCGTTCATAAAACTTTAAGTAAGAATGGAACAGCTGAAGAAAATTTTGCAACTGCAGCTGAAAAACTTAATTCTTTAAGTAAGAACGGAACAAAGTGGTATTAAAGGTTTTTTGCTGTGGCTTCTAAATTCAGATCAGATCTAACAAAAGAAAGAACAAGGGCTGCATGGGTTTTTATGCTGCCAACTTTATTGGTTATCAGCTTTGTTGCGGGATGGCCTTTGTTAAGAACCATATGGTTTTCTTTTACAGATGCTTCTTTAAGCAACATGTCAGCTGCACAGTTTACAGCCTTTGAAAATTTTGAATTTTTGTTTAAAGATAGTTCATGGGGAACAGCTGTAAAAAACACGCTTTATTTTGCTGTTATTTCCGTTGCATTGGAAACCGTTTTGGGGCTTGTCATCGCCCTTGTTTTAAATAGCCAAATCAAAGGGAAGGGATTGCTTCGCACCGCCGTTCTTATTCCTTGGGCGATTCCAACCATTGTTTCAGCCAAAATGTGGGGCTGGATGTTGCATGATGTTTACGGGGTGATCAATGACATGTTGATTTGGGTTGGCTTTATTCAACAACCGATTGCTTGGGCAGCAGATCCAAAACTGGCCATGATTTCTGTTATCTTGGTGGATGTTTGGAAAACAACACCGTTTATGGCCTTACTTTTGTTGGCGGGCCTTCAGCTTATGCCCCAAGAATGTTTTGAGGCTGCGCGCGTTGATGGTATTCATCCAATTCGTGTTTTCTGGCGGGTGACACTTCCCTTGCTTAAGCCAGCCATTATTGTGGCTGTTATTTTCCGTAGCCTTGATGCCATGCGGGTCTTTGACTTGATTTATGTTTTAACTGGAGGCAGTTCCGAAACGATGTCCATGTCTGTTTATGCAAGACAACAGTTGTTTGACTTCCAAAATGTTGGGGTTGGGTCAGCGGCCTCAACCTTGTTATTCTTAATGATTGGATTGTTCACCATTATATTTTTACTGTTTGGCGGGATCAAAGGGGATAAAATCAAATAATGCGAAATGTAAAACAAAAAGTATTAATTTACAGCCTTTCCCTTGTCATCATTATTGTGTGTGTTTTCCCTTTTTATTGGGCAGTTGTTTCGTCGTTGAAGTCTGGAACAGATCTATTTAAAGTGGAATTCATTCCAGGAAATCCAGCTTGGCGAAATTATCTTGAAATATTTAAAGAGCAACCTTTCGGACGCAATATTTTTAACTCTGTTGTTGTGGCAGTTGGCACCGTTTCTTTGGCATTATTTTTGGCTGTGACAGCTTCATATGCTTTGGGACGTGTGGCTTTTCGGGGGCGCACGGCTTTGCTGGTGACGATCTTGGCTGTTTCTATGTTTCCCCAAGTTGCCGTTTTATCAGGTATGTTTGAATTAATCCGTGCGATGGGTCTTTATAATAACTTATTGGGGTTAATTCTTTCGTACATGATTATTACGTTGCCATTTACTGTATGGATTATGACAACATTTATGAAACAATTACCCAAAGAAATTGAAGAAGCCGCCATTATCGATGGGGCCAATACTTGGGAAATATGTACGAAAATATTTCTTCCGTTATTATGGCCAGCCTTGGTGACAACAGGATTATTGGCCTTTATTGCGGCTTGGAATGAATTTTTGTTTGCCCTAACATTTACTATTGAAGAAAAAGCACGAACAGTTCCCGTGGCCATTGCGTTGATGACCGGGGCATCGGAGTATGAACTTCCGTGGGGGAAAATTATGGCTGCATCCGTGGTTGTGACTTTACCTTTGATCACCTTAGTATTAATATTCCAAAGACGAATTGTATCAGGATTAACGGCTGGGGCCGTAAAAGGATAAAAAATGGCGAAAGTAATTTTTAAAGACGTAAAAAAATCATTTGGAAAAGTTGAAGTTATCCATAATGCCAATTTGGAAATTGAAGATAATGAATTTACAGTCTTTGTGGGGCCTTCAGGGTGTGGAAAATCAACGATGCTACGATTATTATCGGGCCTTGAAGATGTTACCAGTGGCCAAATTTTTATTGGTGACCAGGATGTAACAAAATTACAACCGGCCAAACGCAAGATTGCCATGGTGTTTCAATCCTATGCCTTATATCCGCATATGACGGTTTATGAAAATATTGCCTTTGGCTTAAGAATTACAAAGTACCGCAAAGATGAAATCCATCGGCGTGTGATGCATGCTGCGGAAATATTACAATTGAATCATTTACTGGATCGCCAACCCAAACAATTGTCTGGGGGACAGCGCCAACGTGTGGCCATTGGGCGGGCCATTATTCGTGATCCGCATGTCTTTCTGTTTGATGAACCCTTGTCAAATTTGGATGCATCTTTGCGTGTGCAAATGCGTATGCAAATTGCAAAGTTAAAAGAAGAATTAAAAACAACAATGATCTATGTTACACATGATCAGACAGAGGCCATGACTTTGGCGGATAAAATTGTTGTCTTAAAAGATGGTAACATTGAACAAGTTGGTAAACCTCTGGAGCTTTATCACCATCCCCGTAATAAATTTGTGGCCAGTTTTATTGGGTCGCCAAAAATGAATTTTATTGAGGCCCGAATTTCCAAAATTGTTGGGGAAGAAGTTACACTGGATCTGCCGCACGATAAAAATATTGTTTTACCTGTATCGCTTCCTCAAGGTATTAAGTTAGAAGCTGGAAATACGGTTGATATTGGGATTCGTCCTGAACATATTACAATATGCGACCCTAAGAAAGCCTTGTTCACAGGCGATGTTCAAATGGTTGAACACTTAGGTAGCGAAATTCTTGCTTATGTAAAAATTGGTTGGGGCCAGCAAGTTCTTGTTCGATTAAATGGGGAATCCATTGTTAAAATTGGGGATCATTTGACCCTTTGCGTGGAACCCAATGATTGTCACTTATTTGATCCGAAAAGTGAACTTTCCTTCGAACGCCATTCAAAGCGTTAATTCATGAAAAAGATTTTGTATCTGGTTGCAAACGATGCCTATTTCCTAAGTCATCGCTTACCAGTTGCCCTTGCTGCAAAAAAACAAGGCTATAAAATTATTGTTGTGGCCAAAGATACTGGCAATCAAAAAGAAATTACAAAGCATGGTTTTCAGTTCATTCCATTGACCAAGCTAGAAAGGGGTGGCCTTAATCCTTTTAAAGACTTATCAGCCTTGCAGGAAATGATGGCTATTTACCGTCGGATTCAGCCAGATCTGGTTCATCATGTTGCAATGAAACCCGTCTTGTATGGCAGTATTGCCGCATGGATATCTAAGGTGCCTGCCGTCATTAATGCCTTGACTGGCCTTGGATACTTATTTATTTCCCAGTCATCAAAGGCACGTATCATCAGATATTTTGTTATGACTGTATTTAAATATCTTTTTTCAAAAAAACAGTTTTGCCTGTTGCTACAAAACAAAGATGATTTAAGCTTTTTTAAGGCAAGAATGCCTAAAGCCAAAGTGGAAATAATAAGAGGATCGGGGGTTGATATCAATCACTTTAAGCCCCTTGAAACAAAAGAAATGCCCACAATTAAAATTGCTTTGGTTGCCCGTATGTTGTGGGATAAAGGTATTCAAGAAGCCATCGATGCAATGCAAATTTTGAAACAGAAAAACATAAAGGCAGATTTATATTTGTATGGGGATCCTGATCCAGAAAACCCAAAATCAATTTCAGAACGCCAGCTAAAGCGTTGGGAAAAAGAAGGTTTATGTAAGTGGACACCCCACACAAAAGATGTTGCCAAGGTTTATCAGGAATCAGATATTGCCTTATTGCCGTCTTATCGGGAAGGGTTGCCCAAATCTTTGCTTGAGGCCGCGGCCTGTGGATTGCCCATCGTTACAACTGATGTTCCTGGTTGCCGAGAGGTTGTAGAAAACGATGTAAATGGTTTCTTGGTTCCGTTGAAAGATCACAAAATTATGGCAGATCGCTTGGAAATATTAATTAATTTCAAGCCACTGCGCAATAAAATGGGAGCCATCAGCCGCCAAAAATCCGAACAAGAATTTTCAACTACCATTATTACGAAACAGACAGTTGGCCTATATAAGACATTGATTAGATAATCCCCCCCCCGGCACGCGGGCCGGGAAGGCTTTACTATAAAAGTGGTGTGGTCTTTAGCAAAGATAAGTGTGGTTTTTAGCTGTTAACTGCAATGCTGCGGCCAACAATACCTAAGCCAATTTCTTTGGCAAGGCGACTACGTTCTTTGGCGTAATTAGGCGCCACAGCTGGATAATCAGCCGGTAATCCCCAGCGTTCACGATATTCATGCAAAGACATGCCATAGACAGCCTTTAAATGACGTTTTAACATTTTAAGTTTTTTTCCATCTTCAAGACAAACAATATAGTCTGGCTGTATAGATTCTTCAATTGATACAGCTGGCTTTGGACGGTTAATAGAAATCTTGGAATCATGTTTTACTTGTGACAGTTTTCCATAGACTTGCTCAATCAGGTCTGAGACTTTTTCTGCAGGCACTTCATTATTAGACAGATGTGCTGCCACGATATTAGAGGTTAACTCTAATATTTGGTCATTAGCTTCTTTCATATTTATATACTCTCCATGTATGTGCCTTTTATAAAGACAATACGTAAAATAATCAATAGATTATTCTTAAATTTAGGGAAGAAAGCAAAGTAAAATAGGGGGGTGTATAGCTGAAAGCCACAGATATACTTCGTTTTACTAAATAGATAGAGTGGAAAAACGACAAATTTTAATTAATTTATATTTTTTTAGGCGCTTCCCCAGGGTGATATGCCATAGTACAAGTTTCTTGGGCGGTGTAATGCATAGATTTTAAGTCTGTACTGGCATTACGATGGGTGCCATCGCAAAAGGGATATTTTTCACTTAAGGCACAGGTACATAAAAAGTATGTTTGGCCTTTTTCTACTTTGATATTTTCTGGTTTTTTTGTCATGCTAAGAAACTTACTTCAATTAATTAAAAAAGAAAAGATTTATGAACAAGATTTTATTAATATTTTTACATGGTTACGGCGCAAACGGAAAAGACCTGGCATCATTGGGGGCTTTCTTTAAAGATTTGGCACAAGACGTTATAATTGAATCCCCAAATGCTTTAGAGCCTATGCCGGATAACCGTGGGGGGTATCAGTGGTTCCCTATTGAAAGTATGTCCGAAGGCTATTTAAAGGCATCTTGTCAAAGGGTTTCCCCTAATGTGGTGGAATTGATACGGAACTTACAAACCAAGCATGGGGTGGGGCACCAGGAAACATTCTTAATTGGTTTTTCCCAAGGGACCATGATGGTGTTGTACAGTTCATTGGTGGATCATAATTTATGCCGGGGTGTGGTTGGATTTTCTGGCGGCATTTATATGGATTCTGCTGATATCAAAGCTGATAAATCTTTGAAAATAAGCTTAATTCATGGGAAAAATGATGATGCTGTATCTTCAGACGCCTCAGTCAAATCACATGAATTCCTTCAAGGGCAGGGGTTCAGATCTGATTTGAATTTACTAGACAACCTTGCCCACAGTATTGATATGCGGGGTATTAAAATTGCAAAAGAGTTTATAAAAAACGCCGCAAGTAATTCCCATTGAATTTCTTGAATCTTTAAACAGGAATGATTCAATCCATTTTATTACAGTTTGTTTAGTTTCTTGAAGGTTAATTATTAATACGTTATATATGTTAGAAATATAGGATGAAAAAATGAAAATAAAGCAAGCATTACTTTACACAACTTTAATACTTTTAAGATCAACACTTACAAATGCGGCAGAAGGTGCACACGAAGAAGATGGCGCAGCACGCAGACGCCCTGTTGCCGCCGCAGCTGCAGCTGCCGCTGCAGCAAGTTCAGGAGCAGCCACCCGTTGCTCTAATTCAATTTTTGAAGCCATAGATCGGGGAGATTTGGACGCTGTGAAAGCAGCTATAGCTGCTAATGGGAATTCTTTGGAAGGAATGGTTGCTGATGGAAGAACCCCTTTGCGCCGCGCTATCAGTAAGATGCAATGGGGACTTGCTGAATATTTTTTGCGGAGCGGCCTAAATGTTAAGATAAATTATGAAGATTCATTTGGTCAAACGGCTATATACTCTCTGATGAATAGAATGCTTGTTTATATAGATGCAAAAGATGATGAAGAATTAAGCCGATCAATAGAAATTTTTAGACTCTTTCTTTCTTATAAAGGTATAGACCCTTTTTGTTTGAGAACGACAGGGCAATCACTTCATTTTATCTCAGATAGGGATGCGAGGCTTGCGAAAATTCATGAAGAGGGATTGGCGTTTTTTTATGAACTACAAAAACAAAGAGGATCCAATCGTTATTATGATTCAGAAGCAGGTTTTGGATTGGCAAGCGAAAGTGTTATAACAAGAGCAAACGCTAGAGTAGCAGAAGAAAAAGCTATTCATGAAGGATATCAAAGGCAAATAAACGCACAGATACAAAGAGAAAGAGAAGCTACGCTCAAAGAACAAAAGGCTAGAGCAGTAAAAAATAGAGCAGCAGACAGAGTGGAAGCAGCGAGGGTAGCCTTGGAAGCTGCTAGGGTAGAAGCAGAAGCAGCGAGGGCAGACCTGGAAACAGCTAGAGTAGTAGCGGAAGCAGCGAGAATAGATAGCGCACATACAGCAGATAGAGTAGGTGCTGAAATAAAAGCGATAGATGCAGAACGTATGGGTAGAGAAGCAGATAGAGAAAGAGCTAGGAAAGCAGTTAAAGATAGAGTAATAAAAGAAGCTAGAGCAGACATAGCCAGAGCAGCAGCAGAAGCCAGAGCAGCAGCAGAAGCCAGAGCAGCAGCAGCCAGAAGAGCAGAAGCAGAATATAAAGCTCGAGAATCAGGTCGATACAGGACAACTTAATAGAAAATTAATAAGTGTTGGTCGTCATAAGTATCTGAAGTCGTAAACGAAGCCCCTGAGGGTTATTAGGAAATTTTCCCAGGGGCAACATACACCTTCTAAGGTGGTGACCCTGATTGTAATCAGGGGCTACCCAGAAATTTATGAGAATGTATGGCACTGTTAACGATAGTATAACCGAATTCAGTAATAAAATGGTTCATGGTCAATTTCCAGTTTGGGATAGGCAGGGGCCATTTTTTTTAGCCGCATTGTTAACCTAGGTATAGGATCTTAAAAAAATCTTATCGTGCAAGAATTCGATTACATTGATGCTTTGTATATGGATATTATTAATATATTTTCAGTAAACTGTCATTGTAAAAGGAATTGTTTTCCCTTTCGGATGCTATAATTTTCATGTATTTATATGAATTAATAACTGGCTATGGTATCAAGCGTCGCACGACGATGTGGGGCTGTTAAAATGTGGGATAATAAAGTGGGGATGAAACAACAAGGTGGCTGGCCGTTACAGGATTTATTTTTTGTAATCATAGGTAATTTCTTTAAATAATAATTGACATTTCTTCATTTTTAACATAATCCAAAGGTAGCCTTTTAAAGGTTACCTTTACAGTGTTGGCTATTTTATAGCCTCCCTGTACACACACTCGCTGTAAAGGGGATAAAGGGGATAGGCCTAGCTTATCCTCTTTTTTTTACACAGAACCCTTTCTATGCCCCCTTTTTCCACAATAATTTCACTTCATCTATTTATGCAAAAAATGCATATCGTTTTATTTAGTTTTAAATACTTGATAATACTTATTTTGCTCTTTAAATTGGGGGATACATTAAGTATTTCAAAGATTGACTGTTATTTAATCAGGGGCAGTGAATGGGACGGTAATACTATAGGGTATGAAGTTACCCGCAGACTTATCCACATATTTTGTGGAAAGGTTTTAAGGCTTTGTTTTACCTACACTTTTGGAACAGCAGGCTTATTTTTTGCCGCCACGACCTGGCGGATCATACTTACCAATATTACCAAAAAGCTCGCTTAATAAACTTGGGTCATTCCCATATGTTTGGGTTGTGTTTTTGTCTGGTTCAATTTCGTGACCATGATGAAATTCTTTGAATTTATAACTTTCAACAGTGCTATCATCATTAAAAGTGATAATTAATGTTTTCCTATCTTCCACAACGGGGTCAAAGAATGAAACTGTTGTTGTTTCTTCACCAATATACAGCCATGCCTTTTTTCCAAACAAGGTGATGCTTGATGGTGGCCCAAGCAATGAATGAACATCTGTTAATGTTGTCACATGCGGGACAATTTTTTGGACTTGTTTGATGTCAATAACGGTTCCCCGAACGTGTTCGCTGGGGCTGCAGGCTGTGATTAATAAAAATCCGCAAATAAAAGTAAGTAATTTCAACATTATAGATCCATTGTATATGCCATACAAATTTACATAGTATGGGAAGTCTGTCAATATCCTTTATCTTAACACATCTTTTTTACATAAGCGACAACGGCTGTCTTGAATTAATCAGGGCAATCAAGTATGTTGTTTTCATGTTCTACATTCTTACATGTTGCCTTTTAATGACGTCAAGTCTTGCTGTCGCTGACCATGGATTGCCCGCAGAATCAATGGGGTTAATTTGGTGTGCGCCATTTGCAGCCATTTTATTATCTTTGGCCGTAATGCCGTTACTTTTTCCTAAACTATGGCATCGGCATTATGGAAAGTTAATTATTGGATACTGTCTTTTATACATTATTCCAGGGGCATCATCTTTTGGAATGGATGTTGTAAGTCATGAAATTTTGCATGTCATGTTATCTGAATACATGCCGTTTACCATATTAATCGCCAGCTTGTTTATCACAACAGGGGGCATTCATTTGACGGCCAATTGGTTTGGAACACCAAAAAGCAATACGTTGATTCTTTTAACGGGTACATTTATTGCAAGTATTATTGGAACAACAGGGGCCAGTATGTTACTGATTCGGCCTTTAATTCGTGCCAATGCCTGGCGTAAACATACAGTTCACACAATTATTATTTTTATTTTCTTGGTTGCCAATATAGGTGGCAGTTTAACGCCTTTGGGGGACCCACCTTTATTTTTGGGGTTCTTAGAAGGGGTTCCTTTTTTCTGGCCAGCGGTTAATATGTTTTTGCCGATGCTGTTATTAAGTGTTTGTATTTTGGCTGTTTATTATGGCCTGGATTATTATTTTTATAAAAAAGAAACAGAGGAATCACCCTATAAATCAAGTCAAACAACGGGTGGAATACGGTTCCAAGGACGCCGTAATTTTTATTTCCTTGGCGGGATTATCGGGGGCGTTTTATTAAGTGGGTTTTGGCACCCAGGTATAAGTTTTGATTTTTTTGGTGTGGAAATTCAAATTGAAAACTTGGTGCGGGATGCCATTTTATTATTAATGTCTTTGATGTCATTGGTGACAACCAACAGTAAAACCCGCGAAAGCAACCATTTTTCTTGGGATCCATTATTGGAAGTCATGAAAATATTTTTTGGGATTTTTATTACAGTAAGTCCCGTAATTGCCATATTAAAGGCTGGTCATGATGGGGCTTTAAGTCATTTTATGGAAATGGTTACAAAAGATGGGGCCCCTTATAACCCCGCCTATTTCTGGCTGACAGGCGTATTTTCAAGCTTTTTGGATAACGCACCTACCTATTATGTCTTCTTTTACATGGCGGGGGGGAATGTGACTGAATTGACAACAACACTTTCCACGACATTAACGGCCATTTCAACTGGGGCTGTTTTTATGGGGGCTGTGACTTATATTGGGAATGCGCCAAACTTTATGATTAAATCAATATCAGAACGTCATGGCATAAAAATGCCCAGCTTTTTTGGGTATATGGCCTGGTCATTTGTGATATTAATACCCTTATTCTTATTAACGGCTTTTGTCTTTTTCTAAGTAAAAGGGTGATTAAAACTTGCGCAGCAAGCCAACGACTTTTCCACGAATGGTTACTTGGCTTTTATCGTAAACTTGTGGCATAAGGTATTTGTTTCCAGAGGTCAGTAATATTTTATCGCCTTCAATGCTCCAGCGTCTAAGGACCACATCTTTTTCATCAATAATGGCCAGTACAATTGACCCAGGTTCTGCATCATTCACGGTGCGAAGAATAATGGTATCCCCACCAAGAATGGCATTTTCCTTCATTGTTTCCCCAGAAATTTCCAACGCCATATAATCAGATTCACTATGTTCTAGGGCTTCGGAAATACAGGAATACGGGACGGTCATTTGGCTTTTTGGTTTTAAAAAACTTTCAATGGGGATTGTCGATGATATAGACCCATAAAAAGGAACCTTCATATAATCAGCGTTGCCGGTTGATTGGGGTTGGGGGGGGCTATAAGTTGCTGATTCAGGTTCTGAAATACGTTGTTGTGGATTTAGGCTGTCAGGATACTTAAGAATTTCAATGGCCCGGGCTTTGTGGGGGATTCTTTTGATAAAGCCCCGCTGTTCAATTCCATCAAGTAAAGATCGTGCATGTGATTTAGAGTTTAGTCCCAAGGCATGGCACATCTCATCGTAAGATGGGAAGATGTGATTTGTTTTTTTGTAATTCTTCAAAAAACGTAGTAGTTCATATTGCCGCTTAGTAAGCACAGTGGTATCCTAACTTTATGATTACCCTCACATACTAATTCATATTTATGATATAAACAATGTATAAAATGGGAAGAAATTAATAAACATACCGATCTTAGGGTGGATTTAATGAAATTTAAAAACTTTACGTTGCGACATATTTCTTTAAAAGGGCAGATTTTGGCGTATGGCATGCTTGCCTTACTTATTGTTGGGACACAGCTTTATGTTAATTTAAGGAATGCTTCTTTTTTGGAAAAGGTTTCCAAAACGTATACAAAATCACAGGCACAAGAAATTAATATTAATGAACTGGCTGACTTCCTAAATAAAAATTCCTTAACCCCCCTTGATTTGCATGAAAAAGAGGCCAAAGCATCCCTCAAAAAGTTGGAAACCTATATTGAAAATGTTGGTCAATACTTAGATAAAATAAAAGCGCAATCGTATAACGATGACTGGCAGGCCGCCTCTGTCAAAATGATTGATCTGCATCGCGTTTTATTTAGTGCCGCGGGAAAAACAGCCGATCAATTAAACCGTCGCAGGGAATTATTAAAAGATTTAATGGGAAGTTTCCCTGACTCTATTGAAATTTCTGCCCTGTCTTTGAAAAAAACATTGTCTTTAAAAAATCAGTCTATTGCAGAAGAAGTTTACCAAGATTTTGTGAATGTTCGCCGAAGTATTAAAGACTTTGCGGTCACTTATAAAATTGATGTTCATCACTTTGGCGAAGCCATAGAAAATCAAATGTCAGACACGGCATCAGACCTTAATAAATTATTGCAAATCACCAAGCCTGTACCAGAAAAACACCAGGCTGTTCAAAAATTGCAAGGAATGATTATCGATTATTTTTCTAAAGTGAATGAATTAAAAGGGGCCGTTCAATCTTTGACGTACTTAACTGATAAAGAAATCAAAGGAACAGTATCCATTTTGACGCAGTTTTCGAACAATCTTAGGGATGGTATTAAAGAAGATCAAAAGACTTCTTTGTTACAACATGCAGGAGAAGTTCGGGAAACAAAGTTTTCAAACATCATATTTTCGTTGGTTTTATTGGGACTATTCATCATTTTTCTTGTGCAGTTTTTACGGACAGTTCGTCAGCCATTGGTTGATTTATCCAAAACATTGGATGACTTGGCCGCCCAGAAACCATCGGCTTTTCCTTTGGTTCCCAACCGACATCATGAAATTGGGAAATTAATTTTATCTATGAAACTTTTTTCAGATTCCATGGTCAAACGTATTAAAGATGATATTTATAAGATAGACGATTCCATAGAATATCAATTGGATATGGTATCAACCACTGCAGAGGAATTATCAAAAGCGTCTATCAGTATTTCTAAATTATCGGAAACTTATGATACTAAAATTAAGATGATTCACGAGGCAAATGACAAAGCCCGAAAAGACTTTCGCGATATTGTGAAAGCATCCAGTACGATGGAAGATACATTGCAAGCCCTTTACAAAAAATTTGAAAAAGACGATCGCAAAAATATTCGTCGAAGTGACATTGATAAATTACAAAAAGAATTAAAAAATATTGTGGATGCCGCCCACAAAGCCGCAATAGAGGCCCAAACCCTTGGGCGTCGGATTAATAGTATGACAAAGAATAATGAAGAAAGTGATAAAATGGCGAAAATGTTTTCCAAGGCTGGAAACAAAGTAAGCGTTCTGTCCCAATCACTGAAAAACGATACGAAAGACTTTTTCAAAAAGGCTGAAATCTATCTTGATCAAATGGACGAAGAAGAATTCGATTAAAGATCTGCCTAATCTTTTGGGCCTTCTATTAATAATATTTATTTAAGTTTCTTGCTTATTTATTAAATAATGTATTACACTTTACTTAATGTAAGGGAGAACTATTATGAATAAATACTTATTTCTATTGACGGCAATTACTTTACCTAATATTTCAATGGCAGCAGCCAGCAGTGGATCAGAATCGAGTGTATCGCCTGTTTCAATGGCAGCAGCCAGCAGGGGTTCAGAATCAAGTGTATCGCCTGTTTTAATGGATAAATCAAGTGAGGGTGGATCGCTTGCTGATTTGATTCAAAAAAACCTAGGGAAAGTATACGTTCAAAAAGCCGCGGACCCCTCTTTTAAAGGGCTTGTACGATTATTGGCCGATAAAGGCGTTTTACCGGAAGCAAAAGCCGCCCGAACTGTTGAAAGAATAGGTAATGCAGCAGAATCAAGTCTTGTTGTTATTTACTATGACGGAAAAAAAGAATCTAAAGAAAAACTGATGGAACTTTCATCGATGATGGAACCAGGATCAACCCTGATGGTTATCTTGAAAAAGGGAATGGATTCAGAAAAATCTTTACCAACCCCTGATGGATTTACACGTGAAGATACTTTAAAGCGCGTGTATGACCTTGAAATTGGAACTAAGGCCCGTCGTATGCTTTCTAAGGCATCGCAGAAGAAAGATATCGTTTTATTTGAAAAAGAGTAAGAAATCTTTTAAAATCCCTTTGGATACAAAGGAGATGTCTTATGAATCAAAACCCAACAGTTTGCCTGTATATGAAGGATACTTTTCTTTGTCAGGCTGAAGGAAATCTTGTTGACCGCAAAGCAAGGGAGCTTAAAGGGCAAATGCTTCCTTGTGGCGTTTTTGACCAGACAATTTTTTATCCACAGGGTGGGGGTCAACCTGCCGATAAAGGGACCATTCATATAAATAATGAAACTTATGAAGTTGTCCACGTAGGGTTTGATCCACAAACCAGTCAGGTCATTCACTATCTAGATCATGAAATTACCGCGGAACCTGGCGCCATAGCAACATTTAAAGTTGATTCAGAATACCGTTTGCTTAACGCCAAAGCCCATACCGCGGGACATTTAATTGGATCTGTCGTGCAGGAAATTTCCCAAAATCATTTGATTGCGACGGTGGGAAATCACATGCCCAACCAATATAGTGTTTTATTTACATACGATGCAAACAATCAAAATGGTTTACAGGAAGTCTATCAACAAGACCTTCCATTTTCATCCAATGACGCGTTAATTCATCAAGTTAATCACCGGCTTTTGCAACTGATTCAAGACAAAATGCCCATTGATACAACATATGCAGATCCAGGTGTTTTGGAAAATTTAATTCTGCCCGAAGGGTACGAAGTGCCAAAAGGTAAACCGTGTCGTATCACACACATTCAGACATTGCCGCCTGTTCCTTGTGGTGGAACGCATGTGGATAACCTATCCCATTTTAAATCGATAGAAATAACAAAAATCTCTATGAAAAAAAGTTCTAAAGAGGGACCAAAAGTTCCAAAGCTAAGTTATCTGTTTAGTTAGTCTAAGGACCTATTGATTAAAGTTCCATCATATAAACAGCGGTGTCCATCATACGATTGGAAAAGCCCCATTCATTGTCGTACCAAGCAACAATGCGCCCCAATGTTTTGCCTGTAACACAGGTTTGTGTTAGGTCAAAAATGGAACTGTGGGGATTATGATTGAAATCTGTGGATACAAGGGGCGCAGATTCTGCGTACAAAATACCCTTTAACTTTCCATCAGCAGCGCCAGAAATTGCATTGTTAATTTCAGATACTGTCATTGGTTTTTTTGAATTAAAGACCAAATCAACCATGGAAACATTTGGAATGGGCACCCGAACGGCTGTGCCATCCAATTTACCTGCCAATTCTGGTAAGACAAGGCCCACGGCTTTGGCCGCCCCAGTTGATGCCGGAATCATTGAAAGTGCTGCGGCACGCGCACGCCGTAAATCTTTGTGATCTGTATCCACCAAACGTTGATCCCCAGTATAGGCATGAATTGTTGTCATAAACCCATTTTCAAGACCAAAGAATTCATTTAATACCATGGCAACAGGGGCCAGGCAATTTGTTGTGCAAGACGCATTAGAGACAACCGTATCACAGGCTTTCAGGCTTTCGTGGTTCACACCATAAACGACTGTTTTATCCACATCATTGCCGGGGGCTGAAATCAAGACTTTCTTTGCCCCTGCTTTCAGGTGAATGCTGGCTGTTTCTTTGGACGTAAATCGCCCAGTACATTCAAAAACGATATCTATATTATGCTTTTTCCAGTTCAGATTTTCTGGGTTGGATTCAGAGGTCAAAGCAACTTCCTTATGATCAATCAGAACCTTGTCACCTTGATGATTAATATTTTGCTTTAAAATGCCATGCACAGAATCATATTTCAAAAGGTGCAGGCTTGTTTCCATATCTGCCAAATCATTGATGGCAACAATTTCAATATCTTTACGACCAGATTCTAACCAGGCCCTGAAAATCATGCGGCCAATTCGCCCAAATCCGTTAATTCCTACTTTAATTGTCATTGCGATGCTCCTATAGCTTTTCTAAAATTTTTGTGGAAATGTTTTCAACTGTTAGGCCAAAATATTTGTACAAGTCTGGGGCAGGGGCCGAGGCACCAAATCCATCAATACCAAAACTTAACCCATTATTGCCCACGTATTTATGCCAACCATATGTCGATGCGGCCTCAATCGAAACGCGCAATCCATCCCCCAGAACTTCTTTTTTATAGGCCGCAGATTGCTGGTCAAATAAATCGGTTGAAGGCATCGATACAACTTTGGCAGGAATATTCTTTGTTTTTAAGTCTTGTTGAATATCAATGGCCAAGGATATTTCTGACCCTGTCGCAATCAAAGTAACTTGGGCATTTTCAGCATCACGCAGGATATACCCGCCTTTGCTTGATTCATTTTCGCCTAAGTAACGACGGACTGTTGGTAAACCTTGGCGGCTTAAAGCCAGTAAAGAAGGACCCTTTTGATTTTTAAGGGCATGTTCCCAGGCCTCAGCTGTTTCAATTGTATCAGCTGGGCGGAAAACCGTTAAGTTTGGCATCGCCCGTAAACTTGCCAAATGTTCAATGGGTTGGTGTGTTGGCCCGTCTTCGCCAAGACCAATGGAATCATGTGTCATAATATAAATCACCTGTTGCTGCATAAGGGCAGACAGACGAATACTGGGCCGACAATAATCTGAAAAGCACATGAATGTACCACCATACGGAATAACACCTTTGTGCAAAGCCATTCCGTTCATTATTGCTGCCATGGCATGTTCACGAATACCATAATAAATGTAATCCCCTTGCTTGTTATCAGGCGTAATGGGTTGCATAGTTTTGGCTTTGGTATTATTCGATCCTGTCAGATCTGCAGACCCCCCCAATAATTCAGGAATGGAAACAGATAAGGCATCCAACACCATTTCAGAACTTTTACGGGTGGCAATTTTGGGTTTTTCTTCAGATACTTTATGACACAAGTCTTGCAAACTTTTATCCCAGTTTTCCGGCAGTGTATCATTTAATAATCGCGTGAATTCATTGTACTTGTCTGACTTTTTCAATCGGGTTGACCAGTCGTCATAGGATCGTTGATTCTTTTCGCCTAATGACCGCCATTCAGAAAGGATATCCGCCGGGATATCAAAGGGTTTATAAGGCCAGTTTAAAGCTTCGCGCGTGGCCGCAATTTCTTCGTCGCCTAAAGGGGACCCATGGGTTTTGGATGTGCCGGCTTTGTTGGGCGATCCATATCCAATGGTTGTTTCACAGGCAATCATGCTTGGTTTATCTGATGCTTTTGCTTTTTTAATTGCTGCCCGAATTTCATCAATACTGTGGCCGTTAATCTTTTGAATGTCCCAGCCACAGGCTTCGAATCGTTTCCTATGATCTTCGGATGTTGATAGGTCTGTCGCCCCATCAATTGTGATTTTATTATCGTCAAACAAGACAATTAATTTATTCAATTTTTGGTGCCCAGCAAAAGAAATGGCTTCTTGTGAAATACCTTCCATCAGACAGCCATCCCCAACGATTGTATAGGTATAGTGATCAACCAAGTCTTTTCCAAAACGGGCGGCTTGAATACTTTCTGCCAAGGCCATTCCTACGGCATTTCCCAAACCTTGCCCTAAAGGTCCCGTTGTTGTTTCAATACCCTCGGCGTGATCAAATTCTGGGTGGCCAGCTGTTTTGCTGCCTAGCTGACGGAAGTTTTTGATTTGATCCAACGTCATGTTTTTGTAACCTGTTAAATAAAGAAGGCTATAAAGTAGCATAGATCCATGTCCAGCTGATAAAACAAAGCGATCGCGGTCCGCCCATTTTGACTCTTTTGGATTAAATTTGAAAAAGTCAGCAAAAAGAACTGTGGCAACATCAGCCATGCCCATGGGCATTCCAGGGTGGCCTGAATTTGATTTTTGGACGGCGTCCATGCTTAAGAAACGAATTGCGTGGGCCATTTTTTCATATTTTAAAGTCATTGTAACCTGGTGTCTGATGATGTTAAATTACACTATATTAATGATGCAATCATATAATTTAGCCAACTGTGATACAAGGAAAAATAATGAAAAAACAGTATTCAAAAAAGCTTCGGCAGAAAAACTGGGCCATATTGGTGGCAATCATCCTTTTTAGTTTTTTATTTTACTTACTTTTTTTGGTTAAAAGAGGTTTGATCTAAGTGGATAAACAGCAAAAACACCTGACAATTATCCTGGTTTCTATTGTTTTGTTTATGCTGGGGTTGGCCTTTGCCTCTGTACCATTGTACCGAATTTTCTGCCAACGGACAGGCTTTGGTGGCACAACGCAGGTGGCGACATTTTTACCAAAACGTGTGTCTGATCGTGTTATTACGGTACGATTTAATGCCAATGTTGACCCCAAAATCCCCTGGACATTTGAACCCTTGCAAAAAGAAATCAAAGTCAGGGCAGGCGAACAAGCCTTTGCGGTTTATCATGTGCGTAACAAACTGGACCATCCCACAATTGGGATGGCGACATATAACGTAACCCCTGATAAGGCTGGGCAATATTTTAACAAGATTGAATGCTTTTGCTTTTTAGAACAGCAAATGAAGGCCAAGCAATCTTTGGATATGCCGTTATTGTTTTTTATTGATCCGGATATTGATAAAGATCCTGCCTTAAAGGATGTGGATACAATCACCCTATCGTATACATTCTTTAAATATACTGGGGAAATTCCCAAAGATCCTTATGGGAAACCCAGGCATGACTAAGAAATTCCTGCTGAATTTTGGATTTAAATATGCTGATCTGTACGATCAAAAAGGCTTGGTGCGCTTGCATCAACGGTTCTTACAGTTTTTAGAACAGATAAACAAAGACGTTTATCAATTTTATAATCAGTGTTCTGACAAGTCATCAGAGGCGGAAATATCCAAAATGATTATGGGGGTTGGCCCTTATCTGGATCAATTTATTGCTGACTTATTTCAAGTGGATTCGACGACTTTGACATCACAAAAAAAACTGGCCACAACCCATAAAGACTTGTTCTCAAAGTTCACCAAACAGTTTATGCAACGCCGGGTAATGCGTATACATAAGACGTCCCCCGGGAAAACAGATCTTAAAATCTTAGGCTTTGATGATAAGGCCGTTGATTTTCCAAAAACATTTGTTACCAAAGTTATGGAATGGTTGAAAGATGCCGAAAACCATGCAGATGAATTAGGCAAGGCGGAACACTATGCAGCGTGGGTGTTGTATTCAAATGATGCGCCCCAGAATTTAAAAGATGTTTTTAGGGTTCCCTTAAAGTTGGACTCAGAAAATTTGATCGATTTTGATGGTATGACAGAACATAACCGGAACGGGTTTCATCATCATGCCAATGACAGAAATGATTGGGCCATGGGTCAAGCAAATTATTGTCTGTTGTGTCATCATCGTGATAAGGATTCCTGTTCAAAAGGGCTGAAAGACAAGGATACAGGGCAGTTTCAAAAGAATGTTTTAAATAATACGTTGATCGGATGCCCGTTGGAACAAAAGATTTCAGAAATGAATGAATTGCATGCCAATGGATATTTATTTGCGCCACTGGCCGCCATTACCATAGATAACCCAACAGTGGCCGCGACAGGGGATCGTATCTGTAATGAATGTAGCAAAGCCTGTATTTTTCAAAAGCAAGATCCCGTGGATATCCCGTCTATTGAATCAACGATTCTGCAAAATGTACTGGAAAAAAACCTTTACGGCCCTGAAATATATAGCCTTTTGACCCGATGGAATCCTTTAAATATCAAAAGGCCTTATCCAAAAGAACCAACACATAAAAAGATTCTGGTTGTGGGGATGGGGCCTGCGGGCTTTACCCTGGTCCATCATTTACTGCAAGAGGGGCATACAGTTGTTGGTATTGATGGTCTTAAAATTGAACCCAATCAAGTCGGGACCCCATTATCATGGCAAGATCTTAATCAATCAACAGAAGGTCGTGTTATCGGTGGATTTGGTGGCGTATCTGAATACGGCATTACGATTCGATGGAATAAACAAAAGTTAAACTTAATACGCATATTGATAGAACAAAATTGCAACTTTAAGTTACTTGGTGGGGTGCGGCTGGGAAATTCTTTTACGCCAGAAGATGCCTTTTCTTTAGGGTTTGATCATGTGGCTTTATGCATGGGGGCGGGAAAACCCCGCATTTTATCCATAAAGAATGCAATGGCAAAAGGGGGTCGTCAGGCATCAGACTTTTTAATGGCGCTTCAGCTGACGGGGGCTTATAAAAAAGATAGTCTGTCCAATTTAACCGTACGGTTACCCATTGTTGTTATTGGCGGTGGATTAACGGCTATAGATACAGCAACAGAGGCTTTGGCCTATTACCCCCGTCAAGTTCAAAAGTTCTATGAAACCTATAAAGATTTGGTTTCAAAACATGGAAAAGAATCTGTGGAATCAGCCTGGACAGCAGAAGACAAAGAAATTGCCACAGAGTTTATCACCCATGCCCAAGCCTTGGAAAAGACGAATACCCCAAGGGAATTAATTGAACAATGGGGTGGGGCAACCATTGCGTACCGTAAAGATATCACTGATGCCCCCAGTTACCGCCTGAATCACGAAGAAGTGGCAAAAGCATTGGAAGAAGGCATTAAAATTAATCCCAACCTATCGCCCAAGGCAATTAATATTGATGCCCATGGGTATGCAACAGAAATTACCTTTGATGCGGGACAGTCTTTGTCAGCAAAAACCATATTGATTGCGGCAGGAACGCAACCGAATACGGTCTTGGCCAGGGAAGTCGATGATATAAAAAAACAGGGTAAATATTTCCAAGCCTTTGATGAAAACTGGGGCCCCTGTATACCTGAAAAAACGGCCAAACCGAATCAAGTGGCCATTTTCACGCATAAGAATCATGATAATCAATCTGTCAGTTTCTTTGGTGATATGCACCCATCCTTTAATGGCAGTGTTGTCAAGGCCATGGCCAGTGCCAAACGCGGATATCCCCTGATTTCAAAAGAGTTAGCAAAGATAAAACCCCATCCGGATTCAAACTTCTTTGATAAAATTGATTCATTATTCAAAGCGCATATTTATAAAATTAATCGTTTAACCCCCAATATTGTTGAAGTTATTATCAAGGCTCCGTGGGCAGCCAAGCAATTCAAACCCGGACAGTTCTTTCGTCTGCAAAACTATGAATCCTTTGCCCCTGTAATTAATGGAAAAAAGCTGACGATAGAAGGTCTGGCTTTGACGGGTGCTTGGGCAGATCTTGATCAAGGGCTTCTTTCCACAGTTGTTTTGGAAATGGGGGCCTCCAGTCGCCTATGTGCCTTATTAAAACCAGGCGAGCCTGTTGTCTTAATGGGGCCCACAGGATCACCGACAGATATTCCAGAAAAAGAAACGGTTGTTTTGGCAGGCGGCGGTCTTGGCAATGCTGTTCTGTTTTCTATCGGACAAGCCATGCGTCAAAAAGGTTGTAAAGTTATTTATTTTGCGGCTTATAAAAAGCCAAAAGACTGCTTTATGATTGATCGTATTGAATCGGCGGCTGACATTGTTATTTGGTGCTGTGATGAACAAGATTTGTTAACAAATAGGCCCCAAGATTTTTCTTTTAAAGGAAACATTGTGGCCGCCATGGTTCATCATAAAGATTTATTGACCAAGGCAGACCGTCTGATAAGTATTGGATCTGACCGGATGATGGCTGCCGTTAACCATGCCCGCCATACAGTTTTAAAAGATACCTTGAAACCTGGGTTGAAAGCCATTGCCAGTATCAATTCCCCGATGCAATGCATGATGAAAGAAATTTGCGGCCAGTGTATTCAACGACATGTTGATCCGGGTACGGGAAAAGAATTTTATATTTTTTCCTGTATGAATCAAGATCAAGATATGACGACGGTTGATTTTGATATGTTATCCAGTCGTCTGGGGCAAAATAGTGTCCAGGAAAAACTGGCCGATTTTTGGATTAAGGATAAACTGCTTTAAGACTAAGTATTATTTAAAAAAGGTATAAGTTATGAAAAACATTTTTATTTTCTTTGTTTTTATTATAAACATCTTAATTTCATCTAATGCCACTTCAAACCCCCTTTCTATGGAAGAAAAGAAAGTTAAAGAATTAATTCAACTGCACTTGGAACAAAAAGACGATCCCTTAATTATCCCTAAAATTTTGGGCATCATGAAAGAAATACAATTGTGGCCACAGGATGCTGGATATTGCAAGCATCCTATATATTCTGGTATCCCTACTTACAACGGTACAGACGAAAGATTTGCAGATATTTTGGTGTGGGTCAGCCAATTTACGACGGTTAATTTAACTTGTGAAGTCATAGAAAAAACGCCAAGTTTAATTTTGGCAACAACATCTTTGCACGGAAGCAGTAAAGATAATCGCCTTCCAAGACTGGATGTCTTTAAGTTCAGAGATTATCAAATTACTGGCGTTAAATGTAAAACATCTTTCCCAATAAACGAATTTAAAAAATACGTTATGGCGACGACTTTGGCAGACAGGGATTACCTGAAAAACAGAATGGGACCTGACGGAGGGACAATATCATTTGCAATTATGAAGGAATATGTGAAAACTTATGCTTCTGCTATTTGGGCACCATGGTTATTTACGCCAATCCCTTCAAGATACAAATTTCCCTACGAAGATTGGGCAGAAAAAAGTAAATATAACAAGAAAATTTTCAGACACATTAAACAAAAGTACCTTATCGCCAAAAAGAAAATAACCACTTATTGGGTTTCAAAAGGCTATGACCAAGAAAAAGCAGAGAGCTTTGCAAGGCGTAGCTTGTTTAAAGTTCCCTTTGGCACAATACCCTTGGGATATTGACCCCCTTATTTATGATAATTCTGGATATAGATCCGGGGCCAGGGGGGCCGTTATAATAATGTATCGTCCTAAAAAAAATTAATTTTCAAAAAAGGCAATTTTATGCTTGATTTTATTGTCAACAATCGTTATTTAATAAGGGTGATCGTCTCCATCGTCTAGAGGCCTAGGACACTGCCCTTTCAAGGCGGCAACACGGGTTCGAATCCCGTTGGAGACGCCATCATTTATTTCCCCCGTTCACGACTTAGTCTTTGACCAACCCCCTGTCTTTGTTTATAGTAATATGCAACAGGAGAGTTTCATGAAAGTTAAAGCCTTATTTCTTAATTTATTTTTAATTGCCGGGATTTTAATTATAAGCCCAGCCGCGTCAGCCCAATTTGATAATGATATTTCTGCCAAAGAAAAGGCCGGCTTTAAACCTGGGTCAAAAGAAACGTTTCAGGCTCTTTTGGCTTTCTTGGAAATTAATGCCGCCACCAAATTTACTGATTACGACAAAAGAACACAAAAAGAATTTGAAGGCGATATTGCCAACTATATCTTTTATGCCAAAGATTATGATCAGAAATTTAAAAAACTTGTTAAAAATATTGATACGTATACAGAGGTGGATTTGGCAAACTTCATTCTTGAATTATCTAATGATTTTCAGGTTGTTGAGGCTGTTTTGGCTGAATTTAAACGTACCAGAAGAAAAAATCCGAACAAGGTAATGAATAAAGTTTTGGATAATTTTGTTGAAATGTTTGTCTTTATTGTTAAAACCTTGGAAGTGACTATCCAAGATGATCGATTTGTTGCAGGGCTTCGGGATCGCCTAAATGCAGTTGAAAGCGAAGTGGCTATCCTTCAAAAAAAATAACTGTAACGTAGCGGTTAATGTTGAAGGGGGCGACGACGCCTGATAATACGCGTTAAGTTTCAAAACAATGATGCTGTACCAATATTATTTACCAGTATTGGCAGTGTTAAATATTTTTACAGATCAATCAACCTGTTTAACTTCGATAACCTCAGGGACATAATAACGAAGCATGTTTTCTATGCCATTTTTCAGGGTTACGGCTGAACTTGGGCAACCAGAACAGGCCCCGCGCATCTTAAGATAAACCACCCCATTAACAAACTTATTAAAAATAATATCGCCGCCATCCACAGCAACAGCAGGGCGGACGCGACTATCCAATAATTCTTTTATTTCTTGGACGATTTTTTGTTCTTCGTCACTGTAATCAATTTTTTCTTCTGCAAGATTGGCGTCTTCTTGGGCGGATCCGCCTTCAAGAATAATCGGTTTATTGGCCACCAAATGATCCATCAGATCACTTAAAATATGGGGCTTTAGGGTATCCCAATCTTTGTCATTTTCTTTTGTTATGCTGATAAAATCTTCACCAATAAAGACACCTTTAATGCCTTCAATATTGAACATACGCAAGGCAAGGGGCGAACGATCTGCCGCTTCAGCGTTTTCAAAATCATAACTTCCCTTATCAAGCAAAATTTGCCCGGGAATGAATTTTAATGTATTTGGATTTGGTGTTACTTCGGTTTGTATAAACATTTTGCCCTTACCATTTAATCCATAGTAATTTAGTATGAATTGTATAAAAAATCAAGGGTATAAAATTAGGTGCGATTGAAATCGTCTTCATATCGAACAATATCATCTTCCCCAAAATAAGAACCTGTTTGGACTTCGATAAAGTCTAAAGCTTCTTTCCCTGTATTGTGAATGCGATGTTTTTGACCCTTTGGAATAAAAACATGGGAATTGGGAATGACTTTTGTTTCAACATCATCTTGGGTGACAAGACCAACACCCTTAAGAATTATCCAATGTTCCGATCGTTTTTGATGGCTTTGTAATGATAATCTTTTTCCTGGCAAAACCGTGATTTTTTTTACCTTAAAATCATCGGATTCTGATAAAATTTCAAAACTACCCCAGGGACGTTTTTCTTTATGCATCATCACATACCATCACATCAGATATAAACAGTTTGTGTCGTTTCTTACCTTGCCAAGTATCCAATTTAATTGTTCCCACAATACTGCACCGCTTACCGGCAGGGTTTAATAAATATTTTCCCATAGGTGTTTCGGCAGATCGAAAGGCAATTGCCTGTATTGTTGCTTTATCTTCTGCTTTAAGAATACAGCTGACATGATCTTTGCCAACAATTTTTGATAGGATGGGTTGAACTTGGTCAACCATAATTTTGGGCGTAACATTTTCTGGACCGAAAGGGGCCAAGCTGTCAATTATTTCTGCCAGTTCGATTGTTATGCCCCGCACAGAAATTGATGCATCAATGGTTAAGTTTGTTTTAATTGGCCCATCAGGCAGTCGTGTTTGCATGAATTGCCCGAACGCTTTTATTTTATCTTTTTCAAGGGTTAATCCTGCTGCCATTGCATGGCCACCGCCATTAATCAACAAGCCTTTTTGTTTTGCTGCATGCATGGCTGATCCCAAATCCAGACCTGGAATAGACCTTCCTGATCCTTTTCCAATTCCTTTTTCATCAACTGTAATCACAAGGGTAGGGCGGTTATATTTTTCCTTAAGACGGCCGGCCACAATACCAATAACCCCCACATGCCAACCTTGTTTTGCCACACAAATGACATGATGGGTCTGTAAGTTTTCTGATTCAACCATCTGAATGGCTTCGTCAATCATCTGTGCTTCGATTTGTTGACGTTCGGTATTTAATTGATCCAATTTCTGGGCGATTTCTTTGGCTTTTTGTTTGTCATGGGTGGATAATAATGTGGCCCCCAGATCTGACTGATCAATACGGCTGCCTGCATTAATGCGTGGCCCCAATAAAAACCCAAGGTGATAGGCTGTGGGAAAAGAATCAATATCAATAACATCCATCAGGGCTGACATTCCTGTATTATCACGAAAGCCCATAATCTTAAGACCTTGCTGAATGAAGGCCCTGTTTAATGGTTTTAACGGAACAATATCACAAACTGTTCCCAAGGCCACCAAGTCAAGATATTGCCGAATATCTGGAAGTTTTTGTTTCCTATCCAGTTCTTTTAGTTTTTTAATCAGACCGTAAACATACATAAACGACATGCCAACAGCCGCAAGATAGGTATGTTTTGATGTTTCATCAATGCGATTGGGGTTAACTATGGCAAAGGCCTCTGGTAACTTGGGTTCCCCAATATGGTGATCCAAAATAATGACATCCAGCCCAATTTTCTTTGCGTGGGCCAGGGCTTCAAAAGCTGTGGTGCCAGAATCCACAATAATAACCAAATGTGTTCCCTTTTTTTTAAGGATATCCATCGCCCCAGAACTTGGTCCATATCCTTCAAGAACGCGATCCGGGATATAGATTGAAATATCAATCCCTAAGGCTTCGAAAAAACGTTTTAATAGGGCCGATGACGTTGCCCCGTCAACATCATAATCTCCAAAGACAGTGATTTTTTGTTTTTGATTAATGGCCTCAATCGTGCGCGCAACAGCCTTGTCCATATCCTTAAAATGAAAGGGGTCAGGCATTAAATTTTTAAGTTTGGGGGTTAAAAAATTAATAACATGATCGCTTTTGATCTGACGATTTACCAAAATGCGGGCAATAATATCAAGGATCCCATGTTTTTGCGAAATATCCATCACATCCCGCATGGGGGGGGCCAGCAATACCCAATGATTATTGTTTAAAGATTTTTTTCCTTTAAATAGGTGCATGATGTTTTTGTATTAAATCTTTTTTTTGACTAACTTCGTTTTTCATTTCAGAAATTTCTTCTTGTGTTGTTTCAAAAGAAACAATCGGTTGTTCATCAATGCTGGGGCATTCATTTAACTTTGGATAAGAAGAACAACCGCCAAGCATGAATATAAATAAGATATTGAAAAAAAAGAGCCTATAAAACATTTGAATTTGTATTTTTTTCACGATAGGGTATCCATAAAGTATTAATTAACACTGTCTTAAAAGTAAAAGAATGGACCGCGCAAAACAAGAGAAAATATTAATCATTCAGCCTTTACCCGGAATTGGCGATGCTGTTTGGTTTTTGCCCCATCTTTTTTCCTTAAGAAAGGTTTTTCCCACAGCCTTGATTACCTTGATGACAAAGAAAAGATCAAAGGCTGACGAAGTCCTGAAAAACCAAAATATTATTGATGATTATTTTTGGTTGGAAAAAAATCCAGGGATTCATTCTGGTTTTTTTGGCTTTTTCAGATTGGTGAAAACTCTTAAAAGTAAAGCCTATACAGCAGTCTGGATTCTACATAAAAGTCCTCGATATGCGTTGGCTTGTAAATTGGCAGGTATTCCCAAGATATATGGCTATGGGAACGGTTACAGCAAATATATCGAAGTTCCCCCTTTCTTAACCAAGGTCCAGATGACCCAGCATCCTATTGATTTGGCAACGGCTTTGTTAACCAACCATCAAGTAAACCTTCAAGGTCTTGAGGCAATCACCTTAAAACCGAATAAAGAAGTTACAAGGATGGTTTGCCAGAAAATTGACCTGACCAAAAACCAGAAAAATATTGTTTTATGTATTGGTGGTAGCGAGTCTTATAAGAAATGGCCAGATGATTATTTTAAAGAAATTGCCCACCATTTCTTGAAAAAAAATGACAAAGTTTATATTCTTGGGGGACCCCAAGAAGAACGCGAGGCCAATTTAATTGCCAAAGAAATAAAAGAAGAAACAAGTTTTGACGTGACAGTTATTACGTCTCTTTCTATTCCAGAGGTTATCGGATTTCTGCCGCAAATTAATTTGTTCATCGGGAATGATACAGGTATGTTAAATATTGCCGCTGCCACAGGCATCCCAAGTATAGGTCTGTTTGGTCAAACGCCTGCCTTAAGTTACCGGAAAAACTTGCACCCAATTGTGGCCCCCGTAACAAACGGGGACCAAAGGGTTAGTGATATTTTACCTGATCAAGTTATTTCATTAAGCAATAAATTTGTCGATTGATGATGCTTGTATATAACAGAAAGCATTGACAAGGTTTTTTTAAGTTTTCGGGCTTGTTCTTTATTATCAATAAGGGTTGATGCGGTTTTCAGACAATTATCAATAATTATTTTCTCCAGAAAAACGGAACTTATTCTATTGGTAACTTTCTGTGATTCACGCCATATTCCTTCCAATCCATCATTCACAATGGTATCTTGCCAAAGTTTTTTTTCTTTAGATTTTGTTGCTGCTAACTGCGCATCTAAGTTTGACGTGATTTCCGACGGTCCCCCAATGGGACGTTTATATTTAATTAAGGCATATTGGTTGCCTGCCAAAACACAATCTTCATTTAAAATACCCACCTGGGCCAATAAATCCAGCGCGGTTGTTGTTTGGAAGGTTTCCTTTGATCCCTGATTTTCATCCATCGGTAATAAATGTTTTTTGCAGGTTAGTTTTTTATTATTAAGTCGACGTTTGTTTATTAGCTTTCTTTGTTTCATTTTTATAGTCCTTTCTTTATCCCTATGCGGAAAATGCATCAAGTAAATAAAGAATTCAATAAATATTTCTAAAATAAAGGGAAATAATTAACTTTTGTCATTATTTAGATTTTTTTTAAAAAAGCAACATTTGACGTTTTAGGCAGGACAGGGGATAATGATTAAAAAATTATGTGGAATAATAAATGTCAAATTTTCGTAAAGTAAAAGATTCGTTCGGTGAAATGCATGTCCCAGCTGATAAATATTGGGGGGCGCAAACCCAGCGATCTTTGCAGAATTTCAAAATAGGCACAGAATTAATGCCAACGCCCTTAATTCAGGCATTTGGTTTGCAAAAAAAGGCCGCCGCCTTGGCGAATATGACCTTAAAACGTTTGGATAAAACAATAGGCGACGCCATTGTTAAGGCCGCAGATGAGGTTATTGATGGAAAACTTGACGATCATTTTCCCTTAGTTGTGTGGCAAACGGGATCAGGCACCCAAACCAATATGAACTTTAATGAAGTTATTGCTTATCGTGCGGAAAAAATTCTTAAAGACGGGATGGCTGTTCACCCAAATGATCATGTGAATCAGGCCCAATCCACAAATGATTCTTTCCCAACCGTTATGCACATTGCGGCGGTTGAAGAAATTCAACATAAATTACTGCCTGTCTTAAATCATATGCATATTACGTTGGAACGTAAGGCTTTTAATTTTGAAAAATATATTAAAATTGGGCGCACACACTTGCAAGACGCCACCCCTTTAACGTTGGGGCAGGAATTTTCAGCCTATGCCACCCAGGTTAAACTTGGGATTGCCCGCATAGAAGACGCCTTGAAAAGGCTTTATTCGTTGGCGCAAGGTGGAACGGCTGTTGGCACTGGGCTTAACGCGCACCCAGATTTTTCAAAGGAATTTGTAAAACATCTTAAGGAATTAACGGGACAGTCTTATGTTTCTGCAGAAAACAAGTTTGAAGCCTTGGCCAGCAATGATGCCATTGTTGAAATGTCAGGCATGTTAAATGTTTTGGCCACATCGTTTATGAAAATTGCGAATGATATCCGGTTATTGGGGTCTGGCCCCCGTTGCGGTATTGGGGAAATTATCCTGCCTTCTAACGAGCCTGGATCTTCCATCATGCCAGGCAAAGTCAACCCCACCCAAAGTGAGGCCATGACAATGGTGGCCGCCCAAGTTATGGGAAATCATGTTGCCATCACGGTTGGTGGCAGTAATGGACATTTTGAATTGAATGTTTTCAAACCCATGATGGCTTATAATATTTTACAATCCATCCGCCTGTTAACAGATTCGGCGCGCAGTTTTACCGACAATTGTTTAGAAGGGATACAGGCCAATGCTGAAAAAATTAAAGAAAACTTAAATAATTCTTTAATGTTGGTAACAGCGTTAAATCCAAAAATTGGGTATGACAAAGCCTCTAGGTTGGCAAAAACTGCCCTTGAAGAAGGATTAACCTTAAGACAAGCCGCCATCCATCTTGGTTACATGACCGAAGAACAGTTTGATAGATGGTTGCGCCCACAAGATATGTTGGAACCGCGATAGTGACCGATGCCAAATTAACAAAACATTCCATTACAATCCAGGGGCATCAAACCAGTGTGACCTTGGAAAGTATATTTTGGGATACGTTGAAAGATCTTGCCGAAAGTCAAAGAAAAACCATCAAACACTTGATCGAAGAAATTGATGCTGCCCGAACTGGAAATCTATCCAGTGCCATTCGTGTTTATGTCATCCAACAAATAAAATCCAGCCAAGACGTATAAAGCCTTAATACCCTTTTCAACCCTTACAAATATCAGATTCTTTTCTATGTCTATTTAGCATGGCTACTAGGTCATATTTTCCTCTAATGATTACTTGTATTTATTTGATATTTACTTATATATGTCATATAAACCACAAAAAAGGAATGATGAGATGAAACGAATACTTTATATTACTTCGGCAATAATTTTAAATACAGTTGCGTTCAATGTAAACGCAGCCAGTTCTTCTAGTAGCAGTGCTGGAGAAGGCTTTGACGCTGCTCCCTCCTCAGTCAGAGTAGTAGCCCCCTTTGCTTGTGCAGGTGAATACATCCTCCCTGCATCACCTGTCTCTTCATATGCATTTGGTGATGTACCAGAAGATGCGTCAACAACATATGGATTATCAGCCTCTTCTTCTTCTTCTTCTTCTTCTTCTTCTTCAGAAGGAAGTGCAGAAGAAGCAAGATATGATATTTTCGGAGCATTAGAGGCCCTTGCAACAGGCGAAATGACTTCAAAAAAATTCAAAACACTTTTAGATGATCCAGAAGCTATTGATAACGAACAACTTTCAGATTCTTATAACTCAGATAATCTATTAGCTATTGACGTTGCTTTGCGTGACCTTAGAGTTCCAGCAGAAGATGTTGCAGCAATAATAGATGCTTACCCAGTAATTGCTAGATCAATTGGAGGATATACTCCACTTATTACTGTAGCTAAAGTAACTGGTTGTCCTCGTAGAAACCTAATGGAAAAGACGATTGTTATGGCAGCAATCAATAGAGCAAACCGATAGATAAAATAAATCTATCACTTTAAAAACCCGGCAACTGTCGGGTTTTTTTGTGCCTTGCCTTATTTTATAAAAGCTTTTGAAAGTCGTCATAAAAATTTGTCATGACAGAGGTGACCCCCAGGCCTAATAAATCATTGGCAATTGACGCATCATCCACTGTCCAAACAATTAACTTTTCCCCTTGGTCAATTAATGTTTTCATTTCTGATGCAGGCACATTAAAACGGGGGGCGTAATAATCAGGTTTAAGATGCGAGCGTATAGATTTTTGAAACCATTTTTGTGTCCATAACCAAGATCCTTCGCCATGATCAATTTCAGTTTCTTCAAAAGTAACGGGAGAAACATCATACGTAAATGCCAGCATAATGGGAATTTCTGGGGCCAATTCACGACTTTTTGCCAGACAATCTGCGCTGAAAGATTCGATAATCACGTTCTTTTCCAACTTATACTTACGTACCAAATTAATGACAGCGCGAATTAAGGGAAGGGCGCTTTCTTTAATTTCTAACAAAATAATTAAATCTTTGCCAAAATCACGCAGAACTGGTTCCAAAAGTGTTATGGCGAATTCTGTTTGGGTTTGATCTTTGGGATCACGATATTTTGCCCTGATAATTTTATCAGCTGAATAGGATCGCACCAATCCAGAATGGTCTGTTGACGGCGACAAACCTTCATCATGAAAAATAACCGGGATATCATCTTGTGTTCGATGAATATCAATTTCTATGGCTTTGACGCCTTTGTGAACCGCCGCCTGAACAGCCTCATATGTATTGCCCACATATCCTTTGGTAAATGACTTGTGGGCAATTACTTTTGGAAATTCAAGTGCCATAGATTTTTCCCCAACCATTATAAATAAAATGGCAAAAACCAGCCTTTTTAACCTCTGCATATATCTCTTACCTTATACAGTAAGAATAGTCTCAGGTAGATCAAATGTCCACAAAGTTATGCATAGGGATCATCAGCCAATAGGTAATTTCTTACGTAATCAGCAACGGCTTCTTCCAACGGGGTAAAGCGTTTTTCATACCCAGCATCCCGTAATTTTGCCATGTCGGCCTGTGTGAAATTCTGGTATTTATCTTTCAGTTGATCTGGCATATCAATATATTCAATGCGGGGGGCATCATACCCCATTGATTTAAAAACAGATTCTGCCAATTCTTTAAACGAACGGGCTTCGCCGCTTCCAACATTAAACAATCCGTTGACATCAGGGGTTTCCAATAGCCATGTAATGACATCGACACAATCTTTGACATAGACAAAGTCGCGCATCTGACCACCATCTTTATATTTTGTATGGTTTGATTTAAAAAGTCGGGCAGGGTTGCCATCTTGGATTTGTTTTGTTAGGGCACAGGCAACACTTTTTTGCCCTTCCTTATGGTATTCATTTGGGCCAAATACGTTAAAAAACTTAAGCCCAACGCATTGGGTTGGTTTTTCCACATTGGTTTGATTCATGCGGGCCAACCACCTGTCAAATAAGTGTTTTGTCCATCCATAAGGATTTAAGGGTTGTAAACAAGATAAATGTTCTGGGGTTTCTTGATCTGAAAATCCTTTTGATCCATCACCATATGTCGCGGCCGAAGACGCATAAATAAAGCGTTTTTTATTGGTGGCACACCAGGACCATAACCCTTGGGAAAGTCTGAAATTGTTTTGAATGCAGGCATCCACATTTGTTTCCGTTGTGGTTGAAATGGCACCCATATGAATGATGGCTTCAATACGGGAGGCATTTTGGCTTAAAAAAGGAAAAATTTCATTAGGCTGAATAATTGATCCAAGTTCGCGTTTGGCAATGTTCTTCCATTTCGCATCTGTCCCCAGCCAATCACATACGATTGTGTCGTGATATCCCTGTTCTTCCAGGGCTTTAATAATATTGGACCCAATAAAACCGGCGCCGCCTGTGACTATGATCATAAAATTCTCCTTTGGATTAACCGACTGTTGATACATCCATTTTATAAACGGTTTTGGGATTAAGATTTTCTGAGCGATAATCACGTGCATTATGTCTGCTGCGTGGCATCAATTTCGTTTATCTTAAAACCTGCCTTAAAATAGAATTAATCAACAAGCCCTTTAAGTAATACCGGTTTCGCTTTTTGGATGCAAGGATGATTTAAGATAGATATCTGGTTTAAAGATTCCAATCCACCTTAGTCCGGGATTGTATAAGTTTAGTAATTCGATGGCTATTTTGATTTGTCTCCCCGCACTTGATGCGGGGCCCAGGGCGGTAGTCACCGTATACAACCCGCCTGCCTTTTAGATTATGACTGGATTCCGGATCAAGTCCGGAATGAC
>CAJXSI010000009.1 GCA_913061155.1 uncultured Alphaproteobacteria bacterium
ATCTAGTACGGTCTCGTGGGCTCGGAGATGTGTATAAGAGACAGGTATTTCCCCTGTAAATTAAGCTTTATTATTTTCATTATAGGTTTCTAACATTTCCAGAACATCGTTGCTGTTATAGGAAATTTCTTTAGAATCTATGAAATGATTAATCCAATGTTTGAAATGTAATTTATCCCAAGGTAGAACCATTGCTATTGGATCTTTTTGTCCTTTTAGAACAACCGACATAAATTTGATGGACCCGTTTGGAATTCCCCTTAAAGTTCTTGAAACTTCAAATTCATCACGGAAAATACCTGCGACTTCCCCTTTATCCAAGGCGTTGAATGCATCATCCCAAGATTTATAGCCTATAATATTCCCTTTTGGGAACAGCTGTTTGGCAAAGGTTTCATAAGAACTATTGCTGATCACCCCAAGCGAAACTTCTTTTCTATTAAAGAAGTCATAGATACTATCGTCTGGTTTTGTTTTCTTTTCAGCAAACCTTAAACGGTTTACAAGTATCGCCTGTCTGAAATTGATATAAGGCTTTGAATATTCAATATAAGCGGCGCGCGGTAATGAAATGCTAAGTTTTGACATCGCAACATCAGCCTCTCCCTTAGCCACCGATTGAACAAGTTCATTAAAAACACTTGTCTTACGGACAATTCTAAGTTTAATCCCAAGTTCTTTTGCAATTTTCTTTCCAAGCTCTACCCCCAGACCTGATGTTCCATCAACCCCTTTAGGATCAGAATAGTAAAATGGTGGATTTTCCCGATTAATTATCGCCAGGCGCAATTCCCCAGAATTTATGATTTTCTGAGTTCCCGCATCTTGCGTCTTTGATTTAAACAGAGCGTCCGTTGCATTTGAAAAAGGAGAAAACGTTAAAAAGATAATCAAGCTTAATGAGCCGAATATTTTATACATTGTAAGTTTCCCTGTGACTTTATTATTCATTATATACCTCACTTACAGATTAGCATATCAACGTTTTTATAAAAAATCCATAAAAAAACCCGGCATCAAGCCGGGTTTTTTCATTATTGTTTTAAACTAAGCCATTACTGCCAATAATAACAAGGCAACAATATTGATAATCTTAATCATAGGGTTAATTGCAGGCCCAGCTGTATCCTTATATGGATCCCCAACTGTATCGCCTGTAATTGAGGCAAGATGCGCCTCTGAGTTTTTACCACCATGATGACCATCTTCAATATATTTCTTTGCATTATCCCAAGCACCCCCACCGGATGTCATGGAAATTGCAACAAAAATACCTGTCACGATCGTCCCCAAAAGCATGGCCCCTAAAGCTGTTAATCCTTCAGAAAACCCAACAAAGTGGGAAACCAGGAAGAACAACAAAACAGGGGATAAGATGGGCAATAATGATGGAAGAATCATTTCTTTAATGGCTGCTTTTGTCAAAATATCAACAGCGCGACCATAGTCAGGCTTCGCCTCGCCAGACATGATTCCTTTAATTTCTTTAAATTGCCTACGTACTTCGACAACAATTTGACCACCTGCGCGACCAACTGCCTTCATTCCCATTGCAGAGAATAAATACGGCAACATACCACCAACAAACAAGCCTATAACAACATAGGGATCTTGAAGGTTAAAAGAAATATCTATGTTTGGAAAATAAGACTTAATATCTTCTGTATAGGCGGAAAATAGTACCAAAGAAGCAAGCGCAGCAGAACCAATAGCATACCCTTTTGTTACCGCTTTTGTTGTATTTCCAACAGCATCCAATGCATCTGTTACTTTGCGAACATCCTCTGGTAATTTCGCCATTTCTGCAATACCACCTGCATTGTCTGTCACAGGTCCGTAAGCATCTAATGTGACAATAATTCCAGCCAAAGATAACATGGCTGTTGCCGCGATACCAATTCCAAACAATCCGGCAACGACATAAGAAGCAACGATACCTGCGCAAATAATGATAATTGGCAATGCTGTCGCTTCCATAGAAACGGCCAGTCCTTGGATAATATTTGTCGCGTGACCTGTTTCAGATGCCTTAGCAACACTTCTAACTGGACGATATTCCGTGGAAGTATAATATTCAGTCACCCAAACCAAAAGGCCTGTTACAATCAACCCAACCCAAACGCACATGTTTAAAGAGGCTGTTGTAATAACGTATTTTTCACCAAGATTAAATAATTTATTATCAGAAAAAACGTGATCCATAGCAAAGTAAATCAACACAGCAGACAACACACTTGCAACAACAAGGGTTTTGTACAAGGCTGCCATAATGTTTTGCTTTTTCCCAAGTCTTAGGAAGAAAGTACCCACAACAGATCCGATGATGCTCATCCCGCAAATTAATAGAGGCAATAACATCATTGATTCTCTTTGTTCACCTGCTGGGAACGTAATACCCGCAATAATCATTGTCGCAACAATTGTCACAACATATGTTTCAAACAAGTCAGCGGCCATACCAGCACAATCACCCACATTGTCACCAACATTGTCAGCAATAACACCTGCATTTCTGGGATCATCTTCAGGAATACCTGCTTCGATTTTACCAACTAAGTCAGACCCAACATCGGCACCCTTTGTGAAAATTCCACCACCTAAGCGTGCAAAAATTGATATCAAAGAAGCCCCGAAACTTAATCCGAGCAATGCTTCAATAATTTCTCTGTGACCAAGCCCCATAGTAGAAAGCGTCTTGTAATAAAGAACGATCCCTAGCAATGCCAAACCAACGACCAACATTCCTGTTATAGCCCCTGATTTATAAGCAATCCCCAAAGCTTTCTTAATGCCTGTCCTGGCGGCTTCAGCTGTTCTAACGTTCGCCCGAACAGAAATATTCATGCCTATATACCCTGCCGCACCAGAAAGTACCGCCCCCAATGCGAAGCCAATACATACATGCTCCCCCATCAAAGTATAAAGTATAATGTCTATGAAAATACCTACAACTGCGATCGTCAAGTATTGACGATTGAGGTAAGCACGCGCGCCCTCTTGAATTGCTTTTGCAATTTCTTGCATCTTGCTTGTTCCAGTTCCCTGAACAAGCACTTGCCTTGTGGCAAAAAGCCCGTAAACAAGAGCCAAAACTCCTGAAAATATTACTATATTATATATGTCTGACATTGTTTTTCCTCAATTAAATACGACAAAATTTTATTGTACATAAGCAGATATTATATTTAATTTACCCCAATTGTCCAGGACTTAATATCGAATTTTTTTTGAAAGGGTATTTAAGATTCCATTAACAAGCTTATGCTCTTTCCCCGAGTAAAAAGCATGGGTCACATCAACGTATTCATTGATAATGACGGCAGCGTCCGTTTCCACCTCAGACAGCAGCTCTGCAATGGCGACCTGCAAAACAGATCTTGCCAAGATATCCAGGCGCTTTGGGATGATATTTTCCGGCAAGGCTTCATCGATCATTTCATTAATATCTGCACAGCGATCATGTGTTTCTTTCACAAGTTTTTTATAAAATTCAGCATTCAAAGAAATATCTTCATGCTCTGAAATTTTATCGCCTTCAAAAAACTCTAAATAATCATCAACGGCGGCTTTTGAACTTGCTTCAACCATATTAATTTCATACATACTTTGAACAGCAGCCAACCTTGACGCCGATTTTTTCGTATACTTACTTACTTTGGTCATTCTGTATCTTCCATTAAATTTGCAATAAATTGTTTAAAATCATCTGGCTCTTTAAAGTCTTTATAGACTGAGGCAAAGCGCACATAAGCCACTTTGTCCAGATCCAATAACGATTCAAGAACCATCTCTCCTATCTTTGTCGAAGGGATTTCTTGTTCTCCTAATAACTCTAGGCGCCGAATAATGCTGCTGATAAATTTTTCCACCCGATCTTGTTCGATCGGCCTTTTACTCATCGCTGTAACGATTGATAGTGTTAACTTGTCCCGTTCAAAGGGAACACGATCCCCATTCTTTTTCAAAACAATCAAATCTGCCAAGTGAATCCGTTCAAAGGTTGTGAAACGGGATCCACATTCTGGACAAAAACGACGACGGCGAATGGCAAGGTTATCCTCTGCCGGCCGGGAATCTTTTACTTGAGTATCTGTATACGTACAAAAAGGGCATCGCATGGTTTCACCTAATACATAGGAAATTTGTTACAAAGATCAATCACTTTCTTTTGCACCAATTTTTCAACCGATTGGTTACCATCAATCCCATTTTTGATTAACCCTTCCAAAAGTTCGTGCATCAAAGCAACCAGTTCCACGCATTCTTTTTCCTTAAACCCGCGGGTGGTAATGGCGGGCGACCCCAATCGAATCCCAGAGGTGATCATTGGTTTTTCCGAATCAAAGGGAATAGAATTTTTATTACAAGTCATGTTTGCTTTTTCCAAAGATATTTGGGCATCCATGCCTGTAATTTTTTTATTACGCAGATCAATAACCAATAAATGGGATTCCGTTCCCCCCGCAACCAAGTCATAGCCATATTTTATAAATTCATCCGCCATAACCTTGGCATTTTTCACAACTTGCTGAGCATAGTCTTTAAAAGAAGGTTTTAAAACTTCACCAAAAGCAACAGCCTTAGCAGCAATCACGTGCATCAATGGGCCCCCTTGCAACCCAGGGAAAATGGCTGAATTTAATTTCTTACCCATAGCCAAATCATTCGAAAGAATGATGCCACCACGCGGGCCGCGCAAAGTTTTATGTGTTGTTGATGTCACAACATGGGCATGTGGGAAAGGGCTTGGGTACATCCCTCCTGCAACAAGGCCGGCAAAGTGCGCCATGTCCACCAATAGATAGGCGCCAACCTTATCTGCAATTTCCCGAAATCTTGCAAAATCGATAATCAGTGGATAAGCAGATCCCCCGGCAATAATTAACTTAGGTTTATGTTCCAGTGCCATTGATTCAACTTGATCATAGTCGATGGCCCCCGTGTCTTTACAAACATCATACCCATGGGCATTGAACCATTTTCCGGACATACTGACCTTTGATCCATGCGTAAGATGCCCCCCAGAATTCAATGACATCCCTAAAATGGAATCCCCTGGCTGAAGCAAGGCAAGAAAAACCCCTTCATTTGCCTGAGACCCTGAATGAGGCTGAACATTTGCAAACTGACAACCAAATATTTCCTTTAACCGATTCCGGGCAAGATCTTCTGCTTTATCAACAAATTCACAGCCGCCATAATAACGACGCCCTGGATATCCTTCTGCATATTTATTGGTCATAATCGACCCTTGTGCCTCAAGAATGGCCTGGGAAACAAAGTTTTCTGAGGCAATTAATTCAATATGCTGGAACTGGCGATTTTTTTCCTGTTGAATTGCCTGATGAATATCAGCGTCCGCTGCCATTAAATCTTTATTGAAAAATTCTTTTGTCATTATAACCTCCTGTCAATTTTATTAACCCGGCGTTCATGACGCCCGTTTTCAGATTCTGTTATTAAAAAATTCTTGATTGATTTTTTGATTTCATCAATTGGCATTTGACGTGCACCAAAGCAAATGATATTTGCGGCATTATGTTGACGGGCCAACGTTGCCATATCTGGATTAAAACAATTAAATGCGCGAACATTTTCATGGCGGTTCGCTGTCATTTCCATCCCAATACCGGACCCACAAATCAAAAGCCCCCGATCAACTTTTTCTGTTGAAACAAGATCGGCAACCTTGTGGGCATAATCTGGATAATCTGATGATTCGTTTGTATCGGTTCCACAGTCAATGACTTTATGACCAAGGGTTTCAAGAAACTGGACAAGATCTAATTTCAAGTCAAATCCTGCATGATCCATTCCAATTGCTATTTTCATAAAAGGCTCTTTATTGAACGGTTTTACCTTCTTTTTTGCCGTAGGCTAAAGTTAAAAACTTGTTATTCAGGCTGTATATTGACCAAACCCACACTGCTAAGACTATCATAAGAATGATGGCTATGTAAGGTGCTATTGATAATTGTGATCCAGTTGTAATAAATAAAAGCAACATCTGAATTGCAGACCCACCCAGTTTTCCGACACGGCCACTCAACACATCAACGGCGGCCTTTCCTTTGACTTTAAGTTCGGGATCCAAAGGAATATAAGACATTTCGCGCGTCACATTAAAGAAACTGTATTTACAGCTTTTACTAAGCAAGTTATTCCATTTTCCGACCATAACCGACATTAATAAGGGCGTAAGACCAACACTGATTGCCATAGGGGATAAAGTGTCATCAAAAACTGTTAGGCCAAAGAAAAACAGGCCGGTGACAAAGATAACTGCCGGGGTCACCAAGGCACTACGGCGCCAACTGATCCTGCGAAGAAAGTGCGACCCAACCAAACTGATTAAGACAGTAATAACCCCCATTTTAATGGTAACATTTCCAAAGAATCCCTGGACAGCCAATGGCGTGCTGTACAATTCTTTTACTTGGCTTTTCCACGTTACTTCAACCAAATTGATACAGACATTATAACTGATACCTATAACAGCAATTAGGCCAATGTATTTAGAAGTCAGTATATATTTGAAGCTTTGGAAAAATGATAGTTTTACTTTAGGTTTTTGTTTTGAATCATCGGCCTCGGGGTGATACCTAAAGTTTTCCTCTACTGCGTTGTCATTAATCCATTTAAATGTGACCATAATTAATAAACAGGAAATGGCAAAGCACAGCATCATTTCTTGTAATGTTTCGCCGTAGGCAACCATATCCATGACCTTACCTGCCATCTGTTTTTTTTCAGTTGCATAAGAACTTACAAACAAGCCCGAAAGAATTGTTCCAAGACCATTAAACATACTATAGAGCATATAAAACCGTTTGGACTGTTCAACGGTTGTAATTTGGTTGGCGAACTGCCAGAAAAGTAAATTAATAACAACCCCAGACCACATCTCTGAAAATATATAAAACAGGGAAAAACCCCAATACCCAACAACGGGAAACAACCATTTTATATGGGGGTGGGCAATTTTCAAAGCAGAGACCTCTGCCACAGATAAATGAAAAGTATCTTGATTTGGATAGATGAAATAAGCAAAAACCAATACAAAGACAGCAAAAAATGAAAGAATGGTATAAAAGATCGTTCTTTGCGTCATGGCATTTGCCATCCAGGTATACCCCATCACAAAGATAAGGGAGCATATAAAAACCCCAACCTTTAGAAAGTTAATAGCCTCAGCCCCTGATTCGGGTGCCGAAATAATAATGATGTCTTTCGAATTATGCCCAATCCAAAAGTTGAAGGTGATCAAAATCATCATCAGTCCCATCGGGACAATTTTTTTTATTTCATGGGAATAGATAGGGAAAAATAATGATCTTAATTTAGAAAATTCTGTCGAATTTGTATTTGTACTCATTTACTTTCTACCACATAAGGAATATTGTCTTAGGGTTAACACGAACCATCCATAAAATCAATTTAAAATCCTGAGTTTTTTTAAACAGATTAATTTCCATACCAACAAAAAGTCAAAACATCCTATTTCTGAATATATTTTCTGACCAAAGCATTCCAATCACGCAGGCCTAAAGAAGGTTCAAAGTCTCGCATTTGTTGCGAAGCTTTATGGCAAACCATTTCGTCTGGGAAAATAATTTTATCCAAGTCACCTGCAACAGCAGCCATCGCTTTAAGTTGAACTTGGCAGGCCATATCCAGATAATACATATAAAAAAAGGCTTCTTGGATCGTTTTCCCAACAGTTAGCAACCCATGGTTTTCCATAAGCAAGGCTTTGTTTTCACTTCCCAAACTTTTTATAATTTTATTTTCTTCTGTGCTATCCAAGGCAAGGCCCCCATATGAATGGATGGCGATCTTATGATAGAAATGAAAGGAAAACTGCGATAAAAATAACAATCCACATTTCAAGGAACTTACGGCAACACCGGCGGGCGTATGTAAATGAACAATGGCATTGATATCTGGCCTAGACTGATATATGGATCCGTGAATGGATTGCCCTGTTGTATTATGAACCCCGGAACCTTCTACTTGATTTCCTGCTGAATCCAATCGCACAAGATTTTCTGGGCATATTTCCTCAAAAAAAGGGCCCAAAGGGTTAATCCAATAAGATGATTGATCGATTAAAGACCTTGAAGAAATATGAGTATACGTTTGGTCATCCATTTCCAAGGCAGAAAAGATTCGAAACGCATAAGATAAATCTTTTTTAACAGTCGTATCAGATAACATTTCTATCTCCCTTCATTAATTTTTAAAACCGCCTCTGCCGCCAGATCACTTGGTGTTTTATTTTCTGGAGTTAACATCGTTCTAACTTTTTTTAGTGCTTCTTTTTGTTTTTTATTTTCTTTGGGATCATTCAGAATTGTTAAGATACTTTTTGATAGATCTTCTGGGTTACATTTTTCTTGTAATAACTCAGGCACAATCCTTTTATTCATTAAAATATTAACCATACAAGCATATTTGACCTTAAGAAAAGGCCGGGCAATCCATTCAGTTATTTTAGAAATTTTATAAGTAATTACCATCGGCAGACTGGCTGCGGCCAATTCCAAAGCAATCGTCCCTGATGCAGCAAGCGCAACTTTTGATGCCGCATAGGCATCTTTTCGATCTTGTAAATCCGTTATAATTGAAACAGGGCTTGTCCAATCTTGCCCTTCCAAATATTTTCGATAACAGTCCAAGGTTGGGATAACGATATGCAACTTACTGATTTTACTGGATAAAATACACACAGCCTTCTTGTAAATCGGAATTAAGGTATCCAATTCACGCTGGCGGCTTCCTGGCAACAAAGTAAGAATTGTTGATTTTGGATCAATCTTATAGTTTTTTAAAAATTTTCCTGCATCGCCTTTATCGAATCCCATTTCCATAATTGGGTGCCCAATATAGGTTGTTGGCAGGTTTTCTTTTTCAAAATACGGTGGTTCAAAAGGAAAAATACAAAACAGATGATCCAGAAATTTGGCCACCATTTTTGCCCGCCAAGCCTTCCATGCCCAAACGGTTGGCGCAACATAATGAATATGGCGGACGCCCTGCCCTTTGATCATTTTTCCTAAGCGAAAGTTAAAACCGGGGAAATCCACTGTTATTAAAAGATCAGGTTTATTTTTTATCAACCTTTCTTTTAATTCTTTTAACTTTTTATAAACCCCATAATATTTTTCAAAATCTTCAAAAAACCCCATGATGGATAGTTCTTGCAAAGGATAGATAGACTGAAGACCTTGCGCTTGCATATGCTGACCGCCGATACCTTCAAAAATAATCGTGGGGTCTTTCTTTTTTAAAGATTTCATAAGTTGGGCCGCAATAAAATCACCTGATGGTTCGCCTGCAATAATCATAATTTTCGTCCGAGAATGGGTCATTTAACGAACCTCCACAGCCTCAATAAAAAAGTTATTTTCATTGGCCAAATCAACCATCTTATCAAGGTCTAAAACAAAGGTCCCCCTTGCCTGAATTACCATCCCATTTAATCCTATGGCTATGGCATTTTTAACTGTTTCAATGCCTGTTGTCGGCATATCAACAGCATGGCTTTGTTGGGGTTTCACCATTTTCACAAGAACCCCTGCTTTGGCGTGTTTCTTTAAAGATTTTGTTCGCGTTATCATGGCATCCGTTCCCTCAATACCCTCAACTGACAAGACAACGCCTTCTTCGACAATAACAGATTGACCTATATCAGCCTTGCCAATTGTTTGGGCCGCAGCAACACCCCGATTGATGTCATCCCAATCTTTGTGACTGGGTTGGACCTTTGTTAAAGTCCCTTTTTCCACCATAATATCTTTGATTATTTCTTGGGATTTAATGATTTTAAAACCTTCTTTTTTTACAAGATCCAGTATCCCTGAAAGCAAGCCATCATCGCCAAAGGCTTTTAACCCAATTTTGGCAATCCATTTCACACCTGTTTTATCAAGTTTTAAATTGGTTAAAGACGGCCTTTTCACGATACCTGCAAGAACAATTTCTTGAACATTCTTGCTTTTAAAGGCATCAAGCGTCGTTTGAATTTCACCAATTTTCACCCATTGATGGGGGGTTGTTTTAATAAATTCCGGATCTGCAAAACCATCTAAGGCAACGATGAAAAAAGGACGCTTAGTCTGCCTGCAGACTTGAACTATTTTTTTAGGAAGGTCCCCCCCCCCTGCAATAATTCCCAGCGTATTCATTAAACCTCACTTGTCATCGTCGATTGGGCTGGCACACAAATATTGCGGTCAGAATTGGCCCGCATAAAGGCAATAACTTCGTCAATAATGGCATTGTCTGTAAACATTTTGGCCACATCTTCCATACGTTCCGCCAACGTCCCTTCATTGGCAAATAACAAGCGATACGCATTTCTTAAAGCATGAATTTCATTGCGTGAAATATTCCGTCTTTTAAGCCCAACCAAATTCAAGCCAACTAAATTCCCACGATTTCCCACAACAAATCCGTATGGTATTACATCATTACTAACACCCGACATTCCGCCAATCATGGCCCCACGTCCAATGCGGACAAATTGATGAATACCCGATCCGCCCCCCATATTAACATGGTCCCCAATACTGACATGACCACTTAACATACAGTTATTCGCCATAACAACATGGCTCCCAATTTGGCAATCATGGGCAATGTGCGTTCCGATCATCAGCATGCATCCATCCCCAATTTTTGTGATCATCCCCCCTTTTTCTGTTCCAGGGTGAACTGTCACATATTCGCGAATCAAGTTATTTTCGCCAATAATAATTTGGGATTTTTCCCCCTTATAACCCCATGACTGTGGATCACAGCCAATTGTCGCATGGGGAAATATTTTTGTCCCTTTTCCAATACGTGTATCACCAGCAACATAAACATGGGCAACAAGGTCAACCCCATCTTCTAAAACAACATTTGGACCAACCACACAAAAAGGGCCAATTTTGACATCCTTTCCAATTTTTGCCCCGTTATCAATAACTGCGCTTGAATGAATCATTTATTTTGCATCCTTATTATCTGCAATCATTGCCGTATAAACAGCTTCGGAAACAAGATGATCGTTAACATATGCTTGACCTTCAAAGGTCCAAATCATACCGCGACTTTTGATTTTCTTAACTTTCATTCGCAATTGATCGCCTGGGACAACTGGCTTGCGAAATTTGGCTTTATCAATGGACATAAAGAAAACCAATTTATTATTGTCTTCTTCAACGTCCATAGATTTCATAACAAGAACCCCTGCTGTTTGCGCCAACGCTTCAACAATTAAAACGCCTGGCATCACGGGCTTGTCAGGGAAATGCCCTTGGAAAAACCATTCATTCATCGTAACATTTTTAATCCCAACAGCACTTTCACCAAGAACAATTTCTTCCACACGATCAACCAATAACATTGGATAACGATGCGGAATTAATTTTTGAATTTGTTCAACCGTTAAAATTTCTGACATTTTTAATCCTTCTTTTTTTGACCAAGCTTTGCCACAGCAACACAGGATCGTTTCCATTGCAAAAACGGCATTGATGGGACACCCCCAACAATTTCACCCTCTTTAATATCATGCATCACACCACTTTTGGCGGCGACTTGGGCGCCTGTGCCTATTTTAATGTGACCTGCCAAACCAACTTGTCCGCCAAGGGCACAGTAATCGCCTAACTCTGTACTGCCAGCAATTCCAGCCTGGGAAACGATAATGCACCCTTTTCCAGTTTTTGCATTATGGGCAATTTGAACCAAATTATCAATTCGTGTTCCTGCGCCAATCACAGTGTCATCTAAGGCACCACGGTCAATTGTTGTATTGGCCCCAACATGTACATTGTCTTCAATGATCGCACGGCCAATTTGCGGCACATCAACAGGCCCCGTTTTTTCCATAGCAAACCCAAATCCTGCCCGACCGATTACAGCCCCTGGATAGACGACAACTTTGTTGCCAATGATGCTTTGCGTGATTGTTACATTGGCATGAATATGGCACCCATTTCCGATTTTAACACCGGGGCCAATAAATGACCCTGGACCAATAATTGTATCGTCTGAAATTTCTGCATTTTCAGATACACTTGCCCCAGCACATATTTTGACATTATTCCCAATGATTGCTTTGTCAGAAATCCCTGAACTTACAGGATACCGATCAAAAGCATCTGGATCTGGGTAAAACATGTGGATGACTTGCGCCAATATTTTTTGCGGGGTCTCTGTTAGGATGATATTTTTTCTATCTTCTGCATGTTTTTTAAATCGATCCCCCACAATAAGAACTTGTGCTTTACAGTTTTGAAGTTCTTTTATGTGATTACCACTATTAAGAAAAGAAATGCTTTCCGGTGTGGCACTCAGCAAAGTTGAAATATCTTGAACAACAGGGTCCCCCACAGAATTTAAAACTGGGATGCCCAACATTTTGGATATCTCTGATAGTTTATAGGGACCTTTATTACTGTAAAAATTCTTATCAGCCATTTATATTCTCTATTTTTAATCTGATGTTTTTGGTTTTGGCTTCTACTTCTTTTCTAATAAGATTTGTCATATCTAATAAGGAAGAACGATATAATATATCTCGATTATCAATTACTAAATCAATTTTTTGATCATTTGCTGTTTTTTGAATAACGTCGTCTATAATTTTTTTAATTTTATCAATGGCATCACCATGGGATTTATTAACAGATTTTTGTGCTTTTTCCGCTTTTTTCTGAATATCAAAAACCTTCTTTTCAAAAGAATCACGTCTTTTATCTAAACTAGATATTTCAGATTTTTCTTTGGTGGATTTATTTGCAAGCATCAAAAGGTCTTCGTTTTCTTTTCTTAAAGAAGCTTCAATTGTTGCAAATTCTTGATGATATTTTTTCAGCATCAACTCAAGATCTTGTTTCAGGTTTTCAATGGCACTAAGGCTTGTCCATAGTTTTTTAAAATCAACAACAGCTATCTTACTGGGTGAATCAGAAAAAGCAGATTTGCTGCCCATCGTTGATAAAAAGATAATACATAGAAAAGTCTTTATTGTCTTATGCATTATTTAAAAACGTCCTGTCCCAAAATTCAATAGAATTTTTTGCTCCTTGTCCCCTGTTTGTGTCACAACTGGGAAACCGAAATCCAAACGGATCAACCCCATCGGTGTTGACCAACCCAAACCAAATCCTGGGGCAACACGCAAACCTTTGTTGTTGTAATAACCGTCATCTTTCAACTTTGAATCCCAAGTTGTTCCCGCATCAACGAAAACGGATCCACGTAAGCCTACTTCGTTAGGCAATCCTAGGGGGAAGGTAACTTCGCCTGAAACTGTGAAACTTCTGTCCCCCCCAATGGCATCTTCTGTTCCTGTTTTTTGTCTGGGGCTAATACCTGAATATTCATACCCACGCAAGCCACTTCCGCCAAGTGTAAACTTGTCAATAATACGAAGTTTATGGTCGCTAAAGGCGCTAATGATGCTAAATTCCGTATCCAAACTTGCTGTCACATCATCGATTGGGGTGTAATATACTGCCCCAGAAATACTGTGACTTTGGTATTTAACATCACCACCCACACCTGCAAAGTGGTTATTTAAAGATAAAACATAGCCCTCTGTTGGGGAGTATTTAAGATCTCGTCGGTCATAAACCAAACCATGGGAAATAATGGACGAAACACTGGTTCCCGCTTGTTCCCGAACAACCGGAGAAGCATTTGCTTTAACGCCTGCAATTTTATCCTGCGTCAAGGAATATGTCCATCTTTGGCCCCAATGCTCTGCCAGGGCGTACGCCATCCAGACACGGCCCCCCATGCTTTCATGTTTATAAGAACTTTCTGATTCTTGGTCACGAAATCCACGGGAAATACCGGCCCCAACTTCCAAATCTTTATTCAAGAAATAGGGGTCAGCTAATGAAATATTAAAGTTTTTACTTTTCTTTGCAATTTGTGCGCCCAAACCTAAAGCATAAGCCCGGCCAAACAAGTTACGCTCTTTTAATGAAATACTGCCCAATGGACCGTCCAAAGATGAATACCCAACACTGAAGTTTATTTCCCCTGTTGATTGTTCTTTCACCTCTGTCAAGACGTCAACTTTATCAGGGGCGCCGTCAACAGCTTCTTGTTTGATATCAACTGTTTTGAAAAAGCCTAAGTTTTGAATACGTCGATCTGATGCTTTTAATTTTGTTGAACTGAAAGCATCTCCTTCTGCAACCCTAAATTGGCGACGAATAACCGTATCAACCGTACGTGTATTACCATTAATTTTAATATGATTAATGTATACTTTGGGACCTTCTTCAATATTATACTTAATCCCAATCGTTTGATTGCCTTCCGTCCTTACAGGAATTGGGCGCACATTAACAAATGCATAGCCATAATCCCCAGCTATGTCAGCGATTTTTTCTGTATCCCTTTCCACGGAATTTGCAGAATACCAATCCCCTTCTTTTGAAGCTAAAGAAGCCTTGAAATCAATGTTTTTTAATTTTTCGAAATCAGTTTCGATCGTTACATTACCAAACTTATACCGTTTTCCTTCTTCAACTGTGAACGTTATGATAAAGGCATCTTGGGTTGGAACAAGTTCTGCCACAGCAGAGATAACTCTGAAGTCTGCGTACCCTTTTCCAAGGTAGAATTTACGCAAGTTATCACGATCAACTTCCAAACGGTCGGGATCATAAACATCGTTAGAAGAAAAGAATTTCCACCAAGCAGATTCGGCCGTCAAAAGAATGCTTTTTAATTTATCATCCGCAAACTTTTTATTCCCCACAAAGTTAATTTTTCTTATTTCTGCGGCTGGCCCTTCTGAAATATCAAAAATGACATCCGCACGGTTCTGGGATTTACGAATAATTTCAGGTTTTACTTTTGCCCCAAAGTGACCTTTTGCCCGGTATATTGCCAAAATACGTTGGACTTCTTTTTGAACCTTGTCACGGGTTAAGATCATACGCGGGCTTAATTTAACTTCAGATTCAAGAACCTTGTCACTGACAGCATCATTCCCTTCGAATACCACACGATTAATTGACGGGTTTTCAACAACACTTACAAGCAAAACGTCATCAACTTGTTTAATATTCACGTCTGCAAAGTAATTTGAATCAAAAAGAGTCCGAAGGTTTTCATTGATTTGACTTTGTGGAACGACCTTTCCTTTTTCAATATCTAAATAGTTTAAAACAGTTTCTGTTTCAATACGTTCATTACCCTCGATAATAATTTCTTTAATCGGCGCAATGGCCTGCGCTGAAATTGAAAATAAAATCGCAACAACAAAAGTTAATAGAATTTTCAAGGTATCCCCCTTAATTATGAAAAAATTGATAAGATCCACTCTATGGCTTTGTATCGCCGAATATCGTTCCAGTTACCATAAACCATTAGGCATAATACAATTGCCAACCCAATTTTAAAAGCAATATCTTGGACCTTTTCACTTAAAGGCTTTCCGCGAATGGCTTCGATTGTATACAAAAGAATATGCCCCCCATCCAACATAGGCACAGGGACAAGGTTAATAAGACCAAGATTCAAAGAAAGTAATGCCATAAATCCCATCAAAGTAAACACACCACCAAGCCAAGAATCGTGGGACATTTTTGCAATCATGCCCATACCACCAAGTTTGGACGCATCTTCCCCGCCTGTCACCAAACGACCCAGCATTTTAAAAAATTCACCGCTTAATTCATACGTTGTTTTAACTGACGCTGTCATGCCTGATAAAATTGTGTGCGGAATATTTTGGGGCGTAACACCCATTATCCCTATGGCAGTAATGCCGTCAATTACTTTCTTTTCCGGTGTAATTAAAATGGTTTGAACACTTTCCCCCCGGGCAACTTTCAAAGAAAGTTCTTTTTCAGCATTGGCATTAATAATATTTTTGGCCACCATAAAACTTGGTGTTTTCGTCCCATCAATTTCAAGAATTTTATCGCCAGATTGAAGGCCAGCCATTGCTGCTGGTGATTCTTTCATAACTTGACCAATAACTGGTTGCCTTGATGTCTCGCCTACAAAAATATAAGCCCCCCAAAGCAAAAGAATTGTAACAATTATATTGGCAAAGGGCCCGGCTACAACCACAATCATGCGTTGCCAAATCGGCTTGCCATCAAGCGTTTTTTCTTTGTCAGCTTTTGACATAGACGATAACTTTTCTTGGTCAGGCGCACTGGCTGCATTTTCATCGCCAAACATTTTCACATACCCCCCCAAAGGGATAAGGCTGAATTTCCAACGCGTTCCAGCTTTATCGTTCCATCCAAATAATTCTGGGCCAAACCCAATGGAAAACGTTTCAATCTTCACCCCGAAATAGCGCGCAAACGAATAATGACCAAGCTCATGCAGAAACACAAGAACGGTAAGGACAATTAAAAAGGGGGCGATCCACCCTAAGCTATCAATAAATGTTTGAATCATAATTCTGTTCCTCTATTCATTGGATACTAAAGTTGATCTGTCTGCTTGGCAAGTTTTTTCCAATGTTTATAGCTATCTGGGAAATCATTAAACATTGAAGACGCACTAAAAGACATCCAGGCAACCAATGGTAAGACAACAAGCAACCCGTCCAAACGGTCCAATACCCCGCCATGTCCTGGTATTAAGTTACTTGTATCTTTTACCTTGTGTTTTCTTTTTACGAAAGATTCGAACAAATCCCCAAAGACAGAAACCAAAGAAAGAATAATGGTCGCAATATAAAAATATGATTTTGGCATTGAATTTGTCAAAATATAATGGACCAAAGTCCCGAAAGTAATAGAAAAAATAATCCCACCTAAAAAGCCCGACCAGGTTTTCTTAGGGCTTATTTCTGGCATTAATTTAGGCCCTTTAAATAAGTTCCCAAAGATATACCCCCCAATATCACTGCTGGCCACAACAACAATTGTCCAGATTAAAATACTTAGGGCATTATCCACTTTATATAACATGGCATGCAATGAAACCATAGGCAGGCCAATATAAATTAAGGCAATGCCACCCCATAAAAATCGCCGATGCCACGCAAGCCAACTTAGTAAAATCCCCCCACTTGCAAAAAACAAGACCATCCCTAATCCCATTTTATAGCGGCCAATGGAGGCAAGATAGATCGCCGTCCACATAAAAGGAACCAAGATATATAAAATCTTTTGCCGTCTGATCTTACACATTTTCACCCATTCATAAGACATCGCCGCCACTAAAACAGCAGAAAATATTTTCAAAGCCCAACCATTTAGCCAAAAAACCAGGGCTATTACCGCGATAATCAAGACACTTGAAAGTGTGCGTTTTTTTAAAGTATTTATAAAATCAGTATTTTTCATATTTATTCTCTAAGTCCAAATCTTCTTTTTCTTCCATAAAAGGTTTCGATTGCTTTTTGATATTCGGTTTCATTAAAGTCTGGCCAAAGAACAGGGGTGAAATAAAATTCTGTATACGCACATTGCCAAAGCAAGAAATTGCTTATACGTTGTTCCCCGCTGGTCCGGATTAATAAATCTGGGTCTGGAATATCTTTCGTTTCTAAAAAATCTGAAAAAATATCTTGGGTGATGTCTTTTGCCTGCAAATGCCCTTTTGAAACTTGTTCTGACACTTTTTTGACTGCAGTCAAAATTTCTTGATGTGCTCCATAGGATATGGCCATAATAACTGTCAGTGCATCATTATTTTCTGATTTTTTTTCCACCTTTTGAATCAGGTCTTGTAAATCTTTTGGCAACAGAGACCGATCACCAATAATTTTTAATTTAATATTTTTCTTATAAAGCTTTTTGACCTCGTTCTTTAACATATGGCGCATCAACCCCATAAGACTTTCAACTTCATCTTTTGGACGCAGCCAATTTTCCGAAGAAAAAGCATAAACTGTTAAAAACTTAATTTTTTGACGAACTGATTCTTCAACAATTTTTTGCAACGTCTTGGCCCCTTCTTGGTGGCCAAAAATTGTTTTCTTATTTTGCTGTTTCGCCCAACGCCCATTGCCATCCATAATAATGGCGACATGCGTTAACGAATTTATTTCTGGGGAATCTTCCGTCACAAACAAGCCTATATCTGCATAATGTCTTTTTCTTTTTGAAGAAACAATTCATCCGATTTTTTTGTAAAAGAATCTGTTAATTTTTGAATTTCGTCTGCCCCACGATGGTAGTCATCTTCAGATATATCACTATCTTTTTCCATTTTCTTCAACGTATCCATCCCATCACGGCGGATATTTCGCATGCTAACTTTTGTTGCCTCTGCATACTTTGCAGCCATTTTTGCCAGTTCGCGGCGACGTTCTTCTGTTAAATCAGGCATTGGCAAACGAATGGTTTGACCTTCTGTAATTGGGTTAATCCCCAATTGGGAATCAATAATGGCCCGTTCAACATCTTTAACCATGCTCCTATCCCAAACTTGAAGGGATAACATTCTTGCCTCAGGAACACTGACTGTCGCCACTTGGCTGATTGGCATTTTACTTCCATAGGCCGTGACAACAATATGGTCCAACATCGTAGAACTGGCCCGTCCCGTACGAATACTTGCAAAATCTTTCTTCAAAGATTCAAGTGCTTTTGACATTTTTGATTCAATATTTTGTTGCAAGTCTTTCATGTGCAAATCCTTTATTCATTAATAATGATTGTGTATTTTCCCTGTTGATTAACAGCTTTTTCTATATTGCCATTTTCCATTAAGGAAAAAACAATAACAGGAATTTTATTATCTTTGGCAATGGAAACGGCCGCTGCATCCATAACGTTCAGACCGTCAACCAGAACTTTATCATAGGTTAAACGATCGTACCTTTTTGCCTTAGGGTTTTTAATAGGATCATCATCATAAACCCCATCAACTTTTGTTGCCTTAAGTATGGCATCGCATTGCATTTCTGCCCCGCGCAAAGCGGCTGCAGTATCAGTTGTGAAAAATGGATTACCACTGCCTGCTGCAAAAATAACGATTTTTTTATCTTTTAAATTTTTAAGACATTCCCGACGATTGTAATTACGACAAACGCTGGGCATTGAAAGGCCAGAAACAACCGGGGCCTCAACCCCCAAATTTTCCAAAGTACATTGTAAAACCAAGGCGTTCATAATCGTTGCCAACATCCCAACATAATCGCCCGTAGCACGGTCCAAACCGTTGGCTTGGGCGGCAGCCCCCCGAAAAATGTTTCCCCCGCCAATAACAACACAAACTTCAGTGCCTTTATCCAGGACAGATTTTAACTCTTCCGCAAAACGATTGACAGTAACTGGGTCAATTCCATAACCTCTCGAACCAAGAAGAGCCTCGCCAGAAATCTTGACGAGAACTCTTTTAAACTTAGGAAACGCAACCTTTAAAGGCTTTGTTGATTCCATATTTTATTACCTTGCGAGGTTTGCGACCTCATTCGCGAAGTCATCTTCTTTCTTTTCAACGCCTTCCCCAAGTCCGTATCGAACGAAGCTTGAAATTTTCACAGGCGCGCCGACTTCTTTTTCTGCGTTCTTAAGAACGTCTTTAATTCTCGTTTCGCCGTCTATAACAAAAGTTTGTTCAACAAGCACTGATTCTTCGTAGAATTTACGTAAACGTCCTTCTACCATCTTTTCTATCACATTTTCTGGTTTACCTGAAGCTTTTGCTTGTTCTGAAAGAACAACACGTTCCCTTTCAAGTAATTTAGGATCTAAATCGTCTGTTGTAACGGATTGAGGATTAGCCGCTGCAATATGCATGGCAATCTGTCGCCCAAGGGATTCCAACTTTGTCTTATCGCCTTCGGATTCCAAAACAACCAAAACACCTAACTTCCCAGTTTTTGCCGTTGCTGCGTTGTGAATATAGCTTGCAACCACACCAGACTTTGCGGTTAAACGTGTCATACGACGCAAGGCCATATTTTCACCAATCAAAGCAATTAAGTTTGCCAATTCTTCCCCAACAGTACGCCCCGTACCTTGACCATACTGATCTTCAACAAGACTGCTTAAGCCGGCTTCATGATTTTTTGCAATAGTCCCAACGTTTTCTACGTACGCTTGGAATTTATCATTACGGGCAACAAAGTCTGTTTCAGAGTTAACTTCGACCATGACACCAACGTCACCATCTGTTATCACACTAATTAAACCTTCAGCCGCAACACGGCCTGCTTTTTTCGCCGCAGCAGAAAGCCCTTTTTTACGCAACCAGTCAACAGCTGCTTCCATATCACCTTTGCATTCAACCAAAGCTTCTTTACATTTCATCATGCCTGCACCTGTTTTTGTGCGCAATTCTTGTATTAAAGCTGTTGTGATTTGTGTCATTTTAATATTCCTAAATCTATCGTTTAAACTTTACTTTTTTACTTCTTCTTCAGGAGCTTCCTGGGTTGTGGCAGCTTCCACAACCTTAATTTCTGATTCTGGAAGCATTTCCGATTCACCTAAATCAATACCTGAGTGACCCATTTCAGCCTGAAGACCTTCAAGAACAGCCCCCGCAGCCAAACGGCAATATAATTCGATTGCACGAGACGCATCATCGTTTCCTGGAATTGGAAAATCAATTTTTTGTGGGTTAGAGTTTGTATCAGTAATCCCAATAACTGGAATACCCAATTTATTTGCCTCTGTTACAGATAAATCTTCGCGATGTGTATCGATAACAAACAACAAAGACGGACGACCTGTAAGTTCACGAATCCCGCCCAAAGTTAAATCTAACTTTTTCTTTTCACGTTGAAGGCTAAGTTGTTCCCTTTTTGTTAATCCATCAGACCCTTCGGCTTCAATTTTTTCAAGATTTTCAAGACGTTTGATAGACTTTGAAATTGTTGCCCAGTTTGTCAACATACCCCCCAACCAACGATAGTTTACATAGTACTGACCTGTGGATTGTGCAACTTCTGCGATTTTATCTGCAGCCTGACGTTTTGTTCCAACGAATAAAATACGCCCGCCATTGGCAACTGTATTTTTGATGGCATCCAAAGCTTGTTGAAGCATTGGGACTGTCTGCTGAAGATCCAAGATATGAACGTTATTACGAACACCAAAGATGTATGGTTCCATTTTTGGGTTCCAACGACGTGGGTGATGACCAAAGTGAACGCCTGCTTCTAAAAGCTCACGCATAGTAAATTTATTACCTGACATTTTTATTCCTTTTCCGGTTAAACCTCCACAGATAGGAATCGCTTTGAACGACACCGGACGGGTATAAAGACCCATTACCTGTGTGAGAATTTAGTACACTATAACCAAACCATTTGGCTACATACTTGATATACAGTCAATACCACTGAATTTCAAGTGTTTTCTTAGGAAACAATGACTTATTCCCCTCATTCAACAGCCATCTTTTCCGCATATCATTGCAAATACATGGGGTCAACAAACTCTGACTTACGTCACAGACGTATAATACCCCCTAAATAAAAAGGCACCCAATTAAGGTGCCTTTTAAAATCACATCACAAAACAGATGTATTTTTTATTCTTCAGATTCAAGCATGGCAAGAAATCCTATCGCATCATTACTTCCTTTTGCCGCAGCAGCACTGGCATAGAAAACGGCCCCATCAAGGTCCACATCCCCGCCTTCACCATTGTACAACATAGCACTAAGCAGAGTTTGGGCAGCCGTATTGCCTCTCTCGGCAGCAGCGAGAGCATAAGCACGTGCCATTTCTGGATTACGTGGTCCAGTTATGCCATGGTATAATATTTGTGCCACTTGGTTTGTTGCTTCAAGATGTCCTCGTTGTGAAGCCATCCAGAAAGAATTAAGCCCTTCAAAAGGATCTGGATCCCCCCCTTCGCCTTGACAGTACATTCCACCTAATCTGCATAAAGACTCTGCATGACCCAATTTCCCAGCACGTGCAAAACAATCCCGCGTTTTGGCCAAATCTACCTCTCCGCCTTCGCCATAACAAAACATCTGTCCCAATTCATATAAAGACTCTGCATGACCCAATTCCCCAGCACGTGTCAAAATAATACGCGCCCTTCCAGGATTTCCTTCTATCAAACCCAAAGCCCTTTGATATAAATCTTCTGGCGATTCAAAAGAAGCAACACTAATACATGATGCAGCTGATTCACTATCTTCACTATTACTTCTAACTCTATTTCCAGCCGCAGAGGGCCCTTCAGGTTCTTGTTCAGCAGCGTTTGTAATTACTGCACTTAAAAATAGTAAGGTTGCACAAACCAATACTTGCTTATTCTTCATCTTACATCTCATCCTTATGTTATTTATAATATACAATTAGAAAAAACATATAAAAACGAAGTATTAAGAATTCAATAGAAAGTGATTGATTGATTGATTTATGTATTTATTTATTACTTAAAAACGAACAAGACATTTAACGGCTTTACATCTATTTTTATTTCATAATTTTTGAAAAATAAGCCGGATATATTTTTTATGAATCTTCCTGGCAAGGTGGGCTGTATTAGACTGAATGAAAACAATAAGGAAACAAGGGAGGGGGGGGGTATGTGAATTACGTCACGCCCCCTCTCTCTATTAAAACTTTAAAACTTACAAACCTTTAATTTTTGTCGTTAAGAAATATTTACCCGAACGCACCACCCCTATTTCCTCAAGAAAAAAGGAAACTGCTGTATATTTAGGGTTTGAATATTGATCGGTTTTTGTTCTTTTTAAACTTACGGCATTGGTAATTTCCAGAGCTTCTTGTTCTGGAATACCCGTTACGATCATTTTGGGAAATTCTTTTCCTTCATAGACCTTGTCATAGACGTCAATACATTTTTGAACTTGTTTTGCCAAATCCCCTTGGCATACTTGCTTACACATCACACCATGAATGGCGCCACGCTCACAAAGTTTTGGCTGGCACTGCTTTTTACATAAATTTGGCTTAACATCCTTGCATTGACGGACAACTGTTTTTGTTGCCGCTGTTCTGCTATTCCCCCCAATTGCCTTATTAAAAGATTTTGTCACGCTGTCTCGTATAGATCCAATATATTCTTCATACTGAACCCAATTATCAGGTTTCAAATAATCTTCGCAAGCCTTAACTGTGAAAAATAAACCAAGAGAAGCATAATACCGCTTTAAATTACGTTCAATAAGCTGGCTATTATAATGCTCTGTTTCCGTTATTATAGAATCATAATAACCCCAGAATACATTATACATGAAATCATTATAGTTATTTAAAAAGTCAAGTTCTGGATATGCGTCAGCTGGCAATATTGTTGCAAGAAAATCCCCCAAATTTTTATTAGAGGTAGATGTTCTATATTTTGTTATCTGATCCCGTACTTGAGTGATTTCATTGCGATATTTTTTAATAAAATCTTGGATGGCTTCTTGTTTTGTTTTTGTTATTTTAACAGGATTATTTTTTGATACTCCCTGCCCTGCCTTTATAGCGGCCCTGATTTCAGTGCTTTTTACCTGAAATTTTGATCCTAATGCATCATTAACTTGACCAAAATTTATGGTCTGGGGAGCTATATAAGCATCAGGATGCAAGGTTGCAGACATAGATTGAACACAGAAGGTCGTAAAAAGTAGCAAAAAAAATTTAGTCATTTATTTCTCCCATAGGTTCAGCGTACCTGCTCCAAACAAAAAAATCAATAGTCATGCTGCAGCATGACTTTTTTACCCTGGACACATAAAGACCTAATTAACATAATATTTTATTTAATTATCAGGACATTATTTAGATATAATTATATATGAAAGGTGAAATTTTCGTTGACGGAGCCCGTATGTTATGTAATAAGAAGTTTACATGGACTTGTTGAACGATGAAATTTTTGTGGCAAGTTTTAGGAAAAGTGAAATTGAAAAGCGCAGTGTACTTGATGTACATAAGCATCGCAAATAAGCTTTAACGACAAAATTGTCCAAAAAGTACATCTTGCAATAGTCCAATTGCCTGTGCCCCTGTGGTGGAATCGGTAGACGCGGCAGACTCAAAATCTGTTGTCCTTTGGGACGTGGGAGTTCGAGTCTCCCTGGGGGCACCACCTTTCAATTATGACCAAACTCAATCAATCAACATCAAGCTGAATAGTGCAAACAGATACAGAATGGAAAAACCAAAGGTTTTGCGTCCATACTTCTGAAGATCTTGTTTCATTTTCACAGCAAAGTAAAGAAAACCCCCACCAAGAATCAATGACAGGATTAAGTAGCCAATTCCGGCATATCCCATAAAATACGGAACAAGAGAAGACGCAATCGTTAAAATAATATAAAAAATAATCGACCTAACGGTGGCAGCATCGCCTTTTACATTCGGCAACATTGGGAATTTTGCTTGCTTATAATCTTCTTTCCGCAAAATGGCCAGCGCCCAAAAATGTGGGGGGGTCCATAAAAAAATAATTAAAAACATTATAACTGGATACCAGGAAAATTGGGGGGACACCGCTGCCCACCCTATGACCGGGGGCAAAGCACCCGACGCACCGCCAATTACAATATTTTGTGGTGTTCGTGGCTTTAGCCAAATAGTATAGATAACAATGTAAAAGAAAATTGATAAAAATAGCCAAAAGGCCGCCCACCAATTGGTTGCCGTCCCTAAAAACAATACCCCAACAGCAGATAAGATCACCCCCAATGCCAAAGCATTATGTTCAGATATACGACCGCATGGAATGGGGCGCCCCTGGGTGCGCTTCATTAATTTATCTGTATGACGTTCATACCACATGTTCAAAGAACCGGCCCCGCCAGCCCCGATGGCAATGGAAAGAATGGCGGCAAAAAGTTCAACGAAATGAATCGTTCCTGGCGCAATAACGGCCGCAATAAAAGAAGTAAAAATGGCAAGGGACATAACACTTGGCTTTAATATCGTCCAAAAATCCTTAAAAGAAGATTCCCTGTTTAATTCTGGAATAATAACCACAAAAACCCCTATTTAATTTTTGGAAGTTTATCAAAACAATGATACGGCGGCGGCGATGATACAGTCCATTCCAACGTTATGGCGCCAACCCCCCAAGGGTTGTCAGGACATTTCTTACCATGACGGAAAGTTGCATAAACAACGTAAAGAAAAAACAACGTTCCAAACCCTGTCAAAAACCCGCCAATTGATACAACAAAGTTCCACCCTGAAAATGCCTCTGGGTAATCGGGAATACGCCTTGGCATGCCAGCCAGACCTAAGAAATGCATGGGGAAGAAAAGAAAGTTAACCCCCACAAACGTCATCCAAAAATGTATTTTACCTAAGACTTCTGGATATTGACGTCCAGACATTTTTCCAATCCAATAATAAAAACCAGCAAAAATCCCAAAGACTGCCCCCATTGATAAAACATAGTGAAAGTGCGCAACCACATAATAAGTATCATGCATCAAAACATCCAGCCCCCCATTGGCCAAGATAATGCCTGTCAATCCACCCATCATGAAAACAATCAAAAACCCTACGGCAAAAAGCATGGGTGTCGGAAACTTAAGGGACCCCCCCCACATGGTTGCAATCCAACTAAAGATTTTGATGCCCGTTGGCACAGCAATCACCATTGTTGCAGCTGTAAAATAGGCATTGGTATCAACATCCAGCCCAACTGTAAACATGTGATGTGCCCAAACCAAAAGACCCACAACCCCAATGGCCACCATCGCATAAACCATGGCAAGATACCCAAAAATGGGTTTTCTGGAAAAGGTGGAAATAATATGACTGATAATACCAAAGGCCGGTAAAATCATAATATAAACCTCAGGATGTCCAAAGAACCAGAATAAATGCTGCCACAAAACAGGGTCGCCGCCACCTGCAGGATCAAAGAAATGGGTACCAAACCCACGGTCAGTAATTAACATCGTAATCCCCCCTGCCAAGACAGGAACAGTCAAAAGCAACAAGAAAGATGTCACCAGCATGGCCCAGGCAAACAAAGGCATTTTATGAAATTTCATCCCAGGCGCGCGCATATTAAAAATTGTAACGATAAAGTTAATCGCCCCTAGAATGGACGAAGCCCCCGCAATGTGTAAACCAAACAGCATAAAATCAACAGCAATCCCTTGATGGCCGTATTCACGTCCGCTTAAGGGTGGGTACATTGTCCACCCTGTTCCTGGCCCCGTCCCCGAAAAAACGGCCAAAACCAACATAATTGTTGCTGGAACCAATAGCCAAAAGCTGACGTTGTTTAAACGAGGGAAAGCCATGTCCGGCGCCCCAATCATTAAAGGGACAAACCAGTTTCCAAAACCGCCAATCAAGGCAGGCATCACCATAAAGAAAACCATTACCAAGCCATGCATTGTAACAATGACATTGTATAATTGGTGATCATTTCCCAAAAAAGCATTGCCTGGGGTAATGAGCTTCATTCGAATCAGCATAGATAACAATCCGCCAATAACCCCCGCTGTACCAGCAAACCACAGATAAAGTGTCCCTATATCTTTATGATTTGTTGATAACAACCAACGACGCCAACCCTTTGGTGTATGCGATGCCATTATTTTATCCCCACTTTTCTTGTGATTTTTTTACCCATTGATCAAAGGCATTTTGTGAAACAACTTTAACAGCAATCGGCATAAACCCATGCTGTGGCCCACAAAGTTCTGAACATTGACCATGAAACATACCTTCTTTTTCTGCCCGGAACCAAGTTTCATTCATGCGCCCTGGCACCACATCTTTTTTCACACCAAATGAAGGGACAGCCCAACTGTGAATGACATCTTCCGATGTTCCAATAATGCGAATATTTTTATTAACAGGCACAACGACAGGATTATCAACGGATAACAACCTTGGCTGACCCGGTTGCAATTGTTCATCTGGAATTATATAGCTATCGAATCCAAAATCCCCATGATCTGGGTATTCATAACTCCAGTACCATTGATGGCCAACAACCTTGACCGTCATATCGACAGGCGGCACCCTGTCCATAAAATAAATTAATTTAAAAGTTGGGATGGCAAGGACAAGTAAAATTAAAATAGGAACGGTTGTCCAAATAATTTCCAAAGTTGTGTTGTGGGAAAATGTTGCTGGCTTTGGGTTTTTAGATTCCCTAAATCGCCACACAGAATATAAAATCAATCCAATGACGCCCCCGCCTATGCAAAGAACAAGAAGCATCACCATATCATGCACTTCTGTTATTTGACGCATAACAGGGGTGGCGGCACCCTGAAAGCCCGTCTGCCATTTTTGGGGCTGCCCATCAGCTGCCAAACATGTTTGGGATATAAATAAGAAAATTGATTGTAAAAGTAATTTTATTTTCATGATCTTTGTTATCATAGAAGTCTTTAAAAAATTATGCAAGACCCTCCAGGTGCCAATAAATAAAAAAACCGGGGTACATAACCCCGGCTTTAAGAAACGATAACCAGCAATGACTATGCGTTGGTTGATTCGTCGTTTGAACAAACACAGTGTCCAGCAACACTTGATGCTGTAACAGCCATTGATTGTCCAACGCGGTTACATTGTGTGCGGCATTCTTGCATCATGCTATTGCTGCCACTATTTGATGATTCACATGCTGTTAATCCGGATACCAAAAGTACGCCAGCTAAAATTGCAACTAATTTATTCATTATATTATTCCTCCTAAGGGTCTGTTAAATCTATATAGTCCAAATATCACACGGGTTTTCGATTCTCGTCAACTGCTATGGGGCAAATTTAACCTTAAGATGTATTTTTGCAACACAGCCTTCCCTGTTCTTTTAAGACTCGTTAATACTATAAAAGATATTTTAATGATTACAACTACCTTTTTTATTTTTTATTCAATGCGATTGCCGTGTTATAGTAAAGTGATGACTATGAATGGCACTAAACGTATTATAGGCCTTGATCCTGGACTTAGGAATACCGGGTGGGGCGTGATTGATGTAACCGGAAACCGATTGCAATATGTTGCGCATGGCACAGCCATATCTGACAGTAAAACAGATCTGGCAACAAGATTAAGCGATATCTATAACAAACTTATAGAAGTCATTGATGAATATCAACCTGACGAAGCCGGCATTGAAGAAGTTTTCGTCAACAAAAACCCTGGGTCAACTTTGAAATTGGGCATGGCCCGTGGGGTGGTTCTTTTAGCACCCAAAACACGGGGCCTTATCATTGGGGAATATTCAGCGAATAAAGTCAAAAAATCTGTTGTTGGGGCCGGCCATGCGGGAAAAGACCAAGTGGAAATAATGGTAAAAACATTGCTTCCTGGCTGTCAAAACGCTACAAAAGATGCAGCAGATGCTTTGGCTGTGGCCATATGTCATTCGCACCACAGCACGATTCAAAAAATATGGGCAAAATTATGATCGCAAAATTAACTGGACTTGTTGATACTGTAAACGAAACAACCTTAATACTGGACGTTAATGGGGTTGGATATTTATTAAGTTGTGGCCGACAAACACTTTCAAATTTACCACCCAAAGGGGGGAAAACTGTTTTATACGTGGAAACATTAATGAAGGCCGAACAATTAACTTTGTACGGGTTTGGATCAAACCAAGAAAAAGGATGCTTCAACACCTTAATGACCGTACAGGGCGTTGGGGGTCGCATGGCCTTGGCTGTTTTATCTGCCTTAACCCCTGATAAACTATTTCAAGCCATCAGTACGCAAGAACCAACACTATTAACGCAAGCCGATGGTGTCGGGCCCAAACTTGCCAATCGTATTGTACGTGAATTAAAAGACAAAGCTGGGGGGTTATTAAGTTCAGATAACCTTGTAACATCCATTGAACATACCGCACATCAAACCAATGCTGCCCACAGTTCCGAAGCCGTATCTGCGTTATTAAATCTAGGCTATCGCCGGGCAGAAGCCATCGAAGCCGTTGCAAAAGCCCAGATGGACGCTGGCGAAGGGGCCACACTTAATACCATTATTCCCCTTGCCCTGAAAAAACTTGCGCAAGGAGGTGTTAAATGAATCGTATTGTATCCCCTGAGCCTCAAGAAAATGATATCAATCAAGTTGATAGGGCGTTACGCCCTGAAAAGTTAGAGGATTTCACAGGTCAGCCCCATGCCTGCCGCAACTTAAAAACATTTATTCAAGCTGCCCAACAAAGGAAAGAGGCCTTGGATCATGTTCTTTTATTTGGCCCTCCAGGCCTTGGAAAGACAACCCTTTCCCATATTATTGCAAAAGAAATGGGGGTTGGATTTCGGGCAACTTCTGGCCCTGTTATCACAAAAGCAGGTGATTTGGCGGCCTTGTTAACAAACCTGCAATCCAACGACGTTTTGTTTATTGATGAAATTCATCGCCTTTCCCCAGTGGTTGAAGAAATTTTATACCCCGCCATGGAAGATTTCAAATTAGATTTAATTATTGGTGAAGGCCCCGCAGCCCGGTCTGTTCAAATTGATCTGCCCCCCTTTACATTGATTGGGGCCACTACACGCTCTGGCTTAATTACCCGTCCTTTGCGTGAACGCTTTGGCATTCCTGTCGCGATGAAGTTTTATGAAGTTAAAGACTTGGAAAAAATCATTCACCGCGCTGCCGATAAATTAGGTATTCAAATGAATGAAGATGGTGCCCACGAAATTGGCCGCAGGTCCCGGGGAACCCCCCGTATTGCCATGCGGTTACTAAGACGTGTTCGCGATATCGCCAGTGTTGCAGGCCACCCTGTCATTGACAAAAAGATTGCTGACACGGCCCTGCAACAACTTGAAGTTGATAATTCAGGATTGGATGCAATGGACCGAAACTATTTAACAGCCATTGCTGAAAATTATGGTGGCGGCCCCGTTGGCGTTGATACAATGGCGGCCGTTTTGTCTGAACAGCGCGATGTGATTGAGGAAGTAATTGAACCCTATTTAATCCAACAAGGGTTTATTCAACGCACCCCAAGGGGACGGGTTTTAACAAAAATAGCGTACACTTATTTAGGATTAAAACCCCCAGCAGAAATTGACTCAACTAACTTGACCAGGGATGAATCAAATGAATAATATTCCAAGCTCTGGCATCATAGAAAACGGGATTCATCATTTCCCAATTCGGGTGTATTACGAAGCAACCGACGCTGTTGGTGTCACTTATTACGGTGAATATTTACGGTTCGCAGAACGCGCCCGCACGGAATATTTACGCCTTGCCGGTGTTTGTCAAACTCAACTGAAACAAGATGAAAACTGTCTGTTCGTGGTGCGTCGTGTTAATATCGACTATACAAAATCATCGGGTCTTGATGACGTTTTAATGGTGGAAACAACATTGAAAAAAATTGAAGGTGTCCGCCTTTTTATGAATCAAATTCTTAAGCGCGAAGGGACAGAAATTGTATCCATGACAGTCGAAGTTGCCTGCATCAAAGCTGACACCCTTCGTCCTTGTCGTGTTCCAAAGAGTGTTATCAGTCAATTACAAACTAAGCCCTAATTCTTGCCATTTGTCTGGTGACTTGAACATCGAAACTTGTTACTCTATCAATCGAATTAAAGGGGTTACACATGAAAAAAAGTATTATAATTACAATTCTGGCTGGTTTGATTGGGTTCCTTATTTATGAATTTCAAGATAATCCCAATCTTTTGATTCCACGATCTGAATTGTCTAATGACCCTGATTATTGGAATGTCCGCATCAGCCCAGATGGCAAAAACATTGCCTATCTTTCTAAAGCAGCTGGATCAAAAAACATCTTTGTCCGAAATACCGAAGGAAACGAAAAAACCGAACAACTAACCCAAGAAACAGGCCGTGGTGTTCTGGGCATGTCATGGACATATGTGCCCAACTATCTTGTCTATGTTAAAGATAATGGCGGCGATGAAAACCACCAATTATTTAATTTAAACATTAAAACAAAAGAAATCAAAGCCCTGACACCCGGGGGGAAAGTTAAATCAGGGCTTGTTGCTGCCAGCCACCTTCATCCGAATGAATTTATTATTGCCATAAACGACAGGGATGAACGTCACTTTGATCTTTATAAGATGGATGTTGTAACCGGTAAAAAAGATCTTGTTTTCTTGAATAAAGGTGGATTTGCTGAATTTTATTTTGATAGAAAATTAAAACTACGGATAGTCAGTAAATTCAATGAAGCGGGTGGTATTGATTATTTCATTCATGAAGGGGGTGGGTTTTTATCGCCTTACCTGACAATTTCCCATGAAGACACTGAAACAACAAGCCCTGTAAAATTTGATGACTCTGGCAATTATTTGTACTGGACATCCACTTCTGGTGTTCTTGAAAAAGAACGGGATAAAGCAGCTTTAATCAAAAAACCTTTCAACAAACCTGGGCCCGTTGAAGTTTTGGCTGAATCATCTAAAGCAGACATCCAAGGGGCGGTCTTTAGCATTAAGGGGAACAAACCCCTTTTCACGACCGAAAATTATCTGAAACCTAAATACATTTTCTTTGATAACGACATAAAAAAAGACATTGAATTTTTGCAATCCCAACAGAACGGTTTGCCTGTTATTATCAGTTCTAATTTGGATGAAGACAAAATGATTGTTGTCTATGAATTTTCTGATCAAATATCAAGTTATTATTTATACGATAAAAATAAAAAGCAATTAACAGAATTATTCAACCCGCAAGCAAAGTTGGCAAAATATGAATTTTCTGAAATGCATCCTGTGGAAATTCAATCCCGGGACGGTTTAACTTTGGTTAGTTACCTGACTTTACCTTCTGGTATTCATTACAAGAATGGCAAAACAAACAAACCTGTCCCAATGGTTTTGCTGGTTCATGGCGGGCCAATGTTAAGGGATGATTGGGGATTTTCTAAAACTGTTCAACGTTTGGCCAATCGAGGATATGCGGTTTTGCAAGTTAATTACCGGGGGTCCACTGGCTTTGGGAAAAAATTTACTCGGGCCATTAACAAACAACATTGGGATAAAGTGCCAGAAGATTTACAAGATGCCGTTAAGTGGGCCATTAATAAAAAAATAGCAGACCCTAAAAAAGTATGTATTATGGGCGGCAGCTACGGGGGCTATCAAACCTTGGTTGGCCTGACAAAATATCCTGAATTTTACACTTGTGGCGTTGATATTGTTGGGATGTCAAATTTGCTAACAACCTTACAAAGCATGCCAGAATATTGGAAAATTGCTGAGGCAAAAAACCGCCTTCAATATGGGGATCGAACAACAAAAAGGGGGCGCAAAGAACTGCTTCGTATGTCCCCCATCAGTTATGTTGATCGCCTTCAAAAACCGTTATTAATTGGGCATGGGAAAAATGATCCTCGGGTTAAAAAAGCAGAATCAGACCAAATCGTTAAAGCCATGCGGGAAAAAGGAATCCCGGTTACTTACGTCATGTTTCCTGATGAAGGGCATGGTTTTTCAATGCCCAAAAATCGAATGGCTTTTAATGCTGTTGAAGAAAAATTCTTGGCAACTTATTTAGGGGGGCGTTTTGAACCTATCGGCAATGATTTGGATGAATCTAGTATGAAAATTTTGGCGAATGATTTGAATGATAAAGCCATAGAAAATCGCTTTGCAAAACCTGTTAAATTTATTGATCATGAATAAGGTAACAAATATTATTAAAACAATTCCCTTACAAAAACTTCGGGACTTACGTGATCAGATCACCCATCGTTATAAAAGTAAACAGGGAAAAGGCATCCAATCTGCTGACGAGGCCATTGCCTATTTGGCCTTTCGCAGTCCTGCAACATCAGCCGTCCAAAAACAAATTTTCACTGAATGCCCAAAAGATAATTTTCATCCAGAAAGCATGGTGGATTTAGGGGCTGGCATGGGGTTAAGCCAGGCGATTGCGGCAGGTCTATTTCCGTCCCTCAGAACGTACACAGGAATTGAAGAAAATTCATACATGGTTGAAATAGGCCGGAAATTAAGTGATGAAATCGATTGGATTCAGCAAAGTTACTTAGCTGCTGATATTCCCAAAGCCGATCTTATTTTGGGCTCTTACACATTTTCTGAACTTTCTAAAACAAAGTTACTGCCTGCCTTAGAAAAGGCCTGGGCCACAACGCAGCAATGCTTAATCTTGATTGAACCCGGCACCCCTGAAGGATTTAAAACTATCTTAAAATGTCGCGAATACCTTGTTCAAAATTCAGGCCATATTTATGCCCCCTGCGGCCACAATGGGAACTGTCCGATCAATCCAGAAAATGATTGGTGCCACTTTTCAAAACGTCTGGAACGGACAAAACTACATCGTGATATGAAAGAAGGATCTTTGCCTTACGAAGATGAAAAGTATTGTTATTTAATTGCGACAAAGGAAAACTGGTCCCCGACCTATAAAAGGATTTTAAAACCGGCCACCACACGCAAAGGTCATATCAAACTTGATTTGTGCACCCCTGATAAAGTTGAATCCCCAACATTCACAAAATCAAAAAACCCAAACTTTAAAGAAATTAAAAAACTAACTTGGGGCGATCGATTGGAATAAATCGTCCAAAAATCACAGCGAAGCATCAGCAGCGACGCCTACAACTCGTAGGTCAGGAGCGCGATAACGAAGTGCCCGCGTCGGGTGTGTTTTCTGTATCCCAAAATAACAATCCGAAATACCCAATTTGTTTAAACCCTAAACTTTCATAAAGCCTTTGTGCGGGAATATTATATTGGTCCGTAAATAGAATAAGCGTTCTTATATCATGGCTGTTATAAGCATCCGAAATCATTGTTTCCAGTAATTTCTTTGCCTGCCCCTGACGACGATTGCTTGGCTTTGTATACATGCCCCCAATTTGGGCGATTTCACTGACACACGCATTGAAACAACCCACTGTTGTATTGCCCAATCCCCACCAATGCTCTTTCTTTGCCCTGGCATCAAACTGTTGACGCTGTTGATCTATTGTTCCATGGGCTGGCAGATTTGTTTCTTTACGATAACATTGGTCCAGTTGATGCCAATTATCAAAATCTTTTTCATTTAAAAACCGAACCTCATCATGATTGGTACCCGTTTCTTTTGACAAATTTAAAACATACAATTTTTCCTTCGACAGATTCTTAGGGCTAACTTCGGGATTTATCTTTTTAATATATTTCCAAAATAAATCACCATCTATCCACCCGCCGACAAATCCCGTTATAGAAATTTCTTCCTCTATACAAGCTTTGTATATTACGTCACTGTAATCTTTTTTATGATCAGACTGAATTAATAAATTACCTAATTTTGTCAAACAAAAAACAGCACAGATCTGGTCGGCATCAACAAGAATTTTAAAATTCCCCGAAAACAGTTCTTGCTGTAATTTAGGTCCGCATCGTTGATAATTATCTAATAAAAATAAAGATGTTTCTTTATATTGGTATAAAAAGTCTAAAAGTTTATCTTCAGCAAAAGCATCCCATTTTTGAACTGTTATTTTCCCCATACTTACACACTCCTGATATTTTTAAATGATAGTTTCTTAGTAAGTTTATTATAGGAAAAAACAAAAATACTACCATTTTTAATCGGTAGTCTTTTGTGAATACCTGCCTGGCCAAGCAAACTTCCAATAACACCGCCATGCGTTACCACCCATAGATTTTCCGTTTTGAAATTTAGGTTTTCGTGAAGAAAATTCATCACCCTTTTTAGTTGGCTTTCCTTTGTTTCTCTGTCATGTTTTTCCTGATCACGTTCTTTTAATCGGTCATCCAAAGTAACTTGAGACTGTGTCGCCTCTGCAATGATCTTGGCTGTTTCTTGTGCCCGGCGTTGCGGAGATGTGTATAAAGTTTGGTTCTTAATTGATAATTCTTTGGCAATATCTTGAATATTTTTCCGCCCCTTTTCATTTAATGGAAGGTCTAAATCCCCATAAATAAATTTATCTTTTCTATTTTTATCAGTCTCTCCATGGCGTATAATATAGATATCCACCGTCATAAAATCATACGCTTTATAGCCAAAAATAAATCCTAAAATTGTTAGAATAATCATTGTGGAATATTTCATTTATCCCCCAATACCAACTTAATAAAAGGGATGGTGATTTTACGTTTTTCGGCAATAGATCGATTGTTCAAAGTTTTAATAAAATGAAAGACATATTTGAAATCCCGATTCAAATGAGACGCCAAATAATTAATTTCATTATCCAAAACAGTGACCTGCAGGTCAGAAAAAAGTTTCAGGATGAACAGGCGCATCAAATCTTCATCTGGGCTTTTCATTTGAAGGGAGACCAAACGGCTTAAACGTGATTTTAAATCTTTTAAAGAAAGCGTTAAATTTGCCAACGGTGTATCAGATGTCACAATTAAATTTCCCTTTTTCTGATACAGATAATTATATAAATGGAACAAAGATTCACTGGATTTTGGGGTTAGTTTTTGAATATCTTCCACAACAATATACAAAGGCGTTTGGGCGACATCAACCGTTGGAAGATCCGCTGCCTTGATAAAAACAGCCTGGTTTTCATGGGCCCAAACATGTGCCAAATGCGTTTTCCCACAGGCCGCAGGACCGTATAAAAACACGCCCATATCAACCCATTTCGGCCAGGATGAAATGTAATCAAAGGCTTCATTATTTGATTTTGAAACCATGAAATCTTCGGGGTTATATTTGGCCTGCAAAGAAATATCAAAAATAAGTTGGGAAGGTGACATAAGGATTGAACCGGTTAATCATTATAAAAGGGGCTGGCCAAGTATGCCTTAACACCATGACGCACCAAAACCCCAATCATGGCAGCCAAGGGCACGGCAATTAAAACACCGACAAACCCAAGCAAGACCCCCCCTGCCAAAATGGCAAAGATAATCCATAAAGGGTGAAGGCCAACTTTCCCACCAATTATTTTGGGGGTTAGGAAAGTACCTTCAAAAACCTGAACTGATATAAAAATGGCTGCCACCAAGGCAATATTTTTCCAGTCATTAAACTGATATAACGCGGCAATCATACTGATGACAAAGCCTGTTATCGCCCCAACATAAGGAATAAACGATAAAATGCCAGTAATAATTCCGATTAACAAACCAAATTCCAACCCTGCAAACCAAAGGCCCGTGGCATATAAAACACCCAACAATAAACAAACTGTGGCCTGCCCACGCAAGTAACCGGATATTGTTCTATCCATTTCTGAAAGACATTCTTTTATAAGTTGTGCCTTTGTTTTTGGCAGCCAAGAATAAATTTTTTCGCGCATCCCATCCCAATCCTTTAACAAGAAAAATAAAACAACTGGCGTTATTAACAACAAAGTCATCACATTAATTAAAGCAAATGTATTGGATATTACATTGGTCAACAAAACCTTTATCCATTTCCCAATGCCTAAAATTTCAGGCGCAACACTTGCCTTAATTTCAGCCAATTCCATTTGCGGGATTAAGGTATCAAATTTTTTAACAACTGTTATTAATGAATCATACGATCCAGAAATATAATCAGGAATAACTGCAATTAATTTCATTACTTGTTGATACAGAAGGGGTGATAAAAACAGCAAGCTTAAGCTTAACAAAGCAAAGAAAGGAATAACAACCAAAAAAGCACTTGTGCCTTTGGAGATGCCATATTTCCTTATTTTCCCAACAAGGGGGGAAAGTATATAGGCCAAGACGCCCCCCATAACAAATGGTAAAATTATCTCTCCAAAAATATGGATAAACAGCCCAACAAAAAAGAACCAAGCAATTATAAAAAGTAAGACAAACTTTTGATTATTGTATTTATTATCAGTATTTATTTTTTTTGAAGCAGAAGGTTTAACCATTTTCTCATGTATCCTATCCATGACACAGTTGTTGTGAATGCCACCAAGTAAATTAATACGCCAAAAATCCTATTTGACATTTGTACATCAAACGCCAAATCAATAAGAAGCAGTGTAACATATGACATTTGGAAAGTTGTATTAAATTTACTTATTAAGGATGGTTTTACATCCTGATCTTGCAGGTGCTTTCGGGTAAAAACGTAAGCCATAAGCATAAAAAGATCTCTGGAGACAACCAAAGTGACAAGCCACATAGGAATAACGCCAGAAAACCCAAGGGTTATCATGACGGTAACAAGCAAGACCTTGTCAGCCAACGGGTCCAGAATACTGCCCAATTTTGATTTTATGCTGAATTTTCTGGCCAGATACCCATCAATTGCATCCGAAATACTTGCAACCAAGAAAAGCCAAAAAGCAAACACATATAAGTCACCAACGATAAACCATATAATAAATGGCACCAAAATTAATCGGGAGATACTTATAAAATTAGGAATTGTCATAATCATTTTGCATCATTTTTTCAATTAAAATACCTGTATCCGTAAAGGAAACTTTATACATTTTACGTTCCAATTGTTTTTGAAGAATTTTAAATTTCCCTTCATAAACCAAACTGTAAGTAATCTTTTTACTATCTGCCTCTGTAATCGAAAGGGTTTTGATATTTTTTATTGAGTATAAATCATTTTTGGCCGCATTAACACACTCTATATTATTGCACACAACCTGAATCAATACCCTGCGTTCAAGACTTTTATTATCAATTGTTTTATGCTTTTCTTTTTCTTGAAATTCTTCAATCAATTGATTGATTTTTTCCTGAATTTGGTCATTATCTTCCGGCATCCAGAATGGGTCTGTTTTTTGCATGCTGGGCTTGGAATGTTGATCATCTAATGTATAACTTTCCACTGCAAACAAGTGGTCATTTTCAGGGGCATTTTTTAACCACATAATAACCAAGCTATCTGCCCCATATTTATGCAGAAATTCTTTTAAGCCCTCTCCTGAATTTTCATCAATAAAAGACTTTATTTTAAACTGGTCTTCAATATCAAATAACGGAACGATATAAGTATCTTTGTATTCTGACAGAACTGTTTTCCAGTTTTCATGCCATAAACCACTGCCTGTCAGTGTTTCATCTTTGTTTGTATAAGCGGGAATGATCAAAATTTTCTTTTGTTCATACGCCAAAGGTTGAATATTTTGCTGGTTCAAAAAGGCATTAACTTGGTCTTTTAAAACGCTGAATTGATAAGTTGCCAGATAACGTGTTCCTGTTAATTTTTCATCTTCGACCGAATATGTTTTTATAAATGATTCTATTTGATCTTCATCAATCGTGGGAATTTTATCTTGGTCTTGCTTTAATACAATAGATTTCAAAAGCTTATCAACCGCTGAAATTTGTGCCTTTTTAAGGGCTTGTTCCCGGGCTTCGACAGCTGTTTCGGCCGTAACGTCAACTTTAATTCCTTTAATGGCATAGGTTGCCGCCATCCCTTTTAAGGGGGGAAATATGGCAAGGACAACCATTACTAATACAAGTAATAAGTTATTCCTTGCTCTATATTTCATAGAATTACCCTACGATTTCGTCTGCTTTAAAAAAGAAACCAATTTCAATTTCTGCATTTTCAAGGGAATCTGAACCGTGAACCGAATTTGCCTCAATAGATTCTGCAAATTCTTTACGGATTGTCCCAGCATCTGCATCAGATGGGTTGGTTGCCCCCATGATTTCACGGTTACGGACAACAGCATTTTCCCCTTCAAGAACCTGTACAACAACTGGACCCGACGTCATAAAGGAAACTAAGTCATTGTAAAAAGGACGTTCTTTGTGAACAGCATAAAACTCTTGTGCCTGAGCTTCTGTCATGTGAATACGTTTTTGCGCAACAACACGTAAACCGCCTTCTTCCAGGCAGTTAATAACTTTACCTGTAATATTACGACGTGTGGCATCTGGCTTGATAATAGAAAATGTTCTTTCCATGGCGATTTTTCTCCTAAAAATAAAATTAAATTATGTAAAAGTTTTAACGTACTCTGCCAATTAATTCAATTGCTTTTCTTCCCAGGCCCCTTTATCTGTTTGCTGAAAATATCTTAAAGAAATTGATTCCATCCCTTTAAAGATTTTCCATTGTTGTCGTGCTTTGGCAAGTTCTGATTCATCCAGCCCATTAAAAAAATAGATATATTTCGAAAAATCTTGCCTGATTTCAGGGATTTTATTATGGGTTGTCACAAGCAAATTTGCCTGATTTGGGTTTTCAATTGTATCTGTCAACCAAACTGGATTGTCTGCCGCGCCGCCTTCGGCTGACGTCGCATGGGGAACGAAACCATCCGGTCGAAATGTCCACAAAGAATCATTCAAACCTTGAATAAAATCAGTCTTGGTTAAGACCACTGCCCGCAAACCTGCGTCTAAGGCCTTTTCCAAAAGTTTGGGCAAAGCCTTTTCCACACTTGTTTTCTGTAAATGATAGAAACTGACTTCCATCTTATTTTTCATAATACTTATGAATAAAGTGATCCAATAACCGCACCCCAAATCCAGTCGGCAATGTTCCGGAATAAGGATTTGGTTCGTCTGTCCAAGCCGTTCCTGCGATATCCAAATGCGCCCAAGGCACATTATTTGTGAATCGTTTTAGGAAATGAGCAGCTGTAATGCTCCCTGCGCCATTGGCACCTGTATTTTTCACGTCAGCAATCTTGGAATCAATATCCTTGTCATATCGATCATCCATTGGCATTTGCCATACATGTTCCCCTGTTTCTTGCCCTGATTGGAATAATTTATGAACCAAGCTTTCATCATTTGAAAACATGCCAGCATATTTATTCCCCAAAGCAACAACCATGGATCCGGTCAATGTTGCCAAATCGATCATAAATTTGGGGGAGAATTTTGATTGGGTATACCACAAAGCATCTGCCAAGACGACGCGCCCTTCGGCATCTGTATTCAAAACTTCGATCGTTTGACCAGAAAGGGTTTTAATAATATCGCCTGGACGATAGGCTGCCGCATCGGGCATATTTTCAACCAATCCAACAACACCAACAACATTAACTTTTGCTTTACGGCCAGCCAAAGATTTCATCAACCCGGCAACAGCCGCGGCCCCACCCATGTCATATTTCATTTCATCCATTTTTGGTGGCGGTTTTAAAGAAATTCCCCCTGTATCAAAGGTCACCCCCTTTCCTACAAAAGCCAACGGAGCCTCATGATCTGTCCCTCCATTCCATTGCATCACAACCAATTGGGATTCACATTCACTGCCTTTTCCAACGGCCAAGATGGCATTCATGCCCAATTTTTCCATATCTTTTTCATTGATAATATCAACTTTTACGCCCAAATTTGATAATTCAGCCAATTCTTTTGCCATGCTTTTTGGGTGCAATACATTTGGGGGTTCGCACATTAAGTTACGCGCAAAAAAGACACCTTCAACTATGGATGAATAGCGATGAAAGAATTCATCTGCCGCCTGGGGTTGATCAACAATCACCATAAATTCATTAATCTTTTTCTTTTGGGCTTCTTTTAATTGTGTTTTGTATTTATTAAAACGATAAGAACGAAGCAAAGCCCCGACAGAAAAATGAACGGCCAGTTCATGATTCTTCATATTATCCAGATTAATATTATTAAACAAAACTGTTATAGAAGACTCTGGGCCATATGAAATTTTGGTTGCAAGTTTTGTGCCTATTTCAGAAACAGATTTTTCAGTCGCATCTTCTTTCTTGCCTAAACCAATAAGAATAATGCGTGATAAATTTAAACCTGTTGGGGCATATATATCCAAAAGATCGCCGCTTTTTCCTGTAAAAGAACTGTGTTCAACAGCACGACTGATGGCACCACCTGTTTTTTCATTTATTTGATTGGCTGGTGCCGTAAAATCATTTCCTTCAAAAATTGGAACAACAATGGCCCCCTCTGTTGGAAAATAATTGGCGTTAAATGTAACTTGCATATCAATCCCCTTAAGTGATTTTGTAAACTTTGTACTGTTTATTTATAGCATTTTGTAAGGGCGATTGAAAATAAAATATTAAAGCATTCATTAAGGGAAATCGAACTTGTCACGCGTTGACCAGAACAGTGCTTTGGCCTACCATTAGATTTTAAATAACTATATAGCTAGAGCATTTTAATTTTGTTATAGGCAGAAAGCTGTGACGCGTACAAATGGTACGCGAACAGCAAGTAACGCATAACAAAAGTATAAAGGATCGGCTATACACAGGAGTATACAATGATAAAATATAAATACCTTTCAGGCCTTTTGATTCTTAGCTTAGGCGCCTGCCAAAGCGGCCATAAGATGGGGCGTGATATAGACCATAAAATGGGACACAATAGGGATCATATGATGACCCACAAAGACAGTCCCAAGCACCCGACTACCCTCGAAGAATTTGAAGAATGGAAGAGAGAAGGAACAAAGAGAACTCTGATAAAGAAAAAAGCTTTTGAAAAAGGCGACTATGCCACTGCCTTTAACTTTGCCATTGAAGATAGTCAAAAAACAAAAGGATTTACCTTAAATGCCATTGGGACAATGTATCACTTTGGATACGGGGTAGAAGTCGATTACAAACGGGCAAAAGACCTTTATGAACGCGCCCTGGAATATGGTAACGGCGAGGCTGCCAATCACTTGGGACGCTTGTATATTAATGGAGAAGGTGTTGAAGTTGATTATAAACGGGCAACAGAATATTATAAAATTAGCTGTGATAATGGGTGCAATTTAGGGTGCAAGAATTATAAAACTTGGGTGAAATTAGTCTGATAAAGATGTAAACCCAACAAGGTCCGGGATTGTATAAGTTCACAAATTCACTGACTATTTTGATTCGTCGCCCTGGTGCTTGACACCAGGGTCCAGGGCGGCACTCACCGTATACAATTTTTGTCATCAACTATGTTGTTGCAGGTTTTAATTTGGCGTTGGCGATGGTGATAATCTTACGCATCAGGGCGGTTAGGGCGACCATTTTCTTTTTGCCTTTTCCTGTTAAACGTGTGTAAAAAGCCCCCAAATCAGAATGGGAATTACGTGCCGCCATGGCTGCCATAAACAAAGCTGGCTTGACCGTTTCACGGCCTCTGACGATTCGGCGATAGCCTTTTAAGGTACCGCTATCGTTGGCTTTGGGCGCAACGCCTGCCAGGCTTGCGACTTGCCGCCTGGTCAATGTCCCCAACTCTGGCATTAAAGCCAACAACGTTGTGGCCACAATGGGCCCAACCCCTGGAATGGTCTGTAATTCCGTTACTTTTGCCTTTAACTG
>CAJXSI010000010.1 GCA_913061155.1 uncultured Alphaproteobacteria bacterium
CCGCCTTCGATTGAGGCTTTCCAACTTCCGTCTGTATAAGTAAACCCTTCGGCGCCAGGTGTAGCAGAAGCCCCGCCTTCGATTGAGGCTTTCCAAGCTCCATCTGTATAGGTAAATCCTTCGGCGCCAGGTGTAGCAGAAGCCCCTCCTTCGATTGAGGCTTTCCAACTTCCGTCTGTATAGGTAAATCCTTCGGCACCAGGTGTGGCAGAAGCCCCACCTTCGATTGAGGCTTTCCAAGCTCCATCTGTATAAGTAAACCCTTCGGCACCAGGTGTAGCAGAAGCCCCCCCTTCGATTGACGCTTTCCAACTTCCATCTGTATAGGTAAACCCTTCGGCACCAGGTGTAGCAGAAGCCCCGCCTTCGATTGAGGCTTTCCAACTTCCATCTGTATAGGTAAACCCTTGGGCACCAGGTGTAGTAGAAACCCCGCCTTCGATTGAGGCTTTCCAAGCTCCGTCTATATAGCTAAATCCAGCAGCGGCAGGTGTCGTGGAGGGGCCGCCTTCGATTGAGGCAGCCCAATTTGTTCCATTATAACTAAATCCTTCCGCAGCCGGTGTCGTGGTGACCCCTCCTTCAACAGTTGCTTCCCAGCTTGTTCCATTATATTCAAACCCTTCAGCGCCAGGAGTCGTCGTAGTGGTGGTCCATCCCAATTTATTAACATCTTCAACTGAAGCAACCCAGTTTGAACTGTTATAGACATACCCTGCAGCGGCAGGTGTCGATGTGGTGCCCCCTTCAATTGAGGCGACCCAAGATTCAGAACCACTATTCCAGACAAACCCTTCGGCTGTTGGTGTTGTGGTATTTATCGTCGTTCCTACATTGTTAACATTTTCAATCGTTGCTTTCCAACTTCCGTCTGTATAGTTAAACCCTTCAGCTGCTGGCGTTGCTGTATTTCTGGTTGATCCCAAATTATTGATATCCTCAACTGTTGCTTCCCAGACATTCCCCTCAGAATTATAGACATATCCATCAGCTGCAGGGACGGTACTGGTGCCACCTTCGATTGAGGCAACCCAATTTGTTCCATTATAACTAAATCCTTCCGCAGCTGGCGTCGTTGTGGTTTTGGTTGATCCCAAATTATTGGTATCTTCAATTGTTGCTTCCCAGACATTCCCCTCAGAATTATAGACATACCCATCAGCTGCAGGGACGGTACTGGTACCGCCTTCAATTGAGGCAACCCAATTTGTTCCATTATAACTAAACCCTGCCGCGGCAGGTGCTGTGGAGGACCCACCTTCAATTGAGGCGACCCAGTTGGTTCCATTATAACTAAATCCTGCCGCAGCCGGTGTCGTGGTGCCCCCCCCTTCAATTGTTGCTTCCCAAGATTTAGAAACATTATTCCAAGCAAACCCCTCAGTTACCGGGGTTGTTGTTGTTGTTGTGTTCCCAACATTAGCAATATTTTCAACTGTGGCAACCCAGGCACCAGCCCCACTGTTTCCATTGGGGTCATAAGCATACCCAACAGTCGTTGGATCCGTTGTTTGGAGTCCTACTCCAGATACTTCAACTTCTGTATCATTTGTTTCCCAAACACCTAAATTACCATTATAGGTGAATCCCCTTGTTTCTGGATCAGCAATCTCAATTGTATCCTTTTCTGAGTTTATTACTATAGCCCCTTGCCAACCTGTACCGGCTGTATAATCATATCCAGCCCCAGAATCAGGGGCAATGTCCGTCGATGTGTCAGGGTCTTCGGTAATGGCCGTTGTGACAGAATCATTGATAACATAGCTTGATGAAGCCGTTTTGCCATTTACAACAGGGTTCGCCGTATCAATGTCGTAAGTGCTGTAGGTACCGCTATCTGTATCTAAAATTTGGATACTTTGATAGGGAGAAATAACAGCATCCCCTTCTGAAAAAACAAGTTTCATAACGCCGTTTGTTGCCCTATCAATTGACACAGCATCAGCGCTTGTTAAGCTTGACGCCAATTTCCCCTGCCACTGTGTAAAGTTGGTTATGGGGTCTGCTCCATTATCTTTCCAGAACCTGAAAAAAATATCAGTGGCATCAGGTATAATAGCTGTTGGTAGATTGGCTAATTGACCTGCTATTACCCCATAAGATTCGTCTGTTCCCAGTGTATCCCAAACTATATGCCCTGAATCAAAACTGCCAACGTTTACATTAGGAAGCGTAATACTATCTTTCATAGTAATGTCTGTTGTACTACTATTACCAATCATAAGGTTTACAGAGCTTGCCTTAAGGCTTTCAATAGTTAATCTTGACAGTTTAAGCAACCCATTTTCTGCCAATCCAATAAGTCCGGCAACATTATTAACATTGCCTTCAGCACCGGTGACGCTTGTGATTTTTGATATTCTTGCATCGGTAATAGAGACATTGTTTCCATCATCTTTTGCACGTCCAATTAGGCCACCCACATTGCTGGTTCCCGAAATCGCTCCAATTGTACCAACTGTTAAATTCGATAGGATGACAGCGTTCCCGTTACCTTCTGCACGTCCAATTAGACCACCCACATTGTTGATGCCCAAAATTGCTCCAATTGTACCAACTGTTAAATTCGATAGGTTAATATTTCTTGCATTTATATTACCTATTAGTCCCCCAACAAAGTTACTACTTGAATCTCCAATTGCCCCGATAGATGTAATTGATAAAGGATTGTTTATTTTAAAAGATGTTGATCCTCCGCTCTCGTATAAATGTCCAACAAGCCCCCCTGCGTAATTCCCTCCTGAAACATTGCCAATGGAATTAATAGTTACCCCATCATTAATGGTGAAATTAGTACTGTCCCCTATTGCACCTACAAGACCACCTACGGCTGTTTTTCCGGTACCTGTTAAAGTAACGTTGCCAATCGTTATGGCCCCTGTCCCCGTCCCCGTTAAAGTTAAATCAGACCCCGCCACCAGCGCCCCGACAAGCCCCCCAGCTGTATGATCACTAGATGTAACAGAAGCAACAGTTATTGTATTGTTGCCAGTAAATTTGTTACTTCCTCCTGATGATAGACCAATCATTCCACCAGTATTGCCTGCGCCAGAAACGGCGCCAATTTCATATGAAGTATTCTGAGCAGAACTTATAGTTCCACTATTATACCCTATGATTCCACCGGTTCCAACAGCCCCTGTTACAGAATCAACAGTTATTGTTCCCTTATCAAAAAATTGGCTACTTCCCCCTGATGCTATACCGATCATCCCACCAGTACTGGTTGTGCCAGAAACGTCTCCAATTTCATACTGAGTATTAAAAGAACGTATAAGCCCACTATTCGTCCCTACGATCCCACCGGTTCCAGCAGACCCTGTTACAGAGCCTACTGTATATGTTAAATCTTTTGTAGAAAGGTATTGATAGGCAGGTATGTTATTGGCAATACTTCCTTGCCCTGTTATATCCCCCCTTGTCATATTGGCATAGGCAATCAAATTTAACGTTGACATTGTATCCATAAGGGGTTCTGTACCTGCTATGTCGATACTGGCGCGATTCAAAACACCAACTTTCGTTCCATCCATAAGCCCGCTTGACCTAACTTCGGTAACAGTTGATGCATCTTTCAGCCCCATAATACCAAAATTGCTCCTGCTGGCTAATGATCCTGGTAATGTTGCATTTGTAACATCTGCTGTATAGTGTGTGCCCGGAACCAATTCAATTGCATCCCCCCCTGTCGTATCTCTACTGAATCCATACTTTATAATATTTATTGAAATCGCCGCCGACAGAGAAGAAGTAAAGTTAGGTTCTGTACCCGATGGGGTACTTATAACAACAAAATTTCTTCCAGAAACATCAGAACTTATGTGTTTACTCGAGTCTATTCCTATTTGTCCATAAGGATCAGTGATCCATAAAATAAGATTCCCATAATCACTTAAAGTAATATTTTCTACAATCCCGAAGTCCTTACTAACTAAGACCAGATCATGTTCAGAAGGTACATTAACAGGGGCAAGAATATTTATAGCACCAGTAGCTTCAAGAAATACTGTTCCAAGCCCAAGCCATTCTTCTATAGAGCTAGCAGCAACCGTAATGGAAGAATCGTTCACGTGGTTCGTAGATTCGATTTTCAATATACTAGGATCTATCAAGAATTGGCCAGCTGTTCCTGTTCCATAATTTTTAAAACGCACTTGTTCCGACCTTATACTACCCAAAGAAAAGTCCCCTGTTAATTGTGAAAGTTCAATAAAACCGCCATTTCCTTTGCCCCAAGCCTCAACATTTGTCGTTCCTTTAAAATCCATATTGTTCTTTGCAATTGCAAAAATTTGGCCTGCTTTTCCGCCCCCTTTATTTCGTTGGGCAAGTAATATGGCTCCTTCTGAAATTGTCACGTCATCAGCATAAGCAATAGGCTTGCCTTTTGGTCCCTGCGAATCTTTAATAACAAGGCGTGTCCCCCCAACCTCGATCCGTCCTGCGGCATAATCACCGCTTGCATCTAAAACAGCCGTATCACCAATATCTATTTTCTTGGCTTTGACCTTGATATCCCCGGCTGTACTTTTGTCTTTCCCTGTTGCTTTTGTTTGGACCTTTCCATTTATTTTTATGGCCCCCTTCCCGGCATCAAAAACGATGTTGCCTGCAGCATCTATAGAAGTCCCACCGGCATCAACATAGCCTTCAACGTTGATACTGTTTCGCAAAACTTTATCCATTCCAGAGAGTGTCAGATTAACATCACCGCCTTTTGTTTCTATTCTGGCTGATTTTGAAATATCAATACTTGCATCGTCTAAGACACCATCTGCGCGAAAGCTGATAAGGTCATCATCAAACTTTACCCATACTTTTTCCCCCGCAATTCCATTAACTTGTATTTTTTTTCCTTTAATAAGGCCGTCTTCAGTAATGTTTGCCCCAATAAATCCAAGAATTCCCCCATCATCAATTTGTATGGATCCCTTGCTAAAGATGCCGCCGCCAGGGATAACATCAAAAAGCAAATTTCCCCCGTTGGCAAAATTACGCGCGCTGGCATCAGAAAAATGGGCCGCCGCCACCACAAGGTTGCTTGCATTAATCGTTGACCCTTCGTGGAAAATGAAACCAGGTCCTGTCAAAAAGACATCGCCCTGGTTAACTTTCATGGTTCCCCAAATATTTGCGGGATGGTCCCCCCCTACTCTGAAAACTGATTTTGATCCTGCACTTTGTTGGGAAACATTAACCGTATGTCCGCGGGCGATGTTATAGGAATGAAAATCACCAACATTCCGACTGGGGCCTGTTTTGATTGTCATTGACTTTCCATCCACAGCTGTTGTTGCAGAAATGGATCCATGTGATGCATGGGAAAATTCTGGAAGTTTAGGTGACGCCACCACAGGCGGCGATTTCACAGAAGGAGTTGCAGGAGAAGGTGTTGCAGGACTCACAGAAACAGTTGCACCCTTTAAAGGTACAGTTCCAAAAGAATCTAAAGCCAGAATAATATAAAATATCCCAATTAATTTATATATGCCTTTTAAGGCCGCCATTACTTTTCCTGTTTTTTATTATATTTAAATACTATCATTTATTTATATAAAGTACAGCAGAATTAATTGAAAAACCTGGTTTTTTTACTATAGTTCAAGTATAAAAAAGCTTAATCAAAAAAACATAGATAGATCTTCTTTTTCAAGAAAGTTTTTGTTATATTGAATGATCTAAATAAAATAATATAAAAAAGGGGCTTTTGTTGAAAAAAACTTGGATCATAACATGTCTGCTATTTAGCCTGTTTACTGATATTTGTTGGGCTAAAACAAAAATAACCCATGTTCAAATTCAAGAAAACAATGGAATCACCCAAATTATTTTTGATATGGATGCCTTAATATATCCTGAGGCTACGTTAAACAAATCCGATAATCATATTATCGTTACCATTCCCAATGAATCTGATTGGGATATTCCAGAAATAAATGAATCAATGGTTGGTTTTTTTGAAGGCTACAAGATAGAAAACCAGAATGGTAAAAGGTTTTTTAAGGCCGATGTTTTGCCGGGTGTTAAGGTAGTGGATAGTTACAGTGTGAATGATGACCCGAAAAAACCCCAATTTGTCATAGAAATTTCAAAAGATAAGACAGATAATTTCGCCACCACACCTTTTTCTGATCCCGACGAAATGCACGAAACAACAACGGTTGATGATCAAACATCAAAACCTGTAATTACAGCCCCCGAAGAAAGTATAAAAGAACTTTTAATTGGAACAGCCCCAGGGTTTACTGTTTTCAAAATACGCCTTGGCACATCTTCCGATATTAAAGCCTATCAAAAATCAGATCGTGTAATCATTGATGTTCCACAGACGGATTGGTCACAAGTTCAAGCGGGAGAGAAATTTCTTGGCGTCATGCGGGATACCAAAACGGGAAATATTATTACCATAGAAACCCCTGTGCAAGATTGGGATGATAACGATTCTTCTGAAAAGCCTAAAAGTATGATAATCGATTATTTTGTGGAAGAAGAAACGCCTGGCAAACAGCAATTAATAGTACGCCTTGAACCAGATGTCCACATGATAAGCGAGTTGCGGAAAAAAGAAGGAAAAGACTTGTATTATGTTCTGAAATTTAAGAAGAAAAATGTTACAAGAAACACAGTGGGCACAAGAAAAAATAGTCAGCCAGCTGGCTTAATAGCAAGAGGTACAGTTGCTGGAAATACACCTGTTGTGGCCGCCAAACGACCATCGACCATCAAAATGTTACAGGATATAGAAACAAAAACTGATCCTTTCAAAGCAGAATCTATTGCTCATAAAGAAAGAAAATTCAAAAAAGAACCTTCCATAGTTCCACAAAAACGCCCTATTGTTTATAACAAAATATTACCACCTAAAAACCCGATGATGGATCGATTAAGCAGAAATGCCGAGGCACAAACAAGTTCCGAACAAGGATCAACCCCAGACTGGGTAATGGATGCCCGTAAAAAGATAAAGCGGAAATAGAATTGCAGGCGTCTTTAAAAAAGAAAATAATTGAAACTTGCGATGAAAAGATTGCAAAGAAGGGTCCCAATGTAGGGCTATCCTTTTATGCTTTCTTTGCCAATAAAAATGATGACCCCGTTTTATTAATGGCAGCAGCTGAATGGTGGATTAAAACCCACCGCCTGGACCATTTTGAAAAAGCTGTAAAAATTAAAGAGATGGTTCTGTCTGACAAATAGTTACAAACAAACGGATTACAGGCTTCTAGGCCGCGAAACTGCGACGGCTAAAGAATAGGATTTTTCCCTTAATTCTTTACTGGCAGCAGCCCTTCTTTGTGCTATTAACCTTTGCCTTCTTTCACTATTTGTCTTTGATATTTCATCCGCCCTTTCTTTGTGACTAAGAACTCTGCACACAAGGCTGGAAGAACTTTCCCTTGAAGATAGTGTATATTTTCCACGACCTATCTTCACCAAATTTTTTTCAGGATCAATTGTTACTTTATTGAAAGTGTTGAAACGGCCTTTTATATAATAAACTATTCCCGACCTTAAATGAATGACTCCTCTTCTTAAATCCTCTAGGGTTAATGTTCTTCCTCTGGGTTTAGAAAGGGTAGACATAAAAGTTGGGCGAGATTTTTCTTCGGCAGGTAATGTGGCTGGGGCACTTAATCTCATCCTTGCAAAAGACTTCGCAAGTTCGTCCATTCCTGTTTCTTTTGATGCTGCGGCACCTTTTACCTGTGGGGCAAATAAAATTGCAGCCACTATAAATAGTTTCAAGTTCATCTCTGACCCTTTGATATTAATAGATTAAGTGATTTTTTATACGTTTGATCCAGATAGATTTATCAAAATTGGCCAGGTTGTCAATGTTTTGCTTCGTTATTGTATCTTTTTGAAAGGCTGCCCGGACTTTTGTATCCCCAGTTAAAATATCAATGGGCATTTTGACCGTTTCATATTCATAAGGCGGACCAAGCCATTCAAATTTATTGGGCCATAAATTTTTAATTTCAGCCATAATTGTTAAAACAGTACGATAAGATTCAAATTTATCCAGATCTGTTGGAATAATACGGACACCGCCACATGTCTGATTCACCCATTTATCAAAGGTAGGAATAAATTGAGTAGGCAAAAAATCAACCCCAGCAAGATTATGCTGTTTCACCGCATCAACCAATTTATAAGGGTCGACAAAGGGGGCGCCGATAACTTCAAAAGGAACAGTTGTCCCCCTGCCTTCAGATAAATTTGTGCCCTCCAAAATAACAGCCCCAGGGTACGGAACACAGCTTTGCCAGGTTGGAATATTGGGGGATGTTGCCAGCCAGTTTAACCCAGTTTTATCCCAGCACATGGAACGATCCCATCCCTGCATCGGAATAATTTCAAGGTCAACATCCAGGTTCAGTTCAGCCATAAATAACTTTGCAATTTCACCTATGGTCAAGCTATGACGCATGGGAATATCGTGCAACCCCACAAAACTTGTATATTTTTTATTTAAAATTGGGCCTTCAAAATGGGTGCCGCCTATAGGATTTGGGCGATCCAAAATAATAACCTTAAATCCTTTTTCAGCCGCTGATTCAAGACAATAAAATAAAGTCCAGATAAAGGTATAAACCCGGGTGCCGACATCCTGTAAATCCACTACAACTGCGTCAATGCCATCTAACATTTCCGGGCTGGGCTTGCGGGTTTCTGAATATAAACTGTAAACAGGAAGGCCATGCAGTTGCGCATGACTTGATTCAATCATATTGGCTTGTTGTTCTTGCCACAATCCATGTTGGGGGCTGAAAATTCGTTTAAAGGTTTTGGGGTAACGGTCCAGTAAAACATCCCAAATATACGAATGACTTTTGTTAACCGATGCCGAATTTGCCAGCAAGGCAAAATTCACACCTTCCAGTTTTTCTGGATATTTTTTTATTAATACGTCTGAACCTAATAACATTTTTTATATTTCTCTGTGCATCTTAATATAATTGAAATCTAAGCATAAAATACAGAAAATTACCAATGCTAAAATATATTGGACCTTTCTTTTTCTTTCTTTTTCTGCTTAAATCCTAAGAAATATAGAAAGATATAAGAATGACAATTATCACAAGATTTGCCCCTTCCCCCACAGGTTACCTACATATTGGCGGTGCAAGGACTGCTTTATTTAATTATTACTTTGCCAAACATAACAAAGGTAAATTTCTGTTACGTATTGAAGATACGGATCAAGAACGATCAAGCCAAGAAGCCATAGACGCCATATTGGAAAGCATGAAATGGCTGGGGCTTAACTGGGATCAAGACGTTGTTTTTCAGTCTAAATGTCAAAAAAGACATACACAAATTGCGGCGGATCTTTACAAACAGGGCAAAGCCTATTATTGCCAGTGTCCAAAAGAACAGCTTCAGGAAATGCGCGAAACTGCCATGAAAGAAGGGCGTCAACCAGGGTATGACGGTCGTTGCCGGGACAAAGGACATACAACAGGTGCGTTGCGGTTACGTACCCCTGATGAAGGCTCTGTCAATATAGAAGATGAAATCCAAGGCAAGGTGACCATTCAAAACGATCATATTGATGATATGGTTATTTTACGAAGTGACGGCACCCCCACATATATGCTGTCCGTTGTGGTGGATGATCATGATATGGGCATTACGCATATTGTTCGCGGGGATGATCACCTAACCAATGCTTTTCGTCAATACCACCTTTATTCTGCAATGGGATGGACAATGCCAACAATGGCGCACATGCCCTTAATTCATGGACAAGATGGGGCAAAATTGTCGAAACGCCATGGGGCCTTGGGGGCAGAAACATACCGTGATATGGGTTTTTTACCCGAGGCTATGCGTAATTATTTATTGCGCCTTGGGTGGGGTTACGGCGATGAAGAAATCATTTCAGACGCACGTGCCACAGAACTTTTCACATTGGATCGTATTGGCAAGTCCCCTTCCCGTTTTGACCTTAAGAAGTTGGAACACCTTAATGCGCATTATATTCGTGAATCTGACAACGACCGATTGCTAAAAATGATCACCCCTTTGATGGATGAAAAACTTGGAAAATCTTTGTCCGACACGCAAAAATCTTGGATCTTACAAGGCATGGACGGCTTAAAACAACGGGCCAAAACATTAATTGAACTGGCAGATAATGCGGCCTTTTATGCCTATGACCTGCCCATAGAAATTAGGGATGAAAAGGCAGAAAAATTTGCAGATACAGAAAGTCGTTCCATAATTAAAAACTTGATTGGTGACTTAGAAAATCTAAATGAATGGACGCACGATTCCTTGCATACTGTTGCCAAAGAATATTCAGAAAAGCAGGATTTAAAGCTGGTTAAAATTGCCCAGCCCATTCGTGTGGCCTTGACAGGAACAACAGTTTCCCCTGGCGTTTTTGATGTGCTTGAGATTTTTGGGAAAGAAGAATCCCTGAAACGGTTGAAAGATTTTGCCCGTTAATATCTTGAAATTCGCATTGTTTCTGGATTGTGAACCCATCTTCATATATACTTTGGAATATAGAATGATTAGGGGTTGTTATGGCGAAAAAGATAAAAAGATACTTTTTAACAGATGAAAATAATCAAAAGCTGACAGAATTGAATTGTCATGATTCAACGCTTGGGCCGGATGTTTTGGATGTAACCCCTTTGTATACAGACACGGGGATGCTGACCTATGACCCTGGGTTCAATTCAACCGCCAGCTGTAAATCCAAAATCACCTTTGTTGATGGGGAAAAAGGCACCCTTCTTTACCGCGGATATGAAATTGATGACTTGGCAAGAAACAGTAATTTTCTTGAAGTTGCCTATTTATTACTTGAAGGGGAACTGCCTGATAAAAAAGAATTTTCAGAATTTGAATACAGCATTCGAACACATACGATGTTGAATGAACAACTTCATACTTTCTTTAATGGCTTTCGTCGTGATGCGCATCCGATGGCTATTATGGTTGGTGTTGTTGGCGCTTTATCCGCCTTTTATAATGACAGTACCGATTTTACAGATCGCAAAAAACGAATCATCACATCGCGGCGGTTAATTGCCAAAATGCCAACAATTGCCGCAATGGCCTATAAGTATTCAATTGGGCAACCGTTTATGTATCCAAATAACGCTTTAGGATATTCAGAAAATTTCCTGCAAATGATGTTTGGAACCCCTTGTGATCCCTACAAAGTTAATCCATCTGTTGCAAAAGCATTGGATAATATTTTGATTCTTCATGCAGATCACGAACAAAATGCATCAACATCAACTGTCCGCATGGCTGGATCAACTGGGGCAAATCCTTTTGCTTGTATTGCATCGGGCATTGCGTCCCTTTGGGGGCCTGCGCATGGGGGGGCCAATGAGGCCGTCATAAAAATGCTGAAAAAAATTGGTGATAAAAAGAATATCAAAGGCTTTATCGAAGATGTAAAGAGCCATAAAACACGTTTAATGGGCTTTGGGCACAGGGTTTATAAAAATTACGACCCCCGCGCCAAGGTGATCCGGGAAAGTGCACACCACGTCTTAAAAAGCATGGGGCGGAATGATCCGCTGATGGAATTGGCGATGGAGCTTGAGGCGATTGCATTGAAAGATGAATACTTTATTGAAAGAAAACTATATCCAAATGTTGACTTTTATTCCGGAATCATATTTAAAGCAATGGGGATACCCGAATCAATGTATACAGTTATATTCTCTGTTGCCCGCACGGTTGGTTGGATTGCCCAATGGACAGAAATGTATGGTGATTCTGACAGCAAGATTGCCCGTCCCCGTCAATTATATATTGGAAAAACAGAACGTAAATATAAAAAGAAATAAGGAATAAAATGGCGAAAACTATCACGCGTCGCAGACCTGTTAACGATAACAAGCCTTCAAACACAAGAAAATATAAAAATGTTATTGGGTGGATTGTCCTTGTCCTTCTTTGTATTTTAGGGCTTTATATAACTTTTTATTAGGAAAAATATATGTGTCATAAAGTAAAAATCCTTTTCTATACTATAATAATTTTTACGTTCCTTATTTTATGTAGGCTATTTTATGTCGCAGATACCTCCCAGCATTTAGTTGGTTACCAAGGTGATGTTCCTGTCTATCTAATATCCTATGCAGACGGCCCCGAAATATATAAACAGAACCAAGCCGGGTTGGTACAGTCTTCATTAAACAAGGGGTTTAGCCATTTCATTAATTACCGCCAGCAACACTTAAGTTCAGATTTTAAAAAAGAAAACAAATCCATCCTTTCCTTAAAAAAAGGTGCAGGATACTGGGTTTGGAAACCGTGGGTGATTTTACACACATTGGAAAATGCCCCAGAAAATGCTGTTGTGGTTTATGCAGATTCAGGCTTTGTCTTTAAAAAGCATATCCAGCCTTTAATTGATCTAGCCAAAAAACATAATATTCTTTTAATAGAATACGATGATGTGGAAACCTATGGCACTATCCAAGATAAAGTTCAAAGAAAAACCTTGGATCTTATGGGCGCAGATACAGAAGGTATGCGTAAGAAAACGTTACTATGGGCTGCTTTTGGGGTGTTTAAGAACACACCACAAACAAGAAATTTTGTAAAAAACTGGTTAGAAAATAGTCAAAGTAAAGAAAAACTAACGGAAACCTCTGACCCTAATTTAAAAGAATATCCTGGTTTTAAAGGCCACTGTCATGACCAAGCCATATTAAGTGTTCTTGCGCATCAAAATGAAGGGTCAGTTTATTTGTATCCAGATAGTCAGTTTAATGGCGGATTTGTAACATGGCACCATCGATCAAATCGCGTAAATGGTCGAAACCAACATGTATCTTTAGTTCCAAGTATGGATTCTTTATGGGGAAATGGGTTGTGGAAAAAATGTGTACGGGTAGGTCTGGAATACCTAACAATGCCAATCAAGTTTATGAATAAACCTATAGACTAAGGTAATCAAGGGCGCTTTGTAAGATTACTGACGCTGCGGTTTTGTCTATTTTCGCCTTACGTTTTTTTCTGGATAAATCCATCTCAAGCATGGCAGAATCTGCAATTTTCGTTGACCAGCGTTCATCCCATAAAACAATGGGAATTTCATACATTGATAATAAATTATTGCAAAATTGACGGGTTGATTGGCATCTTGGCCCTTCTGTGCCGTTCATATTCAAAGGCCAGCCCATAACAAGTGCTGCAATATTATGTTCTTGAATTAAGTTAATAAGGTGGTTGGCATCTTGCTTAAACTTGATTCGTTTATGAATTTCAAGGGCCGTTCCCACAACCCACAAGTTATCTGTTAAAGAAATGCCTATCGTCTTTTCCCCAAGGTCTATACCCAGCAAACGATGTTTCCCATCTTTCAGAGTTTTAATATCTTCAATTGATATGATTGGCATTAAAAATCCTTTCAAAGGTTTGTTTTAAGGCGGCGTCTATTTCTTTAAAATCAGCAGAAATATCCAGATCTTTTACTGATGTTACGCCAAGATCACTGATTCCACAAGGAACGATCCCCTTAAAATGATTCAGGTCTGGGGTGATGTTTATGCTTATGCCATGAAAGGTAACCCACTTTCTAACCCTAAGACCCAAGGCCGCAATTTTCTTTGGCTTGTTATCGCAATTAATCCATATACCTATTTTACCCCTGATTCGTTCCGATTTAATACCTATTATGTTCAATGATTGTATTGTCCATTCTTCAAGCATCCAGACAAGTTTTCGTATATCCTGCCCCCTTTTTCGAAGGTCCAACATAATATAAACAACCCGTTGTCCAGGTCCATGATAGGTTGATCGCCCCCCTCTGTTCGTCTTGACAATAGGAATATCATTATTGTTTAGTGTGTCTTCCGATTGGCTGCTTGTTCCCAATGTATAAACTGGGGGATGTTCAAGAAACCATATTAATTCAGGCGCTGTGCCTTCAACAATCTGTTTGACACGGGCTTCCATCAAATCAAGGGCATCTTGATAAGGAATTAGGTCTTTAGATATTTTCCATTCAATTTTATCCATACTTATTATATGACATAAAATTCAGATAATAAAAAGCCAGCTAGAGGAAAACCTTTAGCTGGCTTATGTTACATGGAGGTATAACATGAAAACCTAAGCTTTGCGCCTAGATTCAATATACATCTGGGAAGTATGCGAAAAATTTCAAGGGGTTATGTGTATTTTGTTCCAGAAAGGCGTTCCAAAGAAATTGTATTTGTGTCTAAGTCTTTGTTTTTTCTGACTAAAACAAAACTTGTAATGGCAATAACTAAGACCAAAAAAATAAAAATAAATTTTTTATTCATCATAAAAACCTATGTTCTGACCAGACATTTTTTATATTTCAAGGGTCTTTGCCCAACTGGCTTTGCATACCGACTGGTTAAATTTAACCAGTTTATATTCATTTTAAAAAGCTTTTTAAGCCTTACAATTCTTTTTATTTTTTGTTTCATCTTACTACCCCGTTAGCTTCAATTCTAAGTCTGCCTATTTTTTAGGTGTTTGACAAGGTTGAATTCCCAATAGATTACCAAGAAAAGGATAAAAGATTATTTTAATTTAACAATATCTGTTGCCAGTTTTTGCAAGAAAACCCGATCGTGCGTTACAAAAAGAAGTGTTCCTTCAAAGCTTTTTAAGGCTTTTTGCATGGCTTCGATGGCTTCTAAGTCCAAGTGGTTTGTTGGCTCGTCCAGGATAATAACATTGGGTTTATCCAACATGACTTTGGCAAACAAAAGCCGGGCGCATTCCCCCCCACTTAAAGCATCAATTTTCTTCATGGACTCATCACCCGAAAACAGCATGCACCCCAATGCATTTCGAATTTGCGTTTCGTCATGTCCAGGGCAAGCACTGCGCAACCATTGAACCAAATTTTGATTGGGATCCAGTTGGTCAAAGTGATCTTGGGCCACATAAGATACTTTTGTATTAATCCCCCATTCATAGGTGCCGCTATCTTGGGTAAGGTTGTTTGTCAGGATTTTTAACAAAGTGGATTTTCCTATTCCATTTGCCCCAATAAAACCAATACGATCCCCACGGATAACATTCTTATCAATACCCGTTAAGACTTGTTTTTCACCATAAGCTTTGCAAATTTTGCGTATGGTTAAAATTTCTTTACCAGATGCTTTTTCTTGTTTAAAGGCAAATCTGGGCGCCACGCGGGATGACTTACGAATTTCTGGCAATTCGATTTTATCAATCATTTTGGCTTTGGACTTGGCTTGTTTTGCCTTTGATGCTTTGGCCCCAAAACGATCCACGAATTTTTGCAGATCTGAAACACGTTTTTCCAGGCCGGCTTTTTCTTTTAATTTTTGTTCTTCGGCCAAGGCTTTTTGCTTTACAAAGCGTTCGTAACTGCCTGGATATAAAGTAATTTCACCGTAATCAACATCCAATATATCAGTGGATAGTTCCCGAATGAAAGATTGGTCATGCGAAATAAAAATCAAAAGACCTTTATATTCATCCATTAAATAATTCTTTAGCCAATCAATTGAAGGTAAATCCAAGTGGTTTGTTGGTTCGTCCAGCAATAGGACTTCAGGATTATTAAACAAGGCTTGGGACAACAAGACCCTAATTTTAAATCCCCCAGATAATTCTGAAACTTTTCCAAAGTGTTTTGATTCGTCGATCCCCAATCCAGATAATAATTTTGCAGCAAAATCTTCGGCTGAATAGCCATCATTGTTTATAATGATATCCTCTTGATCCCCTAAAACTTCGCAATCTTCCTGGGTTAAATCGCCTTTTTCCAACAATTTTTCTTTTGTTTTTAACGCATTCCAAAGTTCAGGATTTCCTTGGATAACAGCATTAACAACGATTTCATCATTTAAAAGATATTGATCTTGACGCAGGCACCCAATTTTATCCCCACTTTTAATACGGTATTCCCCGTCCAGCTGTTCTTCATCCCCTATTAATATTTTCATAAAAGTGGATTTCCCGGATCCATTTGCCCCAACAAGACCATAACGACGATTGGTGTTTAAGTTAAAGGATGAATTATAAAATAATAATTTGGACCCAAAGGTCATTGAAAGGTTATTGACTATTAACATGTATCTATTTCTGCTTTTTAAAAATTTCTGTTGGTGCCAGTGGAAAAATTAATGTTTGTTGAAAAATGGGTTTGGGAATACACCTAAATCTTGTGATTCTTAACTTAAACCACACAGATAACGTCAACTTTTGTTAATTTATACATACGCATGGTTTACAGATAAGACATGAACTATCTTCTGTCAACTATCTTCCTAAAATATATAAAATATTGCTGAAAGAACGATTCCAGATACAAACAAAGCCATCACACAATACCCCATGATATCGCGCAATTTAAGGCCGGCAATTGCCAATAAAGGCAAGGCCCAAAAAGGTTGAATCATATTGGTCCACGCATCGCCCCAAGCTACTGCCATTGCTGTTTTGGCAATGTCGATGCCCAATTCTTGCGATGCTTTGATGACAACAGGCGCCTGAACCGCCCACTGTCCCCCACCTGATGGGATAAATAGGTTTAATAAACCAGACGTATAAAAAGTTAAAACATCAAAGTTTTGGGCCGTTGCAATTTGCACATAAGCACTGGCGATAATTTCTGCCAATCCAGATCCTTGCATCATCCCCATAATTCCAGCATAAAATGGGAATTGAAGCAATATGGCCCCAACCCCACCGGCCCCTTTTTCAACGGCCTTGACAAAGGTCTTTGGGCTTTTATGAAGGAATAAACCTAAGAATAAAAACATGAAATTTAAAATATTAAGTTGTAGGCGGAATGTTCCATCCATTAATTCAAAAGCAATATAAACAAGCCCTGCCCCGCCCCCTAATAAGCAGATCAATTTACTGTTTTCTAAATAATCAGCCGGCACCCTGGCATTTTTCGGCTCAGCAATTTCATGAAGATCTTCTTCTTTGATTTCAGTTGTATAACTTTGGGTTTCATTTGTCCCCACAAGCCAGTTAACTAAAGGCAAAAGAATAAGCAAAAGAATGGATGCCAACAGGTTATAGTTTGAAAAAATTGTTTCTTGAACGGGAATTAAGCGCCCGATGGTGGCTTCGCTAAAATTACCTGGGGTGGCAATTGTCAACGGAATTGATCCAGAAAGCCCCCCATGCCATACCAAAAATCCACTATAAGCACTGGCAACCAAAAGCCTAAAGTTAACGTTCGGCACAGTTTTCCCCAAGGCCCGGCATAACAAACCCCCAATAACCAGACCAAATCCCCAGTTCAACCAACATCCAATGCAGGCAACAAGACTTGTTATAACAACGGCCTGTCCAGGTGTTTTAACGCGATTGGCAATACCGTTCAGCAAGCCATTGACCAAAGGCGTGGCAGCCAATACATAACCACCAAGGAAAACCATGGCCATTTGCATGGTAAAAGGAATTAATTTCCAAAAACCATCCCCCCAATATTTAACCATTTGTTTTGGGCTGGTGCCAGTCAGCATCACGCCAGTCACAAAAATTATGGCTGACAGAGCCAAAGCCAGGATAAATGGGTCAGGCGTATACCGACGCATCAAACGATCAAAGAAGTTTGCAGAACCCTTAATGGCATATTTAAACATAATAATCCCTTTGTGTTAGACTGCCGTCTTAATTACTTTTCCCATCAAAAGATAGTTTCTAAAGATAAAAAGATAATGTATAAAATCAACCTATGCAAAGCTTTTTTGACGAAATTAAACATTTTAATAAAATTGTTATTGGGGGTAACAGTGCCTCAGGCAAAAGTACTTTGGCCAAAATAATGGCTGAAACAAAAGGCCTGCCCTATTATTCCTTTGACAAACTGTTCTGGAGGCCAGACTGGCAAGGACCTGATCCTGAAAAGTTTAAAAAAACAGTCACAGATATTTGCAAAAAAGATAAATGGATATTCGAAGGGGGTGCCCGCCATATCGAAGAACGCTGTGATGCTGCGGATTGTATGATTTATATTAACACCCCTATTCCTGTTTGCATTTGGCGCGCCCTTGCCCGATGTTATCGATTAATTGTTTTAAAAAAAGAACGGGATACTTTGCCACAAGGATGCACCCCCATGATCAGCTGGTTTCTGGTTAGATACATTATTTTGTTTCCTTACAAAAAAAAGGTCTTGGAAAGAATGGCTGTCAAAGTTTCAAAGACTAAAAAACTGATTATCTTGAATACCAAAGATTTGGACAACATCCGACTTGCCTATAAAACATCTAAGGAAGATGGGGAAATCGCGGGATGAGAAAAAGAAGAATAGACCCCGTTTCAAGCATGGGGAAATGAGGATGAGAAGGTTCAAGAACGGAGAGAGAAGAGTGAGAGGAATCAAGTGAGGGTGAACCGCGCTGTGGTAGGGATCAAAAAAACTACCTAGATAGCCAAGCTTTGGCAATTTGACGTGCTTCACTTTGGGAAACACCCTGCCCTTTTGCTTGGTATTTTACGGGGCGTTTTTCGTGTTGAGATTCAGCTACGCCAGCCCAAAGAGGTTTTTCAGGGGCGGATTTAACAACGTCATAGTCATCGATATGTTCTGCATAATCAGGATCTACGGCTTGTTTTGCCGTTACTGCCCAATTTGTTTTTTCTTCCATTGGAACGGGTGATGTTGGCATGACTGTTGTCGCTGGGGCAAGTTCTTCCTTTGCCACAGGTTCTGGTTTCTTTTCTGGTGTATGAAAAACATTTGGGGCTTCATATATTTTTGTTGTGTCCATTGCACCGGTATCTTTTGAAGATGCCACCAACAATTTCTTTTGATTTTGAATATTTTCAAGACTGGCCCCCAAGGCAGATAAAGCCCTTGAATCCTTTGTAATGCGGATCTTATGACGCACTATTTTTTCTGCTTTATTCAGGCGTTCAAGGTCTGACTTGATCTGAAATTCTTGGCTTTGGGCAGGCACAATCGTTTGGGCGACAGCCACCTGTGGTTTTCTTAATTTTGGTGTCCCCCCCATAGATTTTATCATTTTAATATAATACTGTTTATCATTTTCAAGTTGTTGGATTTTGTTGGCCAGTTTCTGTACTTCAAACCCATCTTTTGTTTTTTTAACGATGTTTTGCATTTCTTCTAACTGGGATAGGTTTACTTCCAATTTCTCTTGCAAATAAGGGATATCTTTTTCACAAAAACCCCATGATGAAGACTGGGGTAAAGAATGGGATGAAGGCTGGGACGAAGACTGGAAATTTTCCTTTGGGGCGGGCAATCTTGGAATGGAAACAGGAAGAATTGCATCCAACCCTGGACCTTCATTAACCAATTTTTTCTGTAACATCCCGTCAGGGCGGCCATGCATCAGCTTTTTAACTGGTGCAGGTTTTTCTGTTTGGGCTGTTTTGGGCGGTGATAACCTTGCCCTTTTTGGAATTTTCAGCCCCTTCCCCATAACCCCGCGTTTTAAATGGATGTCTTCACGTTTTTTGCGAATTTCATCACGCGGAATAGGTGACACATCATCTGGGGTTGCTAAATGTGGCAAAGATTTTGACGGAGCCCCTGCCGTTAAGGCAGAAGATGAAGTAATCTTATTTTTCATCCTATCGACAATTTCTTTAGGGACACCATAATCCACAGCAACCAAATTAGGATTATCATGGAAAAAGTCTATGCCATCATGGTCTGAGTCTAAGGAAGTAGGGGCAGTTTCTTGGGATGACTGGCCCCCATCAATAAAAGTATTTTCGGCATCGGGTACAACAGTTGGTAATTTGGGCGCATTTTCCAAATCATCAATTTCCCGTTGAATCGCTTGAATATCTTTCAAGGTTCCGGGTTGGCTTTCTAATTGTTCAATACGGTTTTTAAGATAGGCCAAGCGTGGTAAATTCTTTTGTGCTTGTGCCGTACAACCCTGTATTAGAAAATTAATAGCTATAAAAAAAGTGAATATTAATTTCATTACTTTATTTTTCAATATTGATATTAAGTTATATCATATTTATTTTCCCAGATCGAGATTATATTTTCCGAATGCCTTCATAAATATTGGCTTCAAATTCCCTTCTTCTGACAAGACCTTGGTTTCTTTTTCCCTTGGCAAAAACCCATTTCATCATTTCTTCCCGTACCAGTTCGTGTTCTTCTGAATTTATTTTTTGCCGCAAAGTTGACCGTTGAAAGGCCCCTGCCCCAACATTAAAAATAAAAATAATTAACGCAATATTTTGTCGTTTTTTTAAAGGCACCTTAACTAACCGGTTAACAGCCTGTTGAATTTTTAAAATATCTTGAATCAAAATATTTTCAGCTTCAAGTTCAGTAATCGACTCATAGGGCTCCCCTTTCAATACAACATGTCCGTATCCAATGGTTTTTTTACCCCCTGCACAGATATACATATTAAGGCGGCAGCCCTCAAGATTTCTTAAGGCTTTTACACATTCTTCCATCATTTTTTATCTCCCTGCTTGTGGATGAAACTTTGAAAGGGCACGTTGCCCAAACCAGAATGACATAACGGCCGCGAATAGGGCCTGATCTTCTGGGTGCCAAATATTTGTAATGGCTTGCGCCCACCCCAGATCATATCCAATATTTTTAACGGCTATGATTTGGGAAACTTTAACAACGGCATACAAAAAGAAAAAAGCATAGGTAATGCAGGGGCGCACTGTCCCACTTAGGGCATCAATCCAGCCAATTCCTGTCTTTCGTGCATGACGATACAAGGCCAAAGCTTCGGCAGAATCAGCCCCTGCTTGAATTTCTTCAAGGTCTAACTTTTTTGTCGTTTTTACCCATTCTATTTGATGTTGCAAAATCTTAAGTTCATGAGCCTTATCTTTGCTGTCTTTCATAAGACGCATAAAATCCGGAACCAGGCTTCCTATAAAGCCAATGATTGATCCTAAAAGTGTTAACATTTTTCCTCCGTTAAATTGCTGAATTGAAAAATTAATTAATTTGGTGTAAAAAAACATATGTCCCAATCATACATAAATTTTACAGCTGATTTAGTTAAGTACATCCATACTGTGGGTGTGCGTCGACATCCAGCGCAACAAGCCCTGCATGATCAAACGCAAAAATTACCCCACAGCAATATGCAATCTGCACCAGAAGTCACAGCACTGATTGGATTATTGACCCGATTAATTGGGGCCCAGAATGTTTTAGAAATTGGGACTTTCACAGGCTACACCACTTTGGAAATGGCCTTATCGGTGCCGCAAGATGGTATGGTTGTTACTTGTGAAAAATCACCTGATGCTTTTTCCCTAGGGAAAATTTTTTGGGAACAGGCAAGTGTTAGCCATAAAATTGATGTCCAAATTGGGGATGCGTTGGCGTCTATGGAAAAATACAAACCCAACCATTTTGACCTTGCCTTTATTGATGCGGATAAACGAAATTATATTCAGTATTATGAAAAATGTTTATCCCTTGTTCGTCCAAATGGCTTAATTTTATTGGATAATATTTTATGGAAAGGCGAAGTGGCCAATCCCGATTCACAAGACAAGCGTGTGCCGACATTAAAAGAACTAAATAAAATAATTCATGCTGATAACCGTGTGGATGCTTGCTTGGTACCTATAAGTGATGGCCTTACAATTGTCAGGAAGCTATAGACCTGCACTGGGAAGTTTAAAGCCTAAAATAATTTTATCTGGCTGACTTCCATACAGTTCACAGCTTTCGGCTTCGATACTTCTTGCCCTTCCTGCAGCGGCAGCCGCTGATGCGCCTTCTGATCCATGATTTATTCTTAAGGTGATTTTTCCTTCTTTGACATAATCTTGAATACTTTTATGTTGGCTGCTATCTCCCTCTGTTATAAATTCATAATGGCATCCCCCGTATTCAAACCCTTCTGTTGAATAAAATCCCCCAGCGCTTGATAATTTTTCTGTTGTTAATATCTTAAGTGTTGTGCTTTCTCCGGCCTGGTTTATTCTGAAATAAACTGGCTGAATAGAGGCAATTGATTTACCCGGGTCAACCATAACCCCCAAAGGATAAAGATTTATGTTTTCTGCCTCTTTATATATTACATCGCCTGGCAGAACTTCGAATCTTTGTTGTGCGATAACATCGCCTTCTTTGATTTCAATAGAATAATCACTTTCATCAAGGGAAATTATTTCCCCATTTTCCAATTCCAGTTCGACCCTTCCTGTATGCACATAATTTATGGCTGAATGATTAATGGTCGGTATCAAGTCACCTGCTGCCTCATTTTCATAAGCATCCGGATCTAAGATAGAGACTGGGGGTAAGTCTTCTTCTCCTATTGTTTGCATAACATGACAATCAGGGCCTTTTTCTGTTTCAATCTTGGCATAAATGAATAATTGAACAATTTTCCCTATGAAGGGTTTTTTATTATCTGAAAAGCCTAAGCTATTCAGGTCAGTAAATTCTGTCACATTGGAAAGGGAAAACCCTTCACTGTAAGGTTTTCCTTCATAATTACTTAATTTTAATAAACTCATATTTTCCTCAGAACTGTATTTGACAAGGGGCTGTCCATGGATTTGGAATTGTCAGGTCTATTTTGTGAAACAAGACTTCGGGATTATTAAGATCCGCCAACCTTATTTGCATAGACGTTGAATTCGATGACAATAACTTTGCAGCCGCTGCCTTTTTGATAAATTTTTTCCCAGCAAGCAAACTGTTTTGTTGTTTTGCTGAATTATTGACTGTTACACTTTGAATAATATCTGTCCCCCTAAAGGCCTTTGGATTCAATATTCCCTGTGTTGGCCGTTGGTCTTTATAATCCATATACCCAATACCAGATGGGGTTTTGAAATCCACTGCCTTTTCCTCTGAAACATCGTTGCCAACGCTACAAAGAATTGTCACATCAACATAAGGCTGCGTTATTCCTTCAGCCTGGAGGGTATAACTGACAACTTTTCCTTTTGCCTTTCCTTCAGGCAACCTTGGATCCAGAAAAGATAAATCTGTATCACAATCGATATCAATGTTTTCGGTAAAAGGCAGCCGCAAGTTTATTTCAACAGCCCGACAACTTGCGGCCAAATATGATTGACATCTTTCAATCGCACTATGGATTGATTGACGCCCACGGTCTGTTAGAAAATAGCTAGCAGAAGACAAATCGCCCAAAGCAGAACCCCCATCGAAAGAAATGTCCCAACAATAATCGCTGAAAAAATCATTCGACGTATGATCTTTATTGCAAACATAGTAACTATTCCGATAAGTAATTTTTTCGCCTTTTGTATATTCTTTTTTAGCTTTCCAATATATTTTTTGATGATCATGTGTAATATCCTCTAGGTTAAAAGTTAAATGTTTATGGTTTCGTCCGTGGCGGAACTTGAATAATTTTTGACAATTATTTTGAATATCAAAGAACACTGTTTCTTTGCGTTTTTGTTTAATTTTGTAAGATAAAACTAATTCAGGTTCCAAGGCATAGGCTGGCAAAGTATAGGGTGTCGTATCGCCATATACTTCATAAGGGACTGATTCGCCAGCACCGTGCCCATTTTTTAGTTGCGAAGAAATAATATGATAAGTGTTTCCTGGAATCAAAGTACTGGCTGTCCACCAATTTTCTATTAATTTTTGGGGGGTCAAGGTGACCAACGTTCCTCCAGATAAATGGGATTTAATCCCAAAACCTGCGTCTACTGTGCTTTGGTATGTTTGTTCCCACTGGGCTGATACTTCACAAGTAATTGAATCAATGGGGGGGGACTTCAGACGTACTTTCAATGAATCCTGCGCAAAATTATTACCAATTTCTTTTGTTTTTCTGCCTTCAAAAATACTTGAGAAATTAAAAGAATCCATCGTTCTTGACCAACAGGGCAAGACAGAATACCCATCCAGAATTTCTTCTACTTTATTGGATTCTGACGGCTTGCTGAATAAGGGATCATAATTTGGCAGTTCTTTAAGTCTTTCTGTTTCCCGCGCCAGAGCTTCGATACTATTCAAAGGTTCTGCAATCAGTTCCATATCAATGGTTTGGGATAAAATATTATCGGGGACAGACAGTAAAAAACCTGAAAACAGCAACTGAACTTTCCCGTCAGACAAACAAGAAATAAAGGCCTTTTCTTTTACTTTTTCATAATCAAGATTATGGCAGACTTTGATGATTGCACTTGGAAACTCTCCCTCGTTATGTCGTATTTTCAAGGATATGATCTGTTCATCTTGTTTAAGATGTTTATCTGGGTCAAAGTCTTCATCAGCTTTTGCCCAGGCAAAGAAAAATTGCATAAGGTCCCTCCTTTAATTTATTGATTGCTTATTATTAAAAAATCACTTAAAAGTTTTATTATGAATTTTTTAAAATGGTTAAGTTGTAAAGGCTTTGCGCAAGGGGCATTTTGGTCAATCCTGACATGCTTTGTTAGTGTCAGTAATGACGTCATTGTTAAACTTGTGGGCACACGTCTGGATGGGATGGAAATTTCTTTCTTCCGTTTCTTATTCAGTATGCTGACAGTTCTTCCTTTTATGATTACAAAAGGCTGGTCTTCCTTTAAAACGGTAAATCCTTCTATGCATTGGTGGCGTGCCATTGTGGGGGTTGCGGCCATTGCTTTGTTCACCTATGGGTTAATTTTTGTTCCTTTGGCTGAAGTAACTGTTTTTTCCTTTACCCAACCTTTATTCTTCATGCCTTTGGCCATTTTATTCCTAAGGGAAAAAGTAAGCCTAGGTCGGTGGATTGCTGTTATTCTGGGATTTGCCGGAATTCTTGTGATGATTGATCCAGGTAGCCCAAGTTTTAATATTTATGTTTTCTTGCCTATGGGGGCCGCATTATTGTTTGCGGTGCTTGATTTAATGGCCAAAAAGATGGTGTCAAACGAAAGCACCTTAACAATGTTATTTTATTTTGCTTTGGGAACAACCATTGCAGGTCTGATTCCAGCCTTGATGGTTTGGCAAACGCCTAATCTACGGGAATTATTATGGCTATTTGCTTTGGGGGCTGGGGCAAACTTAATTCAGGTTTGTTTATTCAAAGCCTTTTCAGCGACAGAGGCATCTTCTCTTGCACCGTTCCGGTATGTTGAACTTGTTTTCTCTGTCTTCTTTGGATTCATGCTTTTCAGCGAGTCTGTTAAGATGAAAACATTACTTGGGGCCGCCATTATTATCGGCAGTACGTTGTACATGTCCTATTTCGAAGTTCGCAAGAAAAGAAAAGCTGCAAAGTCTTAGACTTAGTCTTAGACTTCTTCTGCTTCAAGTTCCCATTTGTATCCATTGCCCCATTCTTCATGGTTAACTGTCAGGTGCGTTATGATAACGTCTAAATGCGGCAAATAACCAATGCAGATGTCTTCTGACACAGGGCCGTCTTTCAAAATAAATTCTTTTTCGCCTATTTGCTCCAGATCATAAAAAGTTCTATTTTTATCAACTGCGATAACAGACCCCTCTACAGGTTTACGTTTAAGAATAATGGCCCCTGTACTTTCAGCTGGACTATTACCCCACATTTGTTGGATGCAATCAATGCCAACAATTGACCCGACTGAAATACCATCAAAACAGGGGGAATTAACGTCTTGGCCATAAATATTTGTTTTGTATTTATGCTCCCTTCCCATTTCTGGCAACACCGCATCCCCATTAATCGTTCGCCAAACATCGCCCTTTACTAAAGAAGAAATGATTTGACGACAATTCCCCATGGACATTGGGGGGAATCCGGCCTGGCTTATTTTAAGTTTTGTTTGCATATTTCTACCTCATCCATCTGGGAAGTTGGTAAAAACGATACCGTTGTACCTTATCAAAGTAAGTTGTTAATTCTTCATAGGCATTATTCATTTTAAATCCTTTACGGGTTGATATAACCAATTCCCTTAATCACCATCGATCGATAATTACATGCTTTTGTTTTCTGTATTCCTTCGAATACAGGGCCCATCAAACGCAAATTAATACACTGTCCGTCTTCTGTTGTTATTGTGTTGCCGTTAAAGTTTCCTTCGATCAGATTGCCCAAAAAATATAATTCTTGCAGGCCGTTATATCCACTTAAGATTTTAATCGTAAAGGATATTTTTGCCTTTTCCTGTCCTGGGGTCATTTTATTAAGAACTTCTACTGCGTCTGTAAAGACGATCAATGCTGGGTATTTTGCATTATCTGGTAAGAACTGGCCGATTGATCTGAAATTATCTTTAAGTTTTGGTGTTCCCTGAATATAATCAAGGAAGGCTTTTGAAAAACCATAATCCATTTTTACCCCCTGTCCTGGTTAATACTTCTTATAATAAAAAACTGGTACTTTTTATTTTCAGCGTAAGATGGCGGTGTTTTCATTTCAAACATTTGGCCTTTCCATTGAATTTGCATGTCTGCTGTTATGGGGTGATCCACCCGCACAAAAACCTTATATTCATTGACAAAGTCTAAGGCCCCCGTTTTCCAAGATTCTCCATTTCTGTAATCAACAGGTTGTAATTTTGCCCACAAAGAAAAACAAGGGACATAGTCAAGTTCAACACCGCCCATTTCATCTTTTCTTTCTTCAGGTCGCAAAAGTTGGATCCGATTATTTAATTTGCAGAAATTATTTTTCATGGGCAAATACCCGAAGTCAAAGGTATTTTATGAACCAATGGACCCAATCTATTCTCGTAAAGATCTGCCAAAGTTGATAATATTTTGTTTTTAATGGCCTTTGATGGTTCTTCTGCGCCAACTGTTAAATTGATAACAGCCGTATCTTTATCTTCATAATCCAAAATAATTAAGGCTGGATAAGTATTTAAATTGGGGTGATATTTTCCATCAGGCACAATTTCTTCTTTCCCCTCAAAAGAAATAACTTTTACTTTTTCCACAGAAATAATGGGGGATAAGGGCAATCGAATACAGGTTCTGCCCCGCATATGGCCCACTGTTCTTGGGGTTATTTTTCGTCCTTTTCTTTTAATCAAAGGAACCGTTACTTGAACTTTTTGCAGGCCAACATAATACCCCAATTGGCTTTGTATGATTTCACGTGCAGCCGGGATCAGGTCAGAAATGACCCGATCCTCTGCATCATGATCCACACGCAAATATTCTTTCGCCCAATCCAGTGAAATACATTCATCAGATGGGCTGGTTAATAATTTTATTTGCATATGATTGCTCCCTATTCCGCATCAATTCCAGCTGCATCATCTGCTGCATCTTCTGCATCTGCTGCAAAGTTGATAACCTTTAAAGATTCAAAGTTTACAACATCTCCTCCAACACGTTTTGACACATAAAATTCAACATACGGTTTTGATGAATAAGGGTCGCGAAGGACACTCATATTCATACGATCCACAATCATGTAAGTGGCGGAAAAATTTCCAAAAAGAATGGATTTACTTGCTGTACCAGATATTAACCCGGGCATATCATCCGTAAGGACAACTGGATACCCTAAGATTGTTGGGTTTGCTTCCCCCCCCAAAGCCGGTTGCCACAGGTATTGACCTGTTCCTGGGTCTTTTAATTTCCTTACGTTTGAATGGGCAGAACGTGACATCATCCAGACAGCCCCATCCCTGTATTCCGTTTTCAAAGCATTCAACGTATCAATTAAAACTTCGGCGCCATCATCTCCAAATTCACCATCAGATCCTGTTGTAATATGTTCAAAACTGCCCCAGGCCCAGTCTTCTGATTCACAAGTTGGGTACGATAAAATACCATTTGGTTTATTATCCCCATTTCCGTACAAGAATGCTTTGTTTTCTTGTTTTGACATATGGTTAGATACGCGACTAACCAACCATTCTTCCACATTGACGGCGGCATCATCCAAAAGTTTTTGTGTTGCCTTGGGGCGGGCATACATTTCATGGGCAATAATTTTATGTTTCGTTAGGACGGGTGTTCCCGTTTCGGCACGGTCATCTGTTTCACCTGTCCAGCCAACATCGGGGGCATCCCTATCAAGAATAACTTCAACGGATCCTGTTGAAATTTGCATAGCTTTTGCCAATGATCGGATGGACCCCCCTGATTTTAAGTCCAGGCTGATACGTTCTTGAACCGTTTCTGGCAGTAAAAATTCCCCTGGTGCGGCCCCAGCCATTAAAGATTTTGCAGAAAAATCACCGCGGCGAATAAAATTTTTAAACTCTTTATCTTTCATAGATTTCGTTCCTTCATTTTTTCTGTCCATATTTGGTCGATCTGATTTTGCATGGAATGTTTCCATCATTTTTGATTCAATTTCTTGCAATTTTTCCTCCTGTATTAATTTAAATTTTTCCAAATTCGTGCCTATATTTTCGACAGCAGAATGTATTGATTCGTTGTTCATAGAACCTCCTATTTTTGTTAATTGACGATTAAGATTTTAGGTAAGAAGTAAGGAATTAAGGCGTGCCAGACTGGATGCCAACAGCGAATCCTTTTTTACTTCTTGGATGGTTGCTTTTGCATTGGCTGGAAATGTTACCAATGAAATTTCTAAAAGATCTACAGCTACGATCATTCGATGGGTTTTCTGACGGGCTGTTTCTTTGACAATAAAACCAATGGAAAGGCCATCAATAACGCCTTCTTTTACCAGTTTAAAGGCCTCAAACCCTTTTTGAATATCCAGGAATATTTGTCCTTTAACAAACAAGCCTTTTTGATCTTCTTTTATTTCCGTCCAACGGCCGATGGGTTGGGTTGGGTCATGTTGCCATAACATTTTGGGGAATTTCCCTTCATTCTCGGCTGCATGTAATGCCTTTTGAAAGGCCCCTTCGGCGACGCGATCATTCTGATTATCAATTTCATCATACACGCTGGCATAGCCAGAAAATGTTCCTTCATCAGATAGTGATTTTATATTGATTGTTGCATGTAATTTCTTTTGCATAATGTCCCTTCCTATTTTATATTTTCTTCAGTGGGCCCATACCCTAAGGCTGCGCGTTTTTCGTTTGTTGTTAGAAAATCACTATTTTGAATTTTCGACCATAAAGATTCACGTCGTATGGCCAAAGCAGGAATGGAATCTGAATCATATCGAAATTCAATATCATCCCCATAATAAGGACAAATCCAGCGATTAATTTCTGCCATAACTTTATCCAATGTTGGTAAAATGGTATCTTCCCAAAGGTGCAGGCGTGCCTCTTTATAATTGGCAAAAGTTGATTCTCCGGGCACCCCAACCAACATGCCTGGAATACCATAAGCCTGGGCAATTTCACGGGCAGATAAATGCTTGCCATTAACAAAATCCAAATCTTTTGGATTCAATCCCATTTCACGCCATTCCATATTGCCTTCTAAAACCATCATGCGGCCCGCATTGTCAGATCCTTCATAAGCCAGGCGTAATTCATCTTTAAGGGTTTGGCGTTCTTGCTCTGTAAGGTGTGTTGATGTATCTGCCCCTGGCTTTATAACAAGGGCCCCGGTTGGGCGGCCCCCATTTTGTAACAAGGCCAAGTTATGTGATCCAACGGCATTATGTTGATCAATGGCAGAGGCCGCGGCTTCAATGGCACTCATCCCGTACCAATCATTTAAAGGATGAAATGTTTTGATATGCAGAACAGATGATTGGCCATTTTGGCTATCAACATATATTTTACGCTCTTGACCATTTACACGATAAATATAGGCCTCTGGCACGCCGCCCTCTCCTGGGACAACTTGAACCCTATCTGGGCGCCATAGATAAAGCTCGTCAATTTTATTGTCCCCCACGGCTTCTAAATAACAATTTCCTGACAACAAAATATGCGAAGCCATTGATTCCAACAAAGAAACCCGTGTGTGCATGGGATTGGGGTTTTTTATTAAATCAAACAAGGGGTGGGTTTTTAATTCTTCGTCCCCTTGATAAAGTTTCCAGGGTACTGTGGCCAAATTCCGGGCAATTAAATTTACGCACCGATAAACAATAACGTTTTTGTGATATCCTTCTTCTGACAAAAAATCATATTGGCGCGGTGTCCAAACGGGGCGCCCTACTTGTTGCCAAGCCAGAATTGATCCCACCCGACTACGTTTTTGTGTTAATTGGTTGATCCACTTTTTTATTCGATTTTCTTTCATATTTTCTCCTTAATGGGCTTGTTGAACGATAAGGTTTTTAAGGTGAGCCAAAAAGCGCGGCCACGAAACAGTCTGTTAATCTTGGGCCTTGCACAGCCCATAAAAAAAAGCCCTGGGAAAATCCCAAGGCTTGTTTGATCGTTATTTATTTTATTTTATCCTTCTGCGGCGGCGGCCTTTTTTGGTTCTGGAATATCTAATTTTATTTTTCTAAATACATCAACAGCATTTAATTCAGAAAAAGCCTCAGGCAAACCTTCGTCCGCTATAAACATGGATGGCTCAGATCTTGCAAGGGCCATAGGCTTTCGTCTATCAGCCATGATAATTTCCCCTTTTCTATAGCGATAAAATCCATATTCCTGAACGCTACACAGGGACTTTCTTTCCGGATATTTAACAATTTTTGATTTCCAGCTATGACAAGTTGTATCCCAAGTTGATTGATCAACATCCATTAAATAAGCGCATCCATCTGGTTTCAAAGCATCTAAAAACATTTTTTCATACCATATTGATGGCATTATACTATTCATTTTTCCGGCCATGAAAATAACATCATAGGCGTCTGTGTCAACGACATCCATGATACTAAAACAAAATTTGGCTTCTTTTTCTCTGTGGATGCCTAAGTCTCTTCTTTTTCTAAGGTAATGTTCCTGTCTTTCAGCCCCCAACATTGTTAATTTTGATCCTAATCTGTCACACAATTCTGCAACATGCATACTTTCTGCGTTCATGGCGCCAAGAACAAGGACATCAAAGGCAACACCTGGTAATTTTTCTGATAAAAATTCTAATTGTGCCACGGTATCTAAAACAGCCAATCGTCTTTTATCATCAGTTGTCGACGCGGCTGACGCAGCAATAACAGAAATGCGGGAATATCCACCAGAAACATTTTTCAAAAGACGGTCAAAAGCCAACCCATCGTCTTCAATATATTCTGCTGCTGCATTACTTTTAGAACAAATAAAAATAAGAAACAGAAAATTAAGAATAGTAATTAATTTCATAACACTTCCCTGTATACGATTATTTTTACCATATTTTATTTAAAAAGTATATTATGCCCGCCATATTTTTGGCTTCATTTTCATAAGAAAAGACTGCCCTAGCATTAATTCTGTCAAAGTCCAGACCAAGGCATCCACACGATCTGGGGATTTATCATGTTTATGCCCGGTAAAGCGACACATCTGATCTTCTAAAATCGCAAAGTGTTTTACATGCAATACTTTTCCTTGCTCATACAAGGCTGCAATCGGTTCCGCCCTTGCCATTTTTCCACGTGATGCACGCACAGATTTGTAACTTAAGGTTGAATCAAAAGCCCGCAACGTCTGTTCAACAAGATCCCCCCCTTGATTCACTTCTGCCACAACTCTGTCCGCTTTATATTTATAATAGGCTTCAATAACAGTTTTCGCCCAATCTGACGGTGTATATTTTCCGCTTAAATCTGCCAATACATACCCTTTATCATCTTTTCCCAGACCCGCAATGATGATGCCTGTCTCATCGCTTTCTTGTTTATTTGTGACAGCAGGGTCAACGCCAATCACTATACGCCTAAAAAATCTTTGTCCATTTTGCCTCCCTATTTATTTTTACATTATAAGCGTGATCATCATTCAATACCTTCATGCCCCTGACCATTTTGGCCCCGTGTTTGACACCACCCAACCTCGTCGCCCCGCACATGATGCGGGGCCCAGGGCGGCAGTCATCGGACACAATTTTCGTCATTCTGGTGCTTGACACGGGGTCCAGGGCCGTAATCACAGAATACAACCCGCCTGCCGTTTAGATTATGACTGTATTCCGGATCAAGTCCGGGAAGACAATGAAGAAAGATGTCTTTGCATAGAAATCGTCGCCCTGGTGCTTGACACCACCCAACCTCTCGTCTCCCCGCACTTGATGCGGGGTCCAGGGCGGTATTCACCGTATACAATTTTCGTCATTCTGAATTTAGTTCAGAATCCATGTATCTCTGACAGGTAAGGTATCTGTGATGAACACCGCTGTGGATTCCGGATCAAGTCCGGAATGACAAAAATTGTATACGGTGAATACCGCCCTGGACCCCGTGTCAAGCACGGGGCGACGAAATAACTTAAATTTACGGTTAAACATACTTAATCATATCCCGGCACCACAAAGTTTCTTGGTTTTCAGATAAAACTTCTGCATGAATTTCCTGGGCGCCCAATCGGGTTCCTTCATACTTTTTTAACAAGTACTGAATATATGATTTTGATAAATTTTCTTTATTGTCATAAGTGGACCCCCTTGTTACATAAGTGCCTGCTTCCTTCATAAGGTTTTGGATAATTTCAACAGGTCTTGGGGTTGTTGTAACAATAACTTTTGGGTAATCCCCCAGTCTTAGGCAAAACATTAATTGATCCCAAACAGATTGAACATTTGGAAATTTGGCCAGTTCATCCACCCAGGCCCCATCAAATTGTGGGCCCCGCAGTTTTTCATATGCTTCGGCTGTATAACCTGTTGCTTTTGCCCCATTGGGCCAAATCAACAACATTTGGCTTTTTTTAAACACGGGGCGATTTTCGGGAAGGCCTGTATTTAAAAGACCACTTTCCCCTTCGATCATAACTTGGCGAACCTCTTTTTCTGTTTCGCCTATTAAGGCAATTCTTTTTGCCCGTCCTGACAAAACCCAATCGTGAATTGTTTCGGCCCCTGTTCGGGTTTTTCCAAATCCTCTGCCTGCCAAGATCAACCAAGTTGTCCAGTTTCCATCAGGTTCTAACTGTTCTGGTCGGGCAGTCTGTTTCCAGTCAGATTGTTGGGCATTTGTATTTTTGCGAAGAAATGTTTTATTTATAATACGCTTTATCACATTTCGGTGACGCCATGAAAAATAATTATTCAACATAATAAACTAATGAAATAAAAAATTAAAAGGTTTAAGAGAAGGTAAAAAGTATTCTGTGACGCACACTTTTCGATTGTCTATTTGTTACCAAATATAATAATTTATATCAAGAAAAAAGAAAAAACGTTTCCCTTAAATTTTTAAAAAAGATAAGAACAGATTGTTTTAAGTGAATTAATTTGAAAGGGAAAAACCGCCTGCTGCTAAATTAAGAACAGACTGCGCATCTTTAATTCGTAAAGATAAAACTTTACGGATCCAATTTTTAAGTTTTTGGTCGGGTGTCTTTAAATTTTCCCGAATCATAGTTTTCATTTTATCACGACTATTAAAAAACTCAGGTTGAATAACAACATCCTTGGCAGAATCTATGTCCATAGCAGAATCCATCTCAGAAATTTTTCTGGCCATTTCTAATGTTCTAATAATAACAGTCCGTGTCTTGGGGCTTAATTTATTAAAATATTCGAAATATTCTTGAATTTCTTTGTCTGCGTTATCACCGCGTTCAGAAAATTTTTGTTCTCCAGAAACCCAACATTTTTCATAATGGGATGGATCACATGCAACCAGACACCCCAGCAACGTGGAAAGCTTTGCCCCACATTGTTTACCCGAACATTTAAAGGCACAGTTCATATTATTGGTAAGCTTGGCCAAAGACTGGCCAGGCATCATAAGATATCCTATGATTAAAAATAATGGTAAAAAGTGTCTTCTTTTCAATTTATATGCTCCCTAGTCATAAGAATACGGATTGCACCGAAAAACGTCAAGATAATGTTAATAAAAAAAGAAATTATCACATAGGTCCTTCTGATGAACCTTGGGATTTGGCACCCCCTATACTTCCAAATCCCCGACTTTGTTCTTGTGTATTAAGTTCAAGTTGGCGGAATTTTTCAAAACTGCGGTCTATTTGTTCTGTTGGGACATTGTAAAGTTCAAGGGCGGCAGCTGCCAATTGAAAACTTGGCGCAAATATTTCTGGAACAATTGGATGTGCGCCAATTTCTTTAACTTGGTAGGCTTCATTTGTATCTCCCACGCGCACAAAGATATCCAAATGTGGGAAATATCGTTTTAAAATGACAACCATCCGCGAAGAAGCCGTAAAGTTTGACACAGTAATAATAACGGATTTGGCCCTTTCTGCCCCTAAGGCTTGGAATACTTCTACTCGGCGACCATCTCCAAAATATACAGAGTACCCTTTGTCACGGCCTTCAGCAACCCGTTTCATACTCATATCAATCATCACGTGGGGAATGATATTTTCATTCAATAGTTTATGAACGGCTTGCCCAACGCGACCAAATCCAACAATAATTGTATGGTCTTTTAAATCTGAAGATTCTTCTTCAGCTGCCCGAATGGCCATACCAATATCTTTTCCGATTTTCTTGCTGATTAATTTCGCCAGCATTCCGAATATTGGGGTCAAAGCCATACTGATAACAACGGCAATGTAAATTGCTTTACATAAATGGCTGGTGATAATATTTGATTTTTCAGCCTGGCTAAACAAGACGAAAACAAATTCGCCCCCACCTGCCAAAAGCAAGGCAATGCGCAAGCAAGACTTAAAGGGTAATTTACTGATATGCGTAATTGCCAAAATAACAACCAACTTTATAAGGATCATCAGCCCAAGGATGGAAAGAATTAATCCTGGAAAATCCATAAGGATATGTGGGTTAATACTCATCCCCACAGTCATAAAGAACAACCCTAATAACAAAGATTTATAAGGCTTAATATCCGCGTCAACTTGATGTCGGTATTCCGTTTCAGACAACAGCAGACCTGCCAAAAACGCCCCCAGCTCCAAAGATAATCCAGCCACCTGTGTTGCCATACTGGTACTTAAAACAACCAACAATGTCATCGCAACGAATAATTCGGTACTGCCTGTTGCAGCCACCGCCCGATAAATTGGACGCAACAGGAAACGTCCCAAAATGGCAAAGCCTATTAAAACAACTAACGCCCGTAAAAAGGCTTGGCCTAAAACGTTAAAGACAGAATCATGTTGATTTTGAATCAACGTTAACCAAACCAATAAAACAACGACAACCAAGTCCTGGAATAATAAAATAGAAAAAGTTATCCGACCATGGCGGGACCCCATGTCTTTGTTATCAGTCAAGTATTGTAAAACCACAGCCGTAGAAGACAAGGCCAAACCACTTCCGATCAAGATAGATGTTTCAATACTGGCCCCAATATACAAAGCAAACAAGGTAATAACGGCACCAGACAACAGAACCTGCAGCCCCCCAAACAGAAAGACATATCGTTTCAATTCCCGCAAGCGTTCAAAAGGTAATTCCAGTCCAATCGTGAATAGCAAGAAAACAACCCCAAATTCGCCAACGGCTTTTGATGTTTCCACATCACTAATAATACCGAGAAATTGGGGGCCCAGCAAAACGCCAACAATCAAATACCCAAGGGTAGAGCTGACGTTGATTCTTTTACAAATTAAAGAAATCAACACCGCTGCAACCAGATAAACGATAACGTCTATATAGATATTTGGTGTACTTTCCACACTTAAAACTTTCTTATTATAATGGGTTTGTTAACAGGATATTTTGTTAAACAAACATAAATTTCATCAAACATAACTGTGCAGCCCTATTCTACAGAGTTGTCATTTTTTATTGCCTAAAAAAAGGCCCCTTACAAAGGGTCTCCATTCGGAATTATCCCTGCAAGTATAGGCTATAAATACCGCAGAAACTTGCAGACTTCAAACTATTAATTATAATTCGCAAGAAATCGCACAGGGAAAGCTTTGCTCTCTGTAAATAATTATATGTCCTTAAAAGGACTAGTTTGTAAAATAGTTGCGTAAACTAAACCCTGTTATTTCTATAAAATAGCAAATTACTGCGTACAAAACAACTGTAATGAAGGTTGATAGGATCGCCTTCTTTCTTATTTTTGGGTGATCAGGGGCACTATCAGCATGCCCCTTCTCTGGCTGTTCTTCTGTTTTTACCCAACATGGGATCAAAATCATAAAGACCAACCACCAAATAATAAAAAAAGAAATAAGATGGGTAACCATTTACAGCCTGTTAATATGAACAAGAACCATTGGTTTCTTTTCGGTTATTTCCCGCACACATCTTTTGACCTCCATAGTGATTCGATCACTTATAACAGAAATATTTTCCTTTGCCCTGCCAGACATTTCATTTAAAACGTCTTCTACGGTTTGCGAAGCATTGGCAACAAGATCACCCTTAGAGATAATCCCACAAATGGCAATTTGGGGTTTTCGGTATACTTCATTTTCATATCCCAATGTCAATGAAACGGAAACAACCCCATTATCTGCAAGCCTTGAACGTTCCTTAACAGCTGGGTGATCAATGGCAACCAACGCATTTCCATCTTTAATAAGACGACCCGCGGTAATTTCATCAACAATATCAACGTTATTTTTTTCCAAACGGATCAATGTTCCATTTTCAGGGACAACAACATCTTTAATACCGTGTTTTTTACCCAATTTTGCATGTTCCACCAAATGTTGGAATTCACCATGCACAGGGACCAATATTTGCGGACGAATCCAATCATACATCTGACGCAATTCATCGCGCGCTGGGTGACCTGAAACGTGAATATCTTGCGTATGTTTTGAAATAACACGTGCGCCTGCACGGGTTAAAGTATTTTTCAAAATATTAATTCTTTTTTCATTTCCAGGGATTACCCGTGAAGAAAAGATAACAACATCGCCTGCTTCAATTTTTGCATCGCGCATTTGATTGTTGGCCATACGGGTTAAGGCAGCCCTTTGTTCCCCTTGGCTTCCGGATGAAACGTACAAAACTTTATTGGCGGGCATATCCATTGCCTGTCGTGCAGAAATAAATTCTGGAATATCTTTAAGATATCCATTTGCACGGGCAACTTCTGTAATACGGCCAAAAGAACGCCCCTGAAGAACAACACGGCGACCAACTTCTTTCGCGATATGGGCCAACGTTTCAATCCTTGCCAAGTTTGATGCAAAACAAGAAACAAAAATACGTTCTTTTTTATAAGACTTAATCACTTCCATTAAATTCCGACGGACATCACCTTCTGAACCAGATGTTCCTTCATTGAAAACATTTGTGGAATCACAGACCAAAGCCAAGATGCCTTCGTCGCCAATTTTTTTCATTTCATCTGCATTAATTGGTTCGCCCACCAAGGGTTCCAGATCAATTTTCCAGTCGCCTGTATGGAAAACATTTCCAGCTGGGGTGCGAATAACAACGCCATTTGGTTCAGGGATAGAATGTGTCAGTGATACCATTTGAATTTCAAATGATCCAATTTTTGCCTTCCCCCCTAGTGGGATTTCATGCAACATTCCTTCATAATCAATTCCGGCTTCATCCAGTTTACGACGCACAAGTTCAGCCGTAAAAGGGGTGGCGTAAATTGGACATTTTAATTGATCCCATAAATACGGCACAGCACCAATATGGTCTTCATGCGCGTGGGTTAACAATAACCCGGATAATTTCTTTTTACGTTCAACAATATATTGGGCATTTGGCATCATGACATCAATGCCTAATTGATCATGAAAACTGACCCCTAAGTCGACCATTAACCAATCGTCATTGTATGAATATAAATTCAAATTCATACCAATTTCGCCTGATCCCCCAAGGGGTAGGAAAAATAATTTATTTTGTTCTAATTTTTCGGACATATTATTACCTTATTATTTGCGCTGAATACAAAACTTCTTCATGCTCAGCTTGTTGTATGATCAATCCTCCTTTAGGATCGATCCCTTTAAAAATTCCTTCAACTACTTTACCTTTGCCATTTTTGACAGAAATATTTTCATTAAGCTTCCAGGCCTTTTCCAGCCATTCATCCCGAATAAACTGGAACCCCTGGGTAATCCATTTGTTTTTACAAAAATCAAAGTTCTTTATTAAAACCTTAAGAAAATCGTCTAACTGAACATGAACCCCATGTTCTTTAAGGTTTGTGGCGTCATATCCAACCAAGGATGGGGACTTTAAAATATTTACACCCATTCCAACAATAACTTCGTTTTCCACATTTTGGGTTTCAATCAGAATTCCACCCACTTTTTTATTCTTTATAAAAATATCGTTTGGCCATTTATAGGCCAAATCACAGTCTTTCCCGAAATGCAAAACCGTTTGCCCCACGGCCAAGGCTGTAACAAACGACAGTTGGGAAATTTCAACTGATGCAGGATAATTAAATCCTATTGATATATATAGGTTACCAATATCAGATTTCCAAGTTCTGCCCCGCCTGCCCCTTCCTTTTTCTTGCTGGTTAGCCACAACAACAAGGGAAGCATCTTTTATCGGTTGGTTTTGGGACAACAAATCTTTACACATATCCATTGTGCTGTCACAGAGGTCAAACTTAAAAAACTTATATCCTTTTAATAATTCACTCATAAATAATATCTAAACTGTATACAAAGAATATTCAATAATCCTTAGCAAGCTTTCTTGGTATAAAGGATACAGGGCAAGAATACTTCCAATGATCATTAATATATCAAATCTTATTGTGTCTTTACTTAACTTACTCTCAGATTTCTCGAAAAATATATTTCTTATTACCACAAGATAGTAGAAAACTGCAACTATACTTGCAAAGGCAATAATAATTGTTGGCCAGATCATACCAGCTTTTATCAGTTCACGAAAGACATGTAGCTTAACCCAAAACCCTGCCAACGGCGGAATACCAGCAAATGAGAACAAACAAATGGTCATTAATATGGCTATTTTGGGATAATGTTCCCAAAGCCCCCGTAAATCAGATATTTTATCAATATTCATGCCATCTTTATGCAAAGACGTTACCCCGATAAAAAAGCCAATTAAAGATAATGTATAAACTGTTAAGTACTCTATACTTATTTGCAGCCCTTCAAAGCTTCCGATACTGATTGGCAGCAAGATAAAACCGATATTATGTACAGATGCATAAGCCAAAAGGCGTCGAATATTTTGTTGCTTGATGGCGCCAACGGCCCCCCAAACAATTGAGGCCACACATAGCCACAAAATATAAGGCTGTATCATGGGAACAAGTTGGGCAAATGGCCCATACATTAAACGTATCAAAACAAATACAATAGAAATTTTAGGAACGGTGATAAGAAAAGCCACTTGAACATTGGCACTGCCTTCGTACACATCAAAAGACCAACTGTGAAAAGGAAAGACAGCTAGTTTAATCATCAATCCCATCATCAAGAACAGAAAGCCAATATCCAACCACATGTTTTCATAAACAGATTCTGATGTAAAAAACAATAAATTTGCAAAGGGGGAAAAGTTTGTTGTCCCCGCATACCCATATAAAAAGGCCGCACCAAACAAAACAAAAGCCGTTGCAATGGATCCAAAAATAAAATACTTAATGCCGGCTTCCGAAGAATGCTGACTTTCATGACGGGATGTAATCATAATATACAAGGGTAAGGCTTGCAGCTCCAACGCCAAAAATAAAATCAAAAAGTCATTACTGGCAATGGTTAAAAATGCGCCAACCAAAACCATCAAAGATAAAATTGGGTATTCATAAACTTTTATACCTGCCCTAAGAACCGCTGCATGCGTACTGTTGGTCTTAAGCCCAATCCACAAGGATGCGGCAATTAATACCAATACTTTTCCAATCACTGTCATACGATCACTGGCAATAAGGCCATCGAAAGAAAACCCATGAAATTTATGGGAAACCCAGATTTCATAGAAATAGGCAAAAAAGAAAATACCAAACGCAATATATATTCCCAAAGAAAAAGCGCGGGAAACAGGCTTGGCATTTTTTTGTTTTTTTTCTTTAAACACGCCAACAATCAGCATGAATATTGATGCAAGAACCAAGCTTAATTCAGGCAGAATGGTTAATAAGTTGAAAATCATTTTACAGCCTCCAAATATTTTGAAACTGTTGGGGTTAAACTTGCTTCGATACTTTGTGTTGGAAAGGTATGAATGCCACACGCCAGCACAATTGCAACAATTGAAAACAGGCTGAAACTTTCATACCATTTTAAATCATATCCCCCCTGCACATGGGGGGTATTCATTTCTCCAAATCCAATGTTTTTATACAAAGACAGCATATAAACAGCACTTAAGATAACCCCTAAGGCCACCAAAGATGCCCAAACAAAACCAACTTTCAAAGCGCCCAATATAATGAAAAATTCTGCAACAAACCCTATGCTTAAAGGCAACCCAATGGCGGCCAAAGTTAACAGCATAAAACTAACGCCGTACACAGGCATCATCCGGGCAAGCCCTCCATAATCTGATATGCGGTGGGATCCAAATCGGAAATACACCAAGCCAACACACAAAAACAGCCCTGCAGAAACCAGGCCGTGCCCGATCATTTGATAAACGGCCCCGGTCAGCCCAAAGATATTAAAGGTAAATATTCCCAACGTTATAACGGCCATGTGCGCAACAGAAGAATAAGCAATTAACTTTTTCATATCTTTTTGGGCGAACGCCATCAGGGATGCATAAACAAGACCGATCACTGAAATAATCATAATAGGCTTTGAAAAATAAAGGGCCCCAACGGGAAATAATGGAAGGGCAAATCGGATAAATCCATAGCCTCCAAGCTTTAACAGCAGCCCTGCAAGCAACATTGACCCTGTTGTTGGCGCCTGGACATGGGCTTCGGGTAACCAACTGTGGAATGGCCACATAGGTGTTTTAATGGCAAAGGCAAAAAAGAAAGATAAAAACAGCCATTTTTGTTGACCGTCTGTTAACTTAAGCAGCAATAGGTCTTGATAGTTCAGCGTTTCCCCTTGCGTATAAAGATAAACAATTCCGATCAACATTAAAATGGATCCAGTCATTGTATATAAAAAGAATTTAAAGGTTGCGTAAATTCTGCGTTCCCCGCCCCAAACACCAATAATAAAAAACATGGGGATTAAAACAGCTTCGAAAGCAACAAAGAACATCAACAAGTTCAAAGAACAAAAGGCCGCCAATAAAAAGCTTTGTAACATCAACAACAAAATCATATAAAAGCGAACATTAACCTTTATAAGATACGCACTCATCAAAATACAGATCGACACCAAAAAGTTGGTCAAAAGCACAAACCACAAAGAAATGCCATCAAGACCCAAATGGTATTCAAACCCCATCAATTTATTAATCAAAGTATATTCAATAAATTGGAATCCTCCATCTGCGTGGTCAAATTGGCAAGCAACAAAAATGCTTAAAGCCAATGTCACAAAAGACGTCCACAAGGATACTTTTTTTGAATTTTCTTCAGCCAGGTCCTTGTTAATCAACGTATTGAAAATCACCCCCAAGATTGGCAAAAGAATAATAATTGTTAAAATTGGAATTTCTTTTAGCATATTACCTCAATAAATAAATTCCGATGATCGCTGTCACACCGCATAACATATAAAACCTGTCTCTTATACACATCTCCGAGCCCACGAGACCGTACTAGATCTC
>CAJXSI010000011.1 GCA_913061155.1 uncultured Alphaproteobacteria bacterium
ACACTAGATCGCTCGTCGGCAGCGTCAGATGTGTATAAGAGACAGATATAATACATTCTATTATATAGAATATATTTATTTTTTCTGTATGGAGCAGGCTTATAATAATTAAATATTTTTTATTTTTATAATTTTCTTTAGTTAATTGTGAAATAGTATGAAAAATAGAATGAAATATTTGATCTTTATATTTCACAGAATTAGAAAATTCTGTCAAATTCTCATATATCCGGTTGTTTGATAAAAGAATATAAAGCTGTTTCGGAAGCATCTCTATTTGTATAGAAAAATGTTGTTTTATCGCTTGATATAAATTGAAATTATTATTAAAATCCAGCTCGTTTATCAAAATTATTTCTTCATAACTTAATAACTTTTCTTCTATTGCCTTGTTTAACAAGGACATAAGACCATAAGTCCAAGGAAACCTCTGGATTTTTCCTGTTTTATTTGTATAACTATCTAATCTTTCATCAAAATCATCCAATTCGGAATGAAACCTTGCGATACTTGGAATGGTAATTAATCCAATTTTCTCATCTTTTAATATTCTCAAAAAGCCAAAAACATGGGAATAATGTGGGCTTATCTTTATGTAATCATCATATTTTTTAAAAATAGATTTTTTGAAAATAAAGCTTGAAACAAAACACATGGTTGTAATTAACCCATAATTAATTACTGCGTCTTTATAAGTTGTTAGTTTTAGATTTTTTTCTATTTCCTTTAATTCCCCTAAATCCTTATCCGATAAAAGCATTTTTTCAAAGTAATCTTCTTTATTAGAATTAAAATGATTCCAGCTAGTAATAAGATTTCTACCAACAAGTCCAAAATAAAAATTTAATTTAGAACCTTTCTTTAATATGTTAAGAACCTTTTCAATTGCTTCTGGGTTTAATCTATCATCATCCCCTAAAAGCCAAATATATTCTCCTGAACATAATTCAATAGAACGGTTAATATTTTCTTCCGCTGAATGAACAAACGTAGCGTGCTGATGGTAATTTAAGTTATCAGCCTCTTTAATAAAAGGCGCTATAGTATTTCTTGATTCGTCATTGTTTGAATTATCTGCAATTAATATTTCAATTTCTTCATTATTAAATACCCCCATATTTTTCAGGTAATCTAACTGAGTTTTTATTTGCCTATGCCTATTTGACGTAGGAATCAATATTGTTAATAAATAATTTTTCTTTTTTTTCATTGTAATTATATTTAGTTTTTAATTCTCATTAATTTTTGACTTGTATATAGTATTTTTATGTTTATTAGAAAACTCTACAGCTGACTTAGATTGCGTTGCATATTTCCCAGAAAAATCACCCTCAACTTTTATTTTTAGATCTTTTAATGGTTTTATCATAGATTGTATGTTTTTAGACTTAGAATTCATGACATAAGGCCCATATTTATTTTCTAATTTAAAGGAGTTCATTTCTGTTAAAGATATTTCTTTGAGCTCTTCAACCTTATCTTTCCTTCCAAAATGCAGCCCCATTAATCGACGTGATCTATTCCAAGTTGATGCATTTGTACAGTGAATCAAGTTATGATTAAAAACTATTATATCCCCAGGACTCGTTGGAATAATATGTTGTGGAATCACATTATTTCCCCCGCTGTTTAATGGACTGTGCCCTTTACCTAAAAAACCTTTTTCATCAAACCCTCCTAGAGCTGGTGGTTCTGGCCATGTAAGAGCATTCGTCAAAAATGAACTATATGCATCTTCGGTGAATTGGCTGCCAGGAATGACGCTTAACGCAGTTTGATCAATCGCCGCTTCTTCTAAATAAATTAACATTTTACATGTTTTACTTTTTATCAGATAATCCCTATGCCAAGGTGTTGGAGATTTAAAACAATTTCCATCGCTTCCTAAGTACAAACTATCTTTTCCAAGTAAGGTTTCTACCAATAATTTAGTCTTATCTAAATCCAATAAACGTGTTAACTCTTCGTTGTATTCCAAAATCTGGGGATATAATAAATTCCCTTCAGACTTCTGAAAATTATTATACTTCTCTTCCATTGTTTTATTAAACTCTTCACTTATCACATCCATTTCTTTTTTGTTAAAGAAATTCTCTATTTTTATATAACCAAATGTATCAAAAAAGTATTTACATACCTCCCTATTTTTTTCTAGATACTTTAAATTTATAGATTTAATTGTTTGTCTTTTATTCAATGTTCTATTTTTCATATAGATAATTTTTTCTAAATACCTTACAAGCATTTTCTTTAATTTTTTCATAAAAGTATCTTTCTTTTTACTACAAGCCACGGTTTTTTATAAGGGATACAAGATCCGAATTAGAAGAATAAGAAGCGTCTAATTTTTCAATATTAACTGCCTTATCTTTTTCGATAGAAGCTGTTAAGACCTCTCCTTCTTCAAACTCACGTCCTGATATCTGCCCTTTATGTAAGGGGATAGCTAAGTAGATATCTTCTTTTGTAAGTTTGTGACCTGCTGGTAAGTCTTTCTTGGCATAAACACCTCTGACTAAGGCATCTAAATACCTAACCTCTTTTTCAGGGGGTTGTCTTTTTTCTTCGTTGCTTTCTTCAGGACCGCACATTTCGACAGCTTTATGATAAGCCTTGAACCATATATCTGCCTGTTCTGGCAATGAACAATACTTAGATACAGGCACCCCTTCATAATCTATATCTACGTGCCTTTCAAAAGTCCTTGCCCCTTTTGCATAGGCCATTTTCACCGAGCTATCCCAATCATGATATTCATGTGTTGAAAAACCAATAACCGTATCTGGATATCTTTTCTTAAGTAAGTCTATTTGATTTAAATGAAGGTCTTTATCTTCTGATGGGTAAAGTGAAACACAATGATTCAAGGCAAATGGTAGGTTTTTTTCTTTGAAAAATTTAACAAGATAATCCAATTGATCTAGGCTTGTTGATCCACCACTTGAGGCAATAACAGGTTTTCCAGCTGCCCCTATTTTTTTTAATAGTGTTTTATCCCGTATATCTGAACTTGCTATCTTGATAATATCAACCCCAAACTCTACACACTTATCTACAGATATTTCATCAAAAGGCGTAACCATGGTCAGCATTCCTTTTTCGGAAACTCTTTCCACTAAAGCCTTTAAGCTAGCCCAAGGCATTTGGGTTTTTTGCGTCTTCCATATGTACCTAAAGCCTTCTAAGTCCCGAAAATCTTTATGGATAAAACTATCGACATCTCTGAATTGTAATTTAACTGAGGCCTTAACATTATTTTTTTTAACAACTTCTGCATAGTCATCAATAATTTTAAGTCCTCTCTCCAGCTTTCCCCAGTGATTGTTTGCAAGTTCAAGCACAAACAGTCCGTCAAAAATGTCTTTATCCATTACCTTTTCTCCTTATTTATATTTGATATAAATTGCTTTATTTTTTCATGAACATAGTTTACTTGCTCTTCTTCAAGCCCATGGTGACATGCCAATAACATTCCACCCCTCATAACTTTATCAGCCTCTGTATATTTTAATGTATCAACTTTTACTGCATCACTTAACAAAGGATGATACAGGATATTCCCAGCCATCACAACTCTGGTCTGGATACCTTCATTTTCCATAAATTTCATCAACTCTTTTCTCTCTAGACCGGTTCCTTCTCTGACAACCAAAGGATATGCTAACCAACCTGTCACTGTATCTGGCGTTTGGTTTGGTAGAATAAAGAATTCTTCATATTCCTTAAAAAAATATTGATGTTTATTAAAATATTTGATTCTTGTTTTAATGTTTTGATCAAGCTTATCCAATTGGACTAAGCCAAATGCAGCCCCTGCTTCGGAAGGCTCTAATTGATATCCTAATTTTTCAAAAACAAATTTTTTGTCATAAGAAAACCCCTTTAGATCCACATTGAATCTATTTTCTGATTCTTCAGAAGACTTTTCGTCAAAAACGGATGAACTTCGGCCCCATGATCTTAAAAGTCGGGCAGTTTTATACCAATCTTCATTATTAACACAGAGCATACCGCCATTCCCCATGCAGTTAATAACATGAGACCCATAAAAGCTTGTAATAGTAATGTCACTATATTTACCAGAAGATTCCCCTCTTAAGGTTCCTCCCAAGGTATCTGCAGAATCCTCTATGATAATTATACCTTTATCTTTACATATATCATGGATGATTTTCCAATCAGGGATGTTTCCTAAAAGATTGGGAATTAAAACTGCTTTGGTTTTTTCAGTAATTAATTTTTCTATTTGGGAAATATTTATACAATAAGTGCCCTCTTCCACATCAGCAAAAACTGGAACATATCCACTTTTGACAATACAGGCAACTGTTGTTCCAAATGTACAGGCGGGGGTAATAATTTCAGACCCTTTGGGAAGATCCATAACTTCCATTGCAAGGTACAAAGCTGACGTCCCTGAATTAACCATCACCCCATATTTTTTGTCAAATAGTTTAGAAATGCGTTGTTCCATTTCGTTAACATTTTCCCCCATTTGAGTAGAGGACCTTAAAACTTTAACAACTGCTTGAATTTCTTCTTCACCATGAACACTTTTACCGTAAGGTACTTTCATTTTATTTAACTCCATCATTTACCTATTTTTGATAATCTAAAATTTGTTTTTTTGTTAATTCCGATATTTCTTCTGGGATTTCATAAAACTTTTTATACCATTCAATCGTTTTTTGTAAAGATTTTTCACAGTCCCAAACAGGTCTCCAGCCAAGATTACTCTTGGCCTTCCCAATATCAAGATGCAATAAATTTGCTTCTTTCATAGGGGATTTATTAGATGTATCGGGAGACGTCCATGTATACCCTCCCCATTTTTCACACATTATATCTGTCATTTCTCTAACAGTTTTCACATCATCTACTTCAGGGCCAAAATTCCATGCATCTGTATAATTATTACCGACATCATCCCATAACTTTTGAGCAAGTGTAAGGTATCCAAAAGTTGGGTTTAACACATGTTGCCATGGCCTAACTGCTTCAGGGGAACGTATTGACAAAGGTTTTTTATTTGATATAGATCGAACAACATCTGGGACAAGCCTATCATCAGCCCAGTCTCCTCCTCCAATAACATTTCCTGATCTTGCTGTCGCAATCTTTAACTGAGGATAGTTTTTTCCAAAAGATGATCGCCAACTTTGTGTCACAATTTCTGCACAGGCCTTACTAGAGCTATACATATCATGGCCACCCAATCGATTTTCTTCAGAATAAGCCGTACCATCTTCTAAGTTTTCATAAACTTTATCTGTTGTAATCACCACTACAGAACGCAAGGTTTTTATATTTTTAACACCTTCTAAAACGTTCAATGTCCCTATAACATTTACTTCATAAGTTTCTATAGGATCTTTGTAAGAGTATAAAACCAACGGTTGGGCCGCCAAATGGAATAAAATATCCGGCTGGAAATCTTCTGCAACTTTTTTAAAATTAGCCCCATTCCTGATATCCCCTATATGGGATTCACATAAACCTTCTAAATTCAACAGAGAAAACAGATTAGGGGTTGTTTGGGGCGCCAAAGAATAACCACAAATTTCTGCTCCCAGAGAATTTAAAACAAAAACCAACCAGCTCCCCTTAAAGCCTGTATGCCCCGTTACCAAAACCTTCTTGTTTTTCCAAAAACTTCTTTCTAATCCCATATCTTCCAAGGGGCCTTTCCTTTGTCCCATAATTCTTGAAGTCTTATTTTATCTCTTAGTGTATCCATAGGGCGCCAAAATCCATTATGGGTATAAGCCCTTAAGTTACCTTCTTTTGCAAGATTTTCTAAAGGCTCCCTCTCCCATATTGTTTTATCACCCTCTATGTAATCCAACACCTTCGAAGACAAAACAAAAAAACCACCATTTATATAACCACCGTCTCCAGGGGGCTTTTCAACAAATCTTTTTACCTTCTTATCACCTTCATCAACATCCAACGCCCCAAACCTTGCTTCGGGCTGCACAGCAGATAAAGTTGCCAGTGCCTTTGATTTCTTGTGAAACGCCACTAATTCAGTTATATTAACGTCCGATACACCATCACCATAAGTCATACAAAAAGTTTCGTTTTCTTCAATATATTTTTGAACCCTTTTAAGTCTTCCCCCTGTTTGGGTTTCCAACCCTGTATCAACAATTGTTATTTTCCAGGGTTCTGAATTATTCTGCAATATGTTAACTTCATTTTTTTTTAAATCTACAGTCAAATCTGATGTATGAAGGAAATAGTTCGTAAAATATTCTTTGATAGCATACCCTTTATATCCACAACATATAATGAAATCATTAATTCCATGTGCCGAATACAATTTCATTATATGCCATAATATAGGCCGCCCCCCAATTTCCACCATTGGCTTTGGCTTTATTTCTGTTTCTTCGCTTAATCTTGTACCAAGACCACCTGCAAGTATTACTGCTTTCATGAATCTATACGTCCTTTTATTGTAATACTTCTATCATATATCGATTATTTTTTAAATCTAATTTTATGGAGACGATGAAACTCCGAAGGTTATTAATTAAAGCACCCAATTATTTATCATTCGTATGAAATTAATAATTTTTTGTAATATCTTTAATAAAAATGTTGGGAAAATAATTACTGGAAGAATATAGGTATAGCTTTTTAAATAAGATCTGTATTGATTAAATATTTTCAAATAAATCTTTATGCTTGGCTTGTTAAGCTTATCCTTGAAAATATAAGGAACAAATCGAATGATAATATTTTCAATAAAAATACCAGAAACATGCTTAGGTAAAGTTTCTTCATAAACTTTTTTATATGAAAATGCGTTAACAATTAGTCTATCTTTAATAAACTTAGGGTCCTTTTCACGAATGTCTTTTATATAGGAGAAACAAGGATGAGGTATAAAAATTGAATCCATATTTTTACAGCTCCTAAGATAAGTTAGCAAAAGGGCAATATGATAAAACCCTATATTTTTTACTTTCTCAGGAATCATATCTTTGGTTTCCAGAGCCTCCCTATTAAAAATAAGACAAGAAATAAACCCTATTCTTTTCGACAAAGATTTTCCGAAATCACTTAAGTTATTGAAACTTTGGGTCTTTTCATTGGCATATGTTACCTGATTCCAATCAGATGTACTTTTTATTTCTTGGGCGCCCACAACAATAACATTCAAACTTTTGTCTTTTCTTATTACTGACATAATTTCAGCCAGCCCTATGCTTGTAATATTTTCTTCATCCCCTAATAACCATATATACTCTCCCTTAGAGTTCAACAAAGATCTTTCAATGTTTTCATCAAATTCAAAGTATTCTTTTGTACTTCTATACCTAAAATTTTTAGCTTTGATATTTTTTAAATAATTTTCCTTAAATTTAGAGCAACTATGTGCTTCTACATATACCTCAACATCTTCTTCAAGTTCTTGTGACGCGCAAACAGTTAAAATATTTTCTATTACTTGCCTTAAGGCTATATCATTTTGATAGCTTGGAATTACAATTGATAGAATAGGTTTCATTTTTTTATTTTCCTAATAAATTTGAAAAGAAATTTGGAAATCTGCCATTTTTTTAAAAAGTAAAATAATTTTTCCCTTAAATTATTTTGAAAATTTGTCTGAATTATTTTTACGAAAGAAGGGGCGATTAATTTCTTTTTCCCCCTAGAAGATATGACTTTATCAAAAAAAGTATAGTATCCCTTAACACAAAGATTCGTATCTTTAATTAAAATTTGTTTTTGATTTTCTGCTGATAAAGCCGGCCATTCATTTTTATTTTTTATTAATTCTTCAAATATTTTGACAAATTTATTTGGTGTATAAGGAGGAAGCATTATATATTTTCTTTGCTTTTTTCCAACAACCTCTGGAACCACTCCAACCGCTGTTGATACAATAATATTGCCTGATGCCATTGCTTCTAAAATCGGAAGGGGGGTGCCATCTGTTTTTGATGAGCACACGAATATGTCTATGTTTTTATAAAAATCAACCATTCCCTTTTCTTTAATGTGCTTAGATTTTTTTGCTGAGTCCGCGATACAAAGCTCCAAGTTGTACCCCTTTTCTCGCAATCTGTTGATTGCTGGCATAAAATAAGTATTAAATCCTTTGCTGTCTTTATAATTAATCTGCCCAGGATATTTAACTGATAGGTATGACGCATGTAACGAGTTACCAACCCACCCTATTTTTATTTTTTCTGAGTTAAATTCTTTTTTTTGTTTATATTTTTCTATCTCAATACCATCATAAATAATTGATTCAGGTGATTTTATATAAGGCAAATCAGAATAAATTTTATATAAATTTTTATTAATAACGTAATATGCATCATGCAAATAATTCAAAGAAATATCTGTCTCAGCCTCACCATAAGTAAGGTGCTGTTCATGCACGCCTGTTGTTATTAATGTAGACGACAAAAAAAACTTTATTTTTTCTAAATCAATATCTTTAAGATGTTTTATTTGTTCAAAGAGGTATGTCCTAAGGAAAAAATGAACTAAGTCAGCCCCATTAATATGGTCTATCAATTCGTTTAAACTTTTATACTCATCCGCATATAAAAAATTAACAACCCAATCTTTGGGGGCATTTTTTTTAATGCTTTTTGCGATTGTATCAAAAGCCCACTTTTTTGTATCTATAACTAAATAAATATTTTTTCCCATTAATATCTACTTTTCTGTATTTGATCTTCTATACTTTGAGATTTTACGTTATATAAACGTATCAATTTATCAATCACTTTATAATTTCCATCGTATAAATCTGGGGTTTCTTTTTTATTTAAATCCCTTATTATTCTCAATTGTTTTTTATCAAGAACCTGCAGAATAACTTTCGCAAGTTCTTCAATTTCAAATCTCTTGCTGCCACAGGCATCAAAAACAAGATTCTTTTCTTCTGTATCATCCCATAGCCAAAAAAGACATGTTTCTATGATTGTTTCAATAGCAAGGTAAGAACGGTAAACATAAGACTTTGCTTTGATTTCTATGTCTTTATTTCTTAATGCTTGATCTACCATATTTCCTAATGCATAACTATTTCGTTTATTCATATAAGCCCCTGAAACTGCAAAAACTCTGGGGATGATTATTTTATAGTCATTTGTTTTTGCGTGATTAAGGAAAAAGCTTTCATCATAAAACTTTAAAGTTCCATATGGATATTCATCAAGTGTCTGCTTGCCTAGCGGTAAAGATTTATATACTGCTCCGGAAGAAATATAACAGACACCTTTGGGCTGCCATTTATTTAAATACGATGATATATAAACAGATAAATTTATATTCTTGAATATATAATCCTCTGTAGAATTCTCATCAACTTTATCTTTTGTAAGATATGCATAGTTAAAAACTATAGGGCCTTTTATTGAAAGATTCTCCAAATCTTGATAATCAACTGTTTCTATTGATCCGTTTTCAACAGAAAGTATTTGTTTTTTTCTTGAAACAGCAATGATTTCAATATCATGCGAACATTTTCTTAAGTGCATCAAATAATTTATAGTATTTAGACCAAACCAACCAGTTGCCCCAAAAATTACATATTGTTTGACATGTTTTATTTTTTCATTTTGATTTAACATTAAAACTCTATCTACATTCATACCTATTATGATTAACATATGTAGAGACTGTTTAAAAAACAATTTGTCCAAAAACTTGTAAGAAAATCTTAAAATTTACATTTCTTAACGGCACTGGACCTCTTATTTTAGGTGTGATATCATTACTCTATAAAGGGCTTGTTTGACGATAAGTTTTTTTGAGACGGGTTTTAAGAAAAGTAAGAAGCACGTACAAACAAAGTGCACAAGCATCAGAAATAATTTTTGGCCAAAAATCGTCTCAAAAAAACCCTTGCAACAGCCCCATAATAATAGGGGACGACAGTGGCAAAAACACATTCAAAACAAAATTTAAGTCTTAAAAATATACCAGTAAATTTCTTGGCTGGTGTCTTGGTTGTTATTTTATTGGGTCTATCCATCTTGCTTGTAGATCGATTGTTTCTGGATGGCATTTTAACAGGAAAATCCAGCAACATGCCTAAGGTAAAAATACTTATGAGCCAACTTCAATCACAGCGACATAAAAATGCCCGCCTTGAAGAAGAATTGCGTTTGATGACCGTTGAAATGCAAAAAATGTATAGGGAAAGTGAAGAAGGCAGGCCTGTCCAAATTGAAACCACGGACACAATGATTGTTAATCAAGTCCCTGCCGCAATGCAAAAAGAATTAAATGAACTTAGAAAGGCCAATGCGTTTTTTGAAACCTTGCGCCAAACATTGGTGGATAATCCGGATATCATGATGGAGGATGGTAAATTTATTTTCAAAGATGAAGTCTTTTTCCAAAGTGCTTCGACTGTTTTAACAAAGTCTGCCAAAGAAAAATTGGATAAAATTGCCAACACCATTAAACAAGTCGCGGCTGAATTACCTGATGATACCCCGTGGATTATTAAGGTTGAAGGGCATGCCGACCAACGTAAATTAAAACGCAAAAAGCCTTATTCTTCCAATTGGATTTTATCGTCAGCCCGGGCCATCAGTATTGTTCAGTACTTTATCTCCAAGGGCATCAGTGCAGATCATCTTTATGCTGCGGGCTTCAGCCATCACCAACCGGATGAAACGGGTAATAGCCCAAAAACTTGGAAAGAAAACCGCAAATCTGTTATTGCCTTTGATCGGAAGTGATTAATTATTTTTCTTGATCAAAGACCAAACGTAAGACGATAAATCCCTTGGGTTAATAAAGGCCATGAATTTGTGGCAATATTTTCCAATCTTAAAAATTATAATCGGTTTTAAGGTTCTTAATTTGCCTATGACGATCCAAGGCCAGTTCAATTAATTTGGTGATTAATTCTTTATAGGGAATGCCCGTTAACGCCCAAAGGCGCGGGTACATACTGATATTTGTAAAGCCTGGGATTGTGTTGATTTCATTAAAAATGAACTGGCCATCTGGTTGCAAGAAAAAGTCCACCCGGGATAACCCTTCACACTCCAAAATCTTAAATATTTCAACGGCCAGATCTTGAACTTCTTTAATTTTTTCTGCGGGTAAATCAGCCGGGGCTTCCAACTTTGCCCCCTTTTCATCCATATACTTGGATTCATAGGAATAAAAACCATCTTGGGGAATGATTTCCCCTGGAACGGATGCTTTGGGATTTTCATTTCCCAATACGGCAACTTCAATTTCCCGTCCAGCAATGCCCTTTTCCACAATAATTTTACGATCAAATTTTACAGCCAAATCAACAGCTTGCTGAAGTTCTGATTTATTCGATGCTTTGGATATTCCAACAGATGACCCCATGTTTGCTGGTTTCACAAACAACGGATATCCAAGCTTATTTCCAACTTCTGAAACCAAGTCTGGGGTTATTTCATGCTTATGGATTGTGGCAAAAGGGGCAATTTCTATACCTGATGCCAGGGCCAATCTTTTTGTAACATCTTTATCCATACCAACGGCTGACCCTAAAACATTTGGCCCAACAAAAGCAACATCCATTAAACGCATTAACCCTTGGACGGTTCCATCTTCCCCCAGTGGCCCATGCAAAATTGGAAAGATAACATCCAGATTTTCGATACTTTTATCAACAGCCTCAGTATGGATAAAATTTTCATTATGACCGCCGGGTTGCAGCGCAATTTTTTGGCCAGCCGTTTTATTCAGTTTTATCGTTTTTGGATTATGCGCATTTAATAAAAATTCTGATTCTTGATTCAGATGCCAGCGCCCTGTTTTATCAATCGCAATTAAAACGGGGTTAAATTTTTCCCGGTCAATGGATTCAATTACATTTTTTGCGGATTGCAAAGATACTTCGTGTTCTGCGGATTGCCCACCGAATAAAATACCGACTTGAATTTTTTTCATTATAATTCCCTTAAATAACTTAAGCTAATAATATACGATATTTATTTGGGCTGCTAGGTTGATCTGATTTTTATTTCTTTCCACTTTCCGCTGCGGTAACGCAAGTAAAAGAAAATTAAATTCATAAATCCATAAAAGGCCGTTAATTGCCAAACGATATGGGCCTCGCGTTTAAATATAACAATATAAATATAGATCGGAAGAACGGCAAATAACCAGGCGCCAGCGGCACTAATTAACATAACAAATTTGGTATCGCCTGCCGCTGTTAAAATACCTGCAATAATCCAAATTAAACCATCCAAAACCAAATAAACCCAGACCCAAATAAAGGCCATTTCAATTTCTTTTATGATTATTTTGCTTGTAACCCCCATGACCTCGTCTGATAAAAACCCTTGGATCAGAAGGTTTGGCATAAATATTAAAAAGATCGCAAAAACAGCTGAAACAACCAAGTGAAACTGAATAGCCTTTTTAAAAACTTCCCCAATTTTTCCATATTTCTGTTCCCCGATTGCGTTGGAACATAGGGCCATAACCCCCCGCTGTAATCCATCAACAAAAAAGGCTAGGAAAATAAAAACAGTTTGGCCAATTTGCAGGACGGTCACATAATCTGCACTAACCCATCCCATGAAAATAAAAATCACGTACCAAGCTGTTAATTCCAAGGTATGCGAGATGGAACTTGGTGTCCCAATGCGCAAGCAATCCTTAAAAATTCCTTTATTAAATTTATACTGCCACGTTTTAAAACTATTCTTATACTTGGGCGCCAAGAAAACAGAAAATATAATAATAACTTGGATAAATTCGCCTATGGCTGTGGCGATTCCTGCCCCTGCTGCCCCCATTGATGGGATCCAATCGTCAATACCAAAAACCAAAACAATATCTAAGATAAGATTGATAGCATTTCCAATAACAACGGCGGTTGTTACCAAATATACTTTTCCGCGGCCAACAAAAAACCCTGCCAAGGCCCCATGTAGTGGAATAAGAAAAGCGGTATGCATAAGGATTTTAAAATAACCCAGACCTTCGGCGTGAAAGGGTTGTGCCAAAATATTATCTGCAAAAAACAAGGTGATTATTGAAAACAAGACACCCGTCATAAGACTGAACCAAATCATTTGCCAAACAGGGGCGCCAATATCTTGATATTTTTTGGCCCCATTAGCCTGGCCAACGAAGACTTCGGAAATCGATGCAATACCAAAGGCGCCAAAAGCAAAGGTAAAGACGGCTGTTCCCGCAGCCGCAATGGCATTCATGGCATCAAGTGAATAATGCCCTAAAATAATACGATCCAGAAACAGCATAAGGTTACCCGACAATGCTGTAATGATCATAGGAAGGGAAATACTAATAAGTTCTTTTAAACTGCCAGGCGCATATTTTGTTAGCCCACCAGCTTTAACCAGCTTAGTCATATTAAATCTCTGTCAAACCATAAAAAGTTATAGAATTGGAACAATAGGAATGTTTATTACTATCGTCATTTGAATCTGATTTTGAACTTGTTTTCATTGAATCCTCGCGAATGAATTGTACGACGGTTTTTTTATATTGTCTAGGAAATTTAGGCCCCCCTATCCTTTAAACTGAAACAACCATCATTAAACCAATATAGTCATGGGTATGGATATAAAACTGCCCCTGACGCGAGGGACCATGGGAATAATCCACTAAGAATTTCAAAGTTCGACCATACCAAACAGGGTTTTCAAATTGAATACCCCCCCTGACATTTGTCGTTGCTTTGTACTTATTTTCCTGCCAACTATGAAGGTGAAGGCCCCCAATAAATCGGGCTGTTTTAAAAATAAATGTTTCTTGGCCTTCGTAATCAACACCAACTGTAAAGGAAAAAGGTTTTATGGAACTGGGGTCTTTGTGAACCATATAATCCAAACCAATATAAGGACGAAATTGCCCCAATTGAATAGAGGTTACCCAATTCAATGACTCGTAACTTAAGTTAATCCGATTAATCGAAGAATTACTGATAAGGTATTCATCCCCCACATGCGAACTTAGGTGGTAAAAAGAGAAAAAGTTACCCCAGTTTTTATATTGATAAGTATAATTGACCCCCACCATATAATCAGAATTAATTAAACGCGTTGGGGTGGATCCCATATCCAAAGCACCAAATAAACCTGCCTGCAAACCAACTTCCCAAGCGTAACTATCATTTTGGCGACGATATAAAGCAAGGTTTTCCCCAAAGGATAATCCAAAGATACTGCGGCCATAATTATTGTTGTTATGATACTGATACGCCGCTGAAAAGGCAGGCCATCTTGGGTCTGCAATAGGGGCTTGGAATAAGGCCCCATTGGGAAGAATTTCATTCATAGAAACTTTCCTTTTTCTGGCAGGCTGTGCCTTATCTTCTGCTTTAGGTTTTACAAAAATTTCTGTGGTGTCAACAAATTGCAAGGCATCCAGGCGGTTTTGTAACAGGTTTTTTTCTTCTTCCACGGGAATATCACTATGCACAATAATTTTTAATGATTTATTTTTGTGATCAAAGTGTACACTGGTACTTGTTTCAGGAAAGTAATTATCAATAATGGCTTGCGCATATCCTTCCGTATATTCATTGGATTTTGCCTTAGACAAGTTTGTAAAGACCACGCATAAAAATACGATTGACAGTAAATAACCCTTATTAATTTTCATAAATTTTTCCTATTTTCTTAAAGTATTCTAGGTTAATTCTGATCAAAAACAAGTTTTATTACATTAACTTTGTCTTGTTCATTTTTTTTTGTATAGTATCTTTATGACGCATTCTTTTACTTTTAATGATAAAAAAATTCCGATTTTGGTCCAACCCCATCAAAGATCCAAGTCATTTCGCATGCGATATGACGAAATTAATGAAACGTTAAAAGTAACAACTCCTATCTTTTACCGAAAAAAAACTTTGGATAATTTTTTAAAGGAATGCCATCCCTGGATTATAAAGCAACTTGTTCGGTCACATGATAATTGGGTTATTGACCTATCGAAATACTTCAAAGTTTTTGATCAAGATTACAAAATTGAATTGGCCCCTATGAAGAAAAAGGGCCTGTGGGAAAATGGAAATATTTTGGAGCTTGGGGGGCAAAGTCCAGATATCAAAGCCTATTTAGAAAAGTGGATAAAACAAAAAGCACATTCATATTTTTCAGAAAAATCAAATGGTTATGGCGAAATGATCCACAAGTCATTTTCCAAGGTTTCCATCAGGGATTCCAAAACCCGGTGGGGAAGTTGCTCCAGCACAGGGACCCTTTCTTACAGCTGGCGGCTGGCGTTTGCCCCCGAAGAAGTGGCCAATTATCTGTGTGTGCATGAAGTTTGCCACTTAAAAGAAATGAACCACAGCCCAAGGTTTTGGAAACTGGTGGAATCTTTGTGTCCTGATTACAAAGACCACAAAAACTGGCTTCGTAAAGATGGCAAACACCTTCAAAAGTTACAGTTTAAATAAAGGGGCTGAAACCTACCATAATAATAGGGAAATAATTTATTTTTTTATATAAGTTTTTTTATTTTTTTAGTAGTCTAAAGCAATTCATTCTTTAAAAACAAACAGAGGCTCTATGAAAATATTATCTAAGTTTTTTTTATTTACTATAGTTATCTCAATAAGCACCTTAAACGAAGTTGGCGCAGCAGCTGCAGCTGCTGCAGGAGATGATTTTTATCCTGAAATATTGAATCCTGAGACAACACCTAAATGGATGGTTCCTGTTGGCTACTATGATGAAGATGCGGCTTATAAGCTAAGCTTAAGATATAAAGCTGAAATTTCAGTAGAAAACATTACCATGGAAATTAAACCTTACTTTCCTGATTTTTTTACTAAAAGAATAGTTGATGAAGTTGCATCAGACCTTGCTTCTCTTGATATGGGTGATATAGAAATTACAACAGCAGATAGAAGTTGGCGTTTAGCCGATTACAAAAAACAATTTTTCTTAATAGGGGGCTATTTTTATAAACAAAGAACTATCTCTTCCGCTTATAGAAAAATTTCACAAAAATGGCTACATCGATCTGCTTTACTTAATAATTATAATGCTCAATTTCTCTTAGGGATTTTATGGCTTGAGGAAGCAGTTGAAAAAAGCATACCAAGTTCTTTTTATTATTTGTCATACTTATATGAGCGTGGAATTGGTTTTGAAAAAGATGCAGCCTATGCAAGAAATTTAAGAGAACGATCTTTAGAATCAGAGTTTCCCTTAGCTTTGTTACATGAGGGAAAGGCACATACATTAGATTGGTATGATGAAATGGGGGGGAGCGATCCAAACCAAGGTCTTTCGTATCTTGAAAAAGCAGAAAGTATGGGGCTTAGAGAAGCCACGTATTACAGGGGAAGATTTCTTGCAATTGGCGAAGGTAATGGGCCAATTCTTAGGCAAATGGCCCGGCTTGGAGATTTAACTTTAGAATACGAGGGTGAAGAGGAGGATCCAAGCAAAAAAGTATTTATGATTCACCCTGAGACAGGAAAAAGAGAAGAAATAACAGAACACTATAATGACCATATAGTAAAAGAAGATAGAACCTTGTCTTTGGCATTATTAAGAGCTAGCGCTGCAGATGGTATGTGGGATGCTGCTGAATTTATTAAAAAAGCTTTTCCAAAAGAGGATACTAGTGAATATAGATTTTTCTTGCCAGGAATAGATATAGAAGATTTACCTCCTTCAACTACAAACTTTATAGATTTCTCAGCCCACTTTACAAAAGGGTGGGAAATAGAAAAATTAGAGGATCTTTTGCCTCATGTATTAGATAAATTATTTTACGCTTATAGCCAATATAAAGAAGAAAAACTTGAAGAAATACAAAGAAATCAGGAAAGATCTCGCGAAGATGAATTTTTGGGAAGGATAGAGGAAACAATAGGATTTCTGTTGGCAGAACAAAAAAAATCTAAAGAAAGAGCGGAAGTGTTTGACCAAGGCAAAGCCTATAGCCAACTTGTTTCTATTAGAACGCAAGCTAAAGAAAAAGAAATGCTAAAGAGATATAAGTCTATTCTGGATCTAGACGCGACCGTTTAAATTTATTTAAAGTATTGTCTCTTGATTGGTCATACAATATTAAACACAGAATATTTTTTATAAAGCCGGCGTAAAACCATGGGGTTTACCCCATGGATGTAGTTAAGACCCTATATTTAGGGGGGCAAGCGTAGCTTGTACTCGAGTGAAACCCGACGTGATACCACGGGGCTGCCCCGTGGGGGTTCACATACTGCAGAGTTTAGTACAGTTTAATTTTAATAACTTGGGTTAAAAAACGTCTTTCAATAATTGCTTAACACCCTCTAAGAACGTACGGCAAAATTCCGCCGTGTTTATAATAATCCATTTCAACTTCGGTATCGATACGGTTTTTTAACATGATGGTTTCTTTGCTTCCAGAGGCCCGATGAATACATAATTTCAATTCACATTTGTGGGTAAATGACACATCTTCAATGCCCAAGATATCAAAAGTTTCTGTTCCTTCCAGGCCAAGTCCTTCGCATGTAATGCCGCCTTCAAATTCCAAAGGCAAAACCCCCATGCCAATTAAATTTGTTCTGTGGATACGTTCAAAACTTTCAGCAATCACGGCTGTAACCCCCAAAAGCAAGGTGGCTTTTGCCGCCCAATCACGCGACGATCCTGTGCCATATTCTGTCCCTGCAAAGATAACTAAAGGAACATTTTTTTCTTTATATTTTTCTGCTGCATCCAACATAAACATTTCTTGGCAAGATGGCATATGACGTGTATAACCCCCTGATTTTTCAGGATTTAATTTATTCTGGATACGAATATTTGCAAACCCGCCACGCAACATAACTTCGTGATTTCCCCGTCTTGACCCAAAGGAATTAAAATCAGCAGGATTAACACCCTGTGCTTGAAGATATTTTCCTGCATGACTGTCCGGGGTTATGGCGCCAGCCGGGGAAATGTGATCTGTTGTAATGGTATCCCCATATATCGCCAAAGGCCGGGCATTTTTTATATCTTTCAAAGGGGGTAAGTCTTCGCTGAAATTTTCAAAGTAAGGGGGTTGTTTTATATAAGTACTGTCGTCAGACCAGGGATATATATCTGCCTCATTATCTTTAAAGCTATTCCAGTGTTCATTATCATGAAACACATTTTCATACCGTTCTTTGAACATTTTGGGGGTTACAGAGTTTTTAACAGCATCCTTTATTTCCTGTCCCGTTGGCCAAATATCTTTTAAATAAACATCCTTGCCTTTTTCATCTTTCCCCAAAGAATCCTTTTGTAAATTAATATTCATGGTGCCAGCCAAGGCATAAGCAACAACCAATAATGGCGATGCCAAAAAGTTTTCCTGAATATCTGGATTAATGCGCCCTTCAAAATTTCGATTGCCGGATAAAACAGAGACAGCTGTTAAATCATTTTCTTTAATACAATCAGATATTTCTTTGATCAACGGCCCAGAATTTCCAATACACGTTGTACACCCATAGGCAATAATATTGAATCCAAGATCATCCAGATCTTTTTGCAGGCCTGATTTATTTAAATAATCTGAAACCACTTTCGATCCGGGGGCCAAAGATGTTTTCACCCACGGCTTAACCTTTAGTCCTTTTTCATTTGCTTTCTTTGCCACCAATCCAGCCCCTAACATGACTGATGGGTTGGATGTGTTCGTACAACTTGTGATGGCCGCAATTGTGACAGATCCATGTTTCAAAGCATAATCTTTGCCGGCCACTTTAAATTCTTTGGTTAAATCTTTGTTATCATTTCTTTTAATGAAACAGCTTTCTGCATTTTCCAAATCAACCCAATCATGGGGGCGTTTTGGCCCCGCAATACAGGGTTTAATGGATGAAATATCCAATGTGACAACATCTGTGAAGACAGGGTCTTCGTCCCCATCATTTCGCCATAATCCTTGTTCTTTTGTATAGGCTTCTACAATTTTAATTTGTTCATCTGATCGCCCAGTTAAAGATAAATAGTCCAAGGTTTCTTGATCTGTTGGGAAAAAACTGACAGTTGTTCCGAATTCAGGCGACATATTACCGATGGTGGCGCGGTCTGCCAAACTTAATTCAGAAAGACCATCCCCATAAAATTCAGCAAATTTCCCAACAACGCCTTTTTCCCGCAGTAACTTGCAAATTGTTAAAACAAGATCTGTTGCTGTTACCCCTTCTTGCAGCGCCCCTGTTAATTTAAACCCTATGACATCGGGAATAATCATGGAAATGGGTTGGCCCAGCATCACAGCCTCGGCCTCGATTCCGCCGACACCCCAACCAAGAACGGATAACCCATTAATCATAGGGGTATGGCTGTCCATACCAACAACAGTGTCTGGATACAAAACATTATCATCTGATACCCACACAACCTTGCCCAAATATTCCAAGTTAACCTGATGACATATGCCAACACCTGGGGGGACAACCCTGAAATTTTTAAAGGAATTTTGACCCCAATGAAGAAACTTATACCGTTCCCCATTTCTTTTGTAATCAAGTTCTGTATTTATTTTATAAGATTCTTTTGTCCCAAAACTATCCACCATGACAGAGTGATCAATAACCAAATCAACAGGCTTAATTGGATTAATCAATTTGGGGTTTTTATTTTCTTTTTTCAAAGCATCGCGCATGGCGGCCATATCAACAATGGCGGGAACCCCTGTCATATCTTGCATTAAAACACGGGTGGGGGAATATAATATTTCATCCCGACCTTTTCTTTTTTTTACCCAGCTAACAAGGGATTCAATTTGTTCTTTTGTAACTTTTTCCCCATCTTCATACCTTAAAAGATTCTCCAATAAAATTTTCAAGGATTTTGGCAACTTACAAATTTCTGGATAAGTTTCCGCCAGTCTTTTAAGGCTGAAAAATGTATAAGATTTACCGGAAATACTTAGATTGGATTTGGTTTTATAGGTATTAATATTTTTCATAATGCCTCCATGCTGAATCATTTATTTATTTTAAGGATTATTTGATTGAAACACAAGAAATGATCAAAATTATACAGAGATATCAGCCACAATCTGGTGTCGAAACCACGTCATCTGGCGCTTTGCATAATTACGTGTGTGTTGCTGTAATTTTTCAATAGCCTGTTCCAAGGTCCATACGCCAGTAAGATAATTCCGTATTTCTGCATACCCCAAAATTCTTTGCCCTGCATAGGTAATATCAAGATATTTTTCATGGACTGCTTTGACTTCGTCCAGCGCCCCTGATTTTATAATGTCATGAACACGGGCATTGATTATTTTATACAGTTCTTTTCTGTCTTTTGTTATGTCGATCACTTTGAATTTTGCGTCGATAACCTTTTCTTTTGGTAATGTTTGCCAATAACTTAAGGGCCTTTTTGTGTGATCAAAAACTTCTAAAGCCCGACAAATTCTTTGGCTATCATTTGGTTTTAATTTATCTGCCAATTTTGGGTCTTTTGTTTTTAATTCAGCATATAAAACATCAGCCCCTTCTTGATTCAATCGTTGTTTGATTTTTTGCCTTGTTGATTCTGGGATTTCAGGAATGGGACTAAGACCATTGATAAGGGACTGAATATAAAACCCTGTCCCCCCAACAAAGATCGGCGTTACATTGCGCGCCCAGCAATCTTTTATAATTTCAGTTGAAAGATTTATCCATTTTTGAACATTAAAATCGTTTTTAATATCTAAAAACCCATAAAGATGGTGCGGTATTTTTTCTTTATCTTCTTTAGGTGGTTGGGCAGATAATATCGGAAATTCTTTATAGATTTGCATGCTATCTGCGTTGATAATTTCCCCTGATATTTTCTGGGCATATTCCAAGGCATAACGGGATTTTCCCGAAGCCGTTGCCCCAATAATTATATGTACTGTTTTTCTTTCCACAGTCAAAAAATAAAGGGTTTAAACTTATTCTTCAAGTAAAAACCCTTATCTTTATAAAATATACAAAAACGTTATGATCTGACATCATCATCCCGATGGGTGCGTTCATCTTTTTCATGGCGTTCTTGGGCTTCGATACTTAGGGTTGCAATGGGGCGTGCTTCCAATCTTTTTATGGAAATGGGTTCACCTGTTTCTTCGCAATATCCATAGGTTCCACTATTAATACGTTCCAAAGCATCATCTATTTTGGAAAGAAGCTTGCGTTCACGATCACGCGTTCTTAATTCAATAGATCGATCTGTTTCATTTGTTGCTTGGTCATTCAGATCTGCTTCTTTAATATTATTACTGTCTTTCAGATATGTCAGCGTTTCAGAGGTTCCATTAATAATGCCTTCTTTCCATTGAACAATTTTATACTTAAAGTATTCAAGTTGTTTTGGATTCATAAACGGTTCTTTTTCTGTTGGTTTATAGTTTTCTAATTTATTTTTGCCAGCTTGATTATTATTCATTTTAAGCCTCCTTTTGACAATTAATTAGTTGCATAATATTAACGCACAAAAGTTATTACAAGTAAAATTTTATTTTATTCTTTTTTCATTTCTGCGCCTCTTGGATTATAAGGATATTTGTCTTCCAGGGCCTCTATGGTTGTTTTAAATTCTGGTGTTATTTCCTTTGGCAATACCATTTGTATATAGGTATATTGATCCCCATATTCATGGGTTTTTAAATCCAGAATCCCTTTTCCTTTTAATTTCAATAGCGTTCCTGATTTGATATTGGGGGCCATTCTTATGGATACTTTACCATGAATTGTTGGGATATCGATTGTCCCCCCCGATATTGCTTCTTTAATCGTAATGGGAAAATTTAAAATAATATTATTTCCTTCCCTGGCAAACATATCATGGGTGGCAACGAATATCTTAAGATGAACATTCTTTCCAGTATCGTCCCCACGCCCTTTGAACGTAATTGTTTGACCATCCGTTACGCCAGCTGGAATTGAAAAACTTTCTTTAACACCGCCTATGTTTAAATCTTTTTTGCATCCTTTAATAGCCTCCATCCATGTTAATTTCAAAGTATAATTAAAATCAATTGGCTTTTCCTGCCTATTTTTTTCATGCTTTCTACGATTTAGTTCACGCTTTATGGCTTCATAAAACGCCGCAGAATCAAAAGAATAATCTTGCTGATGAAATTCTTTTTTCTTAACTATTTTTCCAAAAGCATCAATCAAACCATCGTCATATTTTTGACGTAACTGTTGATCAGAAAGAAGTTCATAGGCAATATTAACCTTTTGAAATATAGGGACTTTTTCTGGGTCTTGATTATTAAGATCCGGATGATATTTTTTTGCCAGCCGATGATAGGCTGCCTTAATTTCTTCCTGTGTTGCCTTTTGGGTAACCCCTAATGTATCGTATGGGTTGGCCACAATGTTCCCCTTTTTTTTTAAATAATTTGTGGTAATATATTCTATAACATAATAAGGAAATATTGGCACTATGCATAGGTTTAAGTGCTGGAAAATAACGATAAATGTTTAAATACTTATTAATTGGATCATTAATTTTTTCATATCACGGTATGGCTGCGCGCTCTTTTAACGGCGGATATGCAGGTGTTGGCCTTGCCTATAGTTACACAAAAGTGGACATTAACAACCAAACGTACAAAGCCAAGACACCTTATTTCAGTATGATTGGTGGCTGGGGGCGTACAGATAACAAACTATACTATGGTTTTGAAGGGACCCTTGATTCTGATCAATTTTCAAAGAAAAAAGATGGCAAGAAATTAACCAAAAAATTTGGATTGTCCGCCGGGGTTCGCATTGGTCGTGTTATTCAAGAAAACTTTCTACCTTACTTTAAGTTGGGTATTCGCTGGGATCGCTACACCTATAAAAAAGCCCTACCTGATAATCAATTCACATCTTGGATGGCTGTTCCTACTGTCGGCGTAGATGCCTTTGTTGAAGATTGGTTTTTAATCCGTTCCGAGGTAGAATACAGTATTGGATTTGCCAATGCCCATGCAACCAAAGTCATTTCACGCAAGCCCAAGACTTTCTTGGTCAGGGCCGGGGCGTTATTAAAATTTTAGTCGTCTAAACTTTCTTTATTCTCATCACTTTGTCGTTCCCACATATTAAGATAATGCCCCTTCTTTTTAAGCAATGCCTTGTGGGTTCCTCTTTCAACAATATGCCCTTTATCCAAAACAAGAATTTCATCTGCATCCACAATTGTTGATAATCTGTGGGCAATAACTAATGTCGTATGATTCTTTGAAACTTGGTTTAATTTATCTTGGATATCTTTTTCTGTTTTTGTATCCAGTGATGATGTTGCCTCATCAAACAAAAATATCTTGGGGCGTTTTAACAAAGCCCTTGCAATCGCAACACGTTGTTTTTCACCACCAGATAATTTAAGCCCCCGTTCACCAACAGTCGTATCAAATTTCAATGGCAGCATTTCAATAAAGTCTGTTAATTGCGCATTTTTTGCCGCCTGGAAAACTTCATCTTCCGTTGCCTCTGGGCGGCCATATTGAATGTTGTAAAAAATGCTTTCATTAAATAAAACCATATCTTGGGGAACAACCGCAATTGATTTCCGCAAGCTTTTTTGAGTGATTTCGCGCACATCAACCCCATCAATTTCTATGGATCCTTCGGTCACATCATAGAACCGGTATAACAATCTGGATATTGTTGATTTCCCAGATCCACTGGGGCCAACAATGGCAACTTTTTTGCCGGCCGGTACATCAAAGTTAACACCATGCAATATTTCCCTTTCCGGATTATAAGAAAATACAACATTCTTAAACGTAATATTGCCTTTTGTAATATCTATGTTCTGGGCATCTTTTTTGTCTTGGACATCAACAGGTTCATTTAATAATCCAAACATGTGTTCCATTTCAACCAAAGATCTTTTGACTTCGCGGTAAGCAAATCCAAACATAAAAAGGGGGGCAAATAATTGAATTAAATATGTGTTAATCAGAACAAGGTCGCCCAAGGTCATTTCCTTGCGATAAACTTCATAACCACAGGAAAGTAAAACGGCAATCAAGGTTATTGAAATAATAATTGCTTGGCCTGAATTTAAAAGGGCCAAACCAAATTTATTTTGAACGGCGGCTTCTTCATATAATTTTTGGGCCCTATCGTATCGTTCATATTCGTGGTCTTCATTTCCAAAATATTTAACGGTTTCAAAGTTAATTAAACTTTCAATGGCTTTGTTATTACTGATGTTATCTTCTTCATTCATTTTACGAACAAACTGCGCACGCCAATGGGTTATTTTCAACGTAAAGTAAATATAGGTAAAAATACCTATTCCAATTAAAACGCTAAAATACCAATTATAAAAATAAAATACCGTACCAAGAACCAGGAAAATTTCGATAAAAGTGGGCAGAATATTAAATGTAGAAAACCGGAAGAAAGTTTCAATAGCCTTCGTTCCACGTTCCAAAGATCTTGTAACACTTCCTGTTTGACGGTCCATATGAAAGCGCATACTAAGGTTGTGTAAATGACGAAAAACGGTCAAAGCAACACTGCGCACAGCCCTTTGTTCAACACGGGAAAAGATGGCTTCTTTTAATTCAATAAGCCCTGTTGAAAGACCGCGGGAAAAACCATAAGCAACAAGAAAAAATACAGGAACTGCAATGATTTGTGTGTCAGCCGAATCGAATACATCGATGGCTTTTTTATAAAAGAATGGCACCCAAACAGCAATAACTTTTCCTGCCAACACACATAAAATGGATAAGATCAGGCGGAATTTTAAGGACCAATTCCCTTTTGGCCATAAATGCGGCAGCAAATATTTAACTACATTTAATTTTGCCTTTTGCGTATATGAAGACGTTCCAAAATTTTTCATGATTTATACCATTTCTTAACGGGATTGTTACAAGATAAAGTTTTTAAGGCAAGGCCCAAAAGTTAATCGCGCGGCGGCGCCACAGCCCCTTAAATTGCCTTTGCTATACCTTGTTTAAAATGTCGGTGGCACAAAGAAATATATCTTTCATTGCCCCCAATTTCCACTTGTTCCCCTTCGCGAAGAACTTTTCCTTTTTCATCAACACGTGCATTCATTGTTGCCTTACGCCCACAATGGCAAACGGTTTTTATTTCATTCAATTCTTCTGCAATGGTCAAAAGATATTTACTTCCTTCAAAGGGTTCCCCTAAAAAGTCAGACCGAAGGCCATACGTTAAAACGGGCAGTTTTAAAAAGTCTGCCACATCACTTAATTGAAGGACTTGTTCTTTTGATAAAAACTGGGCCTCATCAATCAAAACACATTTTAAACTGTTTTCTTTTTTTAGGTGTCCTTCGATATATTTATAAAAATCAAAACCCTTATCAAAGGATAGGGCGTCAGCTTTTAAACCAATCCGCGACGTTATCGTTCCCGTTTTATAACGATCGTCAATGATTGGGGTAAACAATAAAGTTTTCATGCCCCGTTCGCGATAGTTATATTCAGATTGCAATAAGGTTGTTGTTTTTCCTGCATTCATCGCAGAATAATAAAAGTATAGCTTTGCCATTCTTTTCCTTTTAATTAACGATATCCATAGATAGGGGATTTCAATTTTGTTATTGGCACGCAACTGTGATGTGTACAAATGGTACATAAAACAGCAAGTAACGCACTTAAAAAAAGATTGAAATTCCCAGCCATAAATTGATTATTTTTCTTGAATTTCAGCAGCTTCAAACTTGGGCGCCAAAGCCCAAATGGCCACAAGATATACTAAACTTAAAATGATAATAAGCAAAGCAACTTTGTAAATTATTGATTCAATATTATACCCTACTGGGTTGATAAAATTTGAAACGGCAAAAACCATAGACCCAAACACAAAGGCAAATCGTTCCACAAATAAATCAATAAAGGCCTTACCTTTAACTTTCATTTCTTGTTTCAGGGGAATATAGGCCATTTCTTTAATTGGCTTGAAAAAGAAACTTTTTATTTGTTTAAGCATCATCATTAAAACAAAAACTAATCCATAGGATACAGGTGAAAATTCTTTACTTAAGGATTCATCATACGTCACATACATTAAAACAAAGGCTGTCAATATCGTCATAATGGGTGTAACAAGGGCCGCCTTAAACCACCCATGATTTTTCAAAAGATAGATGCTTAAGATCATGGCGCCGACACTGAATAAAAACCCAAAACTTGTGGATATAATCGTAATTTTATTAACAAGCATTGTATAACTTTCTGGATTTAGTTTTCCCAATTCCTGCATATTATAGGAATAGGTTTGATGTAGAATTGTCAATAAATGGAGAATACTGCCAAAAGCAAAAACACTTAAAGCGATAAGCCCTAAATACTTAGAGGTGAAAATATGACCAAAGTATTTAAAGGTTGTCATGGTTAATTTTACGTTTTGAACATTGGTGGGATGTTTATCTTTTGATATAACATTTTTACAAATAAAATAATGGATAACAACAGCTGAAATTCCTGCAAAAGCCACAAAACTGACAAAAAGTTGAATGACATTATTGGCATAGAGGCTTGACCCTTGAACGGTCAGGGTAACCGTCTTACTTAAAACCATTCCAAACGAGACAAAAAGCCCCAAGGCAGGGTAAAAAGTTTTGGCTTGCTTAATGGTTGTTGTATCGTTCATATATTGCCAGTACAACACCCCAACGATAAACCCAGCCCACACATCTGACAGGATATAAAACAAAGATGTCGACCAATATCCATACATTAATATTAACTTATCAAAACCAGGATACATGGTTTGAAGGGCAATCATGCGGGCGGTGTTGATATGCAAAGATGCCGGATGGGTGTAAAAATAAAAACCATAAATTAAAAAATAGGCCACAATAGGTAAAATAAAAATACCAAGATGTTTGCGCCTTTCATATCTGTTCGTCACCCCAATATAAAGATAAACAAGAATGATCGACATGGGAATGCCCGCCCAGGTTTGAACTGTTTCCAAAAGTTTCTGGCCACCATGTTGTATGGCCACAGCCACCTTTAAATCTTGCAGGATAATAAAAGAAAATGCCAAGCAAAACTGAATCGCAATGGCAGGTAAAAACTTTTTAAAACCATATCTTTGTGTATCATTCGTCGCCATAAAACCCCCTTATTTATGATGAAAGGATCTGTTACACGATCTGATTTTTGAACCGGCTTTTCCAGTTTTGTCGTCCCGCACTTGTAACAATTCCTGACATTAAAAGTATACGCGCTTTTTTTATTGAAATAAAGTAGAGGTTGATTTTTACACCAATCCAGCTTATACGTTAATTATGGTTATTAACTTAAAAACAACTTTTACCTCCTTTCGCTGGTGGCGTTAGTCCCCCTGCTGTTCTCCTTTGCTATCTACTTTTACTTATAAATTACCGGAGTTGTTATTATGTTTAAATCTTTAAAATCCTATAAAAAAATTATATTCATAAGTTTCCTTGGAACATCCTTAGAATTTTATGACTTTACCCTATATGGTATTTTTGCCAGTGCCATTGCCACCCACTTTTTTCCTGCTGAAAATGAAATGCTTTCACTGTTGGCTGCCTTTGGCGCGTTTGCTGCGGGCTTTGTTATGCGGCCATTGGGGGGGTTATTATTTGGCTATATCGGCGACACCTATGGCAGGCGAAAGGCTTTAAGTCTATCCATTCTTTTAATGGGGGTGCCAACATTGATCACAGCTTTATTACCAACCTATCAAACCATAGGCATCTTGGCCCCTATCGTAATCGTGTTTTCCAGATTGCTTCAGGGCCTAAGCACAGGGGGCGAATTTAATGGTGCGGCCATTTTTGCCTTGGAACATGTCAAAGAAAATCACCCCGGATTTGTTGGGTCTTTGTTGGCCGTCGCCGGCGGCGTTGGGGCCATCTTTGCGATGTTATTGGGGGCCTTAGTTTCCACAAACTACTTCCCTGATTATGGCTTTAGGATTCCTTTTCTTATTGGGGCACTAATCAGTTTATTGGGATTTTACTTAAGAAGAAAATTGGAAGAATCCCCAGAATTTTTAAAAATTAAATCTGAAAATCATCCAAAGATTCCTTTGATGAAAATATTAAAAGATTACTTTCCCCAATTTGGATCTGGTTTCAGTATTGGTGCCCTGGATGGGGCCACAGCGTATTTATTGGTTGGCTTTATGAATGTGTATTTATCAAAATTTATTGGGATGGACATCAGCCAAGCCATGCTGTTGAATTCATTTTCTTTGGCTGTTTATATTATATTCACCCCCCTTATGGGAATCCTGTTTGATAAAAGCCAACCAGGTAAGTTTATTAGACTGATGTGTTTGGCAGTTATCATTTGCGCCCCAATTATCTTTATAGGGTTACAAACCCAAAATCTGGCTTTAATATTATTATCAGAAGGTTTGTTTGCCTTGATTTTTGCAGCTGTTTCTGGCAGTCAACATGCCTATTTACAAAATCTTTTTCCAACCCGCATTCGGTATACTGGCATCTCTTTCAGCTTTAACTTGGGAACGGCCATTCTTGGAGGCACCACCCCTGTCTTGATGACGTATTTTTATGATATAACGCAAAACCTTATGATCCCGGCTTACTTTTTAATGGCTTTGGCCCTTATGACTTTGGTGCTTAATTTAAAAGGGAGAAAATAATGAAAGATCTTTATTATCTTGCAAATCCGTATAATGGAATAGACCAGAAAAAACAGGACCGATTCAAATATTATTAATAGATTTAGAAATAACATAAGCAAGGGCTGAAAATATTTTCAGCCCTTTAAGTTTATTTATTAATAATGTCTAAGAAAAGCTTCCCATTCTGGAACAAATCTTCCTGCTCCTGCACGCATTAAAGCATCTATAGCAGCACGTAACGCAGGGATTTCTTTGATAACATTACTACGATTCTTTGCAAAACCCCATAAAACTGCCCCTTGAATATCCTCTAAACTGTCCGTCATATTTCCTGCTTCTTTTACTTCCCTACAAATTTCTTTGATATGGTTATTACCCAAACCTTTTGGAAGTGCATTACAAAATTCACTTATTTCATTGAAGTTATTTGAAGTATCCCCAGCAGCAGCCTGTACCGATCCGGATGAAAGTTGCATTAACAAGGCAAACGGTAATAATAATTTTCTCATAGAAACCTCCTGTTTATTTTATAATTATTATTTATCATATAGGAAGTAAATAAAAAATAAAGCAAAAAAAAGCGACCCATTTCTGGGTCGCTTTTTCAGGTCGAAATAACGGTAACGTTATTTTTTTATCGTATCTTCTTCATGTGAAAGCTTTTGGAATTCTTTGTTCAGTTTTACAACTGAGAATAACCAAGCCAACACGGAGATAACCAATATAACAGCAATGTAAGGTGCGATCGAAATCTGGGTTGCACCGGCAATTCCCATCAATAGAACTTGCTGAATGATACCCCCACCGGATTTACCAAGACGTCCACCAACACCATCAACGGCTGCCTTACCTTGTGTCCTAAGATCATCAGATAACGGGATATATGCCATTTCTTTTGTTGGATCGAAAAGGGAGTATTTCGCACCTTTTGTCATAACGTTTTGGCTCCATCCAATAATCACTGCCATCAAAACAGGTGTCATACTTAGACCAGCCAAGATACCTGCAGCTGAATCGCGGAAAACAATGAATCCAAAGAATGCTGATCCAGTAATCAACATAATTGCTGGTGTAATGATTGCCCCAGCAAACCACCCAAAACGACGTAGAATGTTCGCCCCAACGATCATCAAAATGATTGTTGCAGCCCCTGTCGTCATAGAGAAAATACCCATGATTTTCACATATTCAGCAGCTTCTGGGAACTGAAGTTTCATTTGTGATTTCCAGGTTACTTCAACCAAGTTGATTGTGATGCCATAAGCAAGAACCAAGACAGCCAAGTATGCAAGGTATTTAGAGGAGAAAACAACTTTCAAACTTTCCACGAAACCAAGTTTTGCTTTCTTTTTCTTTTTCGCCCCAGCACTTTGACTTGGGTCATACAAACGTACATCTGTCATGACATTGGTACGAACCCAACGGTAAATGAGCATGATAACCACAAAACAAACAAGAAGGGCCAAAATAATCCATTTTAAACTGATGTCCCAACGTTCTGCAGCTGGTAAATGACTATAAGCATTTGTCACAGCATAAAGCATATAACCTGAACCCAACAAACCAACGTTACCAATCAAACCAAACAATGGATAGAAACGTTTTGCTTCCGTCACCTTTGTAATATCGTTCGCAAATTGCCAGAAAAGAACGGATAAACCAACTGTTCCCCAAAGTTCTGAGAAAATATAAAACAAGGAATATGTCCAGTTTGCAATTAATGGCAAGAACCATTTCAAACGTGGCATCGCCTCTGTCCAAGCCGCCAATGTTTCAGGAGACGCATGAATGGCCTCTTTCATTGGGAACAAAACAAAACCAAACACAGCGAAAAATACAATAAAGACACTTATCATTGTGTAGAATAATTTTGGCTTGGAAAAGATAGTTGCCAATTTTGAATAAACAGTCATCAATATGATGGCAAAAGGTAAAGTCCCGTATAATTTCAAGAAACTGATTGTTTCAGCCCCGGAACCTGGTGCAGTTACAACCAAACCATCTTTTGCATCCCGAAGAATTGTGTAGTTAAACAACACACAGAACATCATGAAAGCCATTGGTAAAACTTTCTTTACCTCAAAACTTTGTACCGGCCAAAAGATTTTACGAAACCCCGTAAACTCAACCATTTGGCCTGCGCTACCACTTGTTTTAGACATTTATTATCCTTATTATTTAGTTAAACATATATCGTACGTGATCACACGTTATGCATTTGTTGTCAAGCATAATGTAGGACACTGAAATAATTTGTGATCACTTTTTAATTATTTAATTCTCTTTCTTTATTCTTTATTTTTTATTCTGTCTTTTTTAATTCCAAAGAAATCGCATGTATTTCGGGAACTTCTTCTTCTATCGTCTTGTAAACTAATTTATGTCTTTGCAAGGGTGACAGCCCGTTGAATTGGGAACATTTCACGTATATTTGAAAGTGTGTTTCATCCCCACCTGGGTTTCCTTTGTGGTGTGCATGCTTTTCAGATTCATTAATTATGGTCATTTCCTCTGGATTTAATGTCTTTGATAATTTTTCTTTTAGTTGTTTTTCTATGGGGCCCATTTTTTCTTTAATCCTTATTTTTTCTTGATAACAAAGTGTAACACTTAGACATGATTCATCATGATTTAAGTTTGCTATTTATAGGCTAGTAAGCTATTTTTTAGAATTATGACAAAACGACATAAATTTTTTAAAAATTATTTTACAGAAGCCGCCGCACCAAAAACTGCACAAAAAATATGTGATTGGGCTGGCTGTTCTTGTGATGCCCTCAATCGCGCGCCAAAGTCACGTGACAATATATACAATTATTTGTGGTTTTGCGATGATCATATTATAGATTATAATAAAAAGTGGGATTATTTAAAAGGCCTTACGGCTGGGGAAATTGAACGTGAAATCATTGCTGATACATATTGGCGCCGCCCCATGTGGCCATTAAGTCGTCTAAAAAAGTATGGGCCAGATAATTTACAAGATCCTTTGGATTTCATTCCTGGGTACCAAGGCATTGAAACAAAACAAAAAACGGCCAGCCTTCCACAAGAAATCCAAGAATCAATTAAAGTGATGGAGGTAGATTATCCTTTGTCCCTTCAAGACTTAAAGAAGGCCTATAAATTAAAGGCCAAAGAATATCACCCAGATGTAAATTCGGGATCCAAACAAGCCGAAGAAAAATTAAAACTTATAAATATTGCTTATAAAATACTGGAAACATTTTTACAAGACGGGCTTGTTGCACGATGAGGTTTTTAAGGCGAGTTTTAACCCCCTTGTTTCGTCGCCCCGCACTTGATGCGGGGTCCAGGAAAAACGTTGATGGTAAACGACGTTGTCCTCTGCTCGCTCAGCTATGGATCCCGCATCAAGTGCGGGACAACAAGGAAAGAGGAAATCGTCCAAAAATGCAGCTATCTAAGAACACCTTATTTTTATTCATCATTTTGCTTTGGAATTTTTATTTCGGATTAACTTCTTATGGTCTTTTAAATAATAATGAAGGTCTTTATGCCCAGATCGCCTGGGAAATGGTGGAACGTAATGATTTTGTTATCCCGTTTCTAAATGGTGTTCCTTATATTGAAAAACCCCCCCTACTGTATTGGTTGATTGCAGGGATTTACGCTGTGATTGGAAAGTCTGTTTTGGCCGCCCGACTTATTCCGACCTCTTTTGGCCTATTCACGTGCGTTGCCCTTTACCTGTTTTCAAATCGAATTCGATTTAACAAATTGGGGTTTCTGTCTGCAACCATTCTTGGGTCAAGCCTTGGGTATATTATTTTTTCCAGGATGGTTTTTTTCGATGTTTTGTTGACGGCCTTTTTTACCTTTTCTGTTTTGTGTTTTTTCCTTTGGGATTTGGAAAAAAATAAAAACTGGTTGCGCCTTGGGTATTTATTTACAGCCCTTGCTTTGTTAACAAAAGGATTTCTTTCAGTTCTTCTTATTGGGTTGATTTTCCTGATTTATTTTACATATAAATACAAAAATTTTAAGTGGGTATCCAAGGTATTGGATATGCCTGGCATTCTTATATTTATCTGTGTTTCTGCCCCATGGCATATTCTTGCAAGTATCCAGCTGGACGAATTTGCTTGGTTTTATTTTATCAACGAACATGTCCTAAGATTTTTGGATATGCGTTTGCCAAGGGATTATTATACTGGGCCATTTTATTATTACTTAATTAGAATGCCTGCCTATTTCATCCCGTGGACATTTATTGTTCCCTGGCTATTAAAAGGAAATAAAACCAGAAAAAACAAAGGGATAAATACATTTCTATGGATATGGTTTTTGGTTGTTTTGATTTTCTTTACCCTATCCAGGGCAAAGGCCAATTACTATATGGTTCTTGGCATGCCCCCGGCGGCCTTATTAATAGGCAGTTATATTCAACATCATTTAAAATCAGAAATGATGGTTAAAATTGGGGCGTTACTATCCGCGTTTGTTTTATTGGCTGGGTCTTTTTATGTAAAGTCTGTTGAATCTGATCTTACTGAAAGAAAAACCATCGAGTGGTTGAAAAATAATTCATATAAATCAAACCTTTACTTATTCAAACGCTTTGAACTTATTTCATCTGCGTTATTTTATTATGATCAACGCCTTCCGATTATTAACAGTGACAGCAAAGATTTATGGTTTGGGTCAAAAACCAGTTATGGCAAAGGATGGTTTGTTGACTGGAATGACGTGCCAACAGATATGCCTGCACAATTTTTGGTACACAAAAAAGACTGGAATAAATTTCAAAATATATGTCCAAAATGCCAGATTACATACAAAGGAACCAAAACAGCTTTGTATAAAAGATAGATTTTTCCCATAATAGAAGTTAGTCTTCATATAAAATCAAAGAAAGTTTGATAATGACTGATGCCATCAAAATGTATTTCAAGCCCCGTTTAATCACCATTTTTCTATTTGGTTTTTCAAGTGGCCTGCCCCTTTTATTAACTTTATCAACACTATCATGGTGGTTATCATCTGTGGGAGTTGATAAAAAAAACATCGGTCTTTTTGCTTTAGTAGGCGCCCCCTATACATTCAAACCTTTGTGGGCGCCTATCTTAGATAGAACAATCCTTCCCTTGTTTGGCAGGCTTGGGCGGCGGCGTGGTTGGTTATTGTTCATCCAACTGATGCTGGCTGGCAGTATTATTTTAATGGGGCATAGTGACCCAGAAAATAATTTAATTATGACAGCCATATTTGCATTAATGGTAAGTTTTTGGTCTGCTTCCCAAGATATTGTCATTGATGCTTACCGAATTGAATCATTGAAAAAAGAAGAATTCACCGCCGGGGGGGGCGTCGAAGTATTTGGATATCGCATGGGGATGATTATTGCCGGGGGTGTTGCCCTTGGTTTATCCGACCTTTTTTCTTGGCAAATTGTTTACTTAATTATGGCCTGTTTTATGTCTGTTGGAATCGTTACAACTTTGATTTGTAAAGAACCCCCAGCATCAAAACGATTGGACCTAAGTGAAAAGAATGGTCTTAATTGGGTTAAACATTCCCTTATTGATCCTTTTCTTGATTTCATTAAACGGCCGGGCTGGTTATTAATTTTAATTTTTATCATTTTTTATCGTTTCGGGGACAATATTATTGGTCAGATGGCAACCGTTTTCTATCAGGAACTTGGCTTTACGGGAACAGAGGTGGGAACGGCCACCAAAACTTTCGGCATTTGGATGGTTGTCTTGGGCGGTCTGTTTGGAGGGTCAATCGCTTTTAGAATTGGTATCATGCAAACCATGCTTTTGGCAGGGTTTATACATATTATTTCCAATGGGTTTTTTGTACTCTTGGCCCTGAAAGGCCATTCAATTCCTGTACTTTATATGACAGTTATTTCAGAAAATTTATCAAGCGGGATTATGACAAGTGCCTTTGTTGCCTATTTATCCAGGCTTTGTAATGTGTCCTTTTCAGCAACACAATATGCTTTGTTTTCATCTTTGATGGCTGTAACACGGGTCTTCGTTCAATCTTCATCAGGTTGGCTGGCTGATAACTTTGGCTGGGTAAACTTTTTTATCTTTGCCAGCATCGCCGCCTTACCAGCCCTGTTCTTACTTGCGTACCTAATGAAAAAACACCCTTTGGAATAGGGGGAAAAGATAGTTACGATTTTAAATTTTTTATAAACTCTTGATGTTGCTGAATTTCTTCTTCAGAAACTTTAAAATTTCGAGGTTCTTTATAGATTTTATCTTTATAATCCAAATTGGCAAGGGCAACTTTTTCTTTTTTTTCTGGCACACCAATCAAGCTGGCCTGGGCGCCGCCATTTAATTCCAGATAGACCTTGGCAAGCAAATCACAGTCAATCAAAGCCCCGTGAAGGGTTCTGTCCGTATTATCAATTTTAAAGCGCCTACATAATGCGTCCAATGAGGCAGGGGATCCAGGGAATTTATGCCGCGCAATATCCAACGTATCAATGATAGGGTTTGCCTTTAAAGGGGAAAGGTTTAATTGTTCCAGTTCGTAGTTCAAGAATTTTAAATCAAACTTTGCATTATGTATAATCAAGGGATCGTCGCCAATGAAATCCAAAAAATCTTTGGCAATTTTTGAAAAAACTGGGTAATCCTTCAAAAATTCTTGGCTCAACCCTGTTATTTTTTTGGCTTCGTACGAGATATCTCTTTCAGGATTAATATATTGCTGGTATTTTTTTCCTGTTGGTAAGTGGTTAATTAATTCCATACAGCCTATCTCGGTCAAACGATGGCCACTATAGGGATCTAAGCCCGTAGTTTCAGTGTCTAAGACAATTTCACGCATATCATAATCCCTGTCTCTTATACACATCTCCGAGCCCACGAGACCGTACTAGATCTC